>NC_014828.1:1995000-2302500 GCF_000178115.2 Ethanoligenens harbinense YUAN-3
GAATCCCGTAGCATTTCCGAGAACTGCACCTGGGGACAACGTAAGCGATTCGCAGACGGCAAGGTGACGGTTCCGTTCCACCGGTTTCTCGGCTACGACCGCGGTCCGAATGGCGAGCTCATCGTCAACCCAGAGGAGGCAGAAACCGTCCGCCGCATCTACCGGCTCTTCCTGCAGGGCCTGACCTACAACGGCATCGCCAAGCAGCTTACCAATGACGGCATCAAGACACCCGGCGGCAAGGATCACTGGAGCATCAGTACCGTCAAGTCCATCCTCGGAAACGAGAAATACAAGGGCGACGCCCTGCTGCAGAAATCCTACACAGTCGACTACCTCACGAAAAAGACGAAGGTCAACGAGGGCGAAATCCCGCAGTACTACGTGGAAGGCGACCATGAAGCGATCATCGCACCGGAGACCTTCGACCTGGTCCAGCGCGAGATGAAGAAGCGCGGCAACGGCATCATGTACCACAGCGGCGTACACGTCTTCTCCAGCAAAATCCGCTGCGGGCAGTGCGGCTCCTTCTACGGCTCCAAGGTCTGGCATTCCAACAGCAAATATCGGAAAACTATCTGGCGCTGTAACCATAAATACGATGGCTGCAAGAAATGCACCACGCCAGCCATAGACGACAGCGAAGTGAAAACCGCGTTCCTCTCGGCGGTGAACAAGCTGCTTGAAACAAAAGCCGAGGTCATCGCCAACGGCAAAGAGATGCTACCGTTCCTCTTCAAGACCGACGAACTGGAAGCCGAGCGCGACCGGCTCCTGGATGAGGCACAGATGGTGGCGGACGCAGTGCAGCAAAACATCGTGGAGAACGCCCGGACGGCTCTCGACCAGAACGCCTATAAGAAGCACTACGACGACCTTGCCGACCGGTACGATAAGCTCAAGACCCGCATCGAAGAGCTCACCGCAAAAATCGAAGAAACTCAATCCCGGAAAGCCGGGTACGAGGACTTCCTCAAGGCATTCGAAAACACGCCCGAGAGCCTGACGGAATTCTCCCTCGATGCCTTCAACGGACTCGTCGATCACCTGACGATCTACGCCAATGACGACATCCGCTTCACCTTCCGCAATGGACAGGAAATCAAAGCCTAAAGAAGGCCTGACTGCCGACGAAGTGCTGGTGGTCAGGCTTTCTCTCATGCGATTAAACGCTGTACATTTTTTACAATAGCAGGACCACCTGTTGCTAACCCGACAACTCCAAGACTCATCGCTCCAAAAATGATAACTCCTTGCCAAACTTCCTGTGCATGACGATCATAGTTCTGATCAAGTGCCTCAAGTTTTTCCTTTGTAGTCATATCTTTGGCTTCCTCAATCAGCTTTGCCTTCTGATCATACTTACTCTTAGATACTGCATAAAGGCTACTCCCAGCCTTATGAATCTGATTCTGTATAACCTGAGCGTTGAATTCATATGCATCGAATTCTGAATCATTCTGAATTACATCATATTCTGTCATAAATACATCCTCCGTTTTTTTATTACGCAGGTATCATCATTGATATCTGCTCTTGTTTCTGTTATCATGTTACCAGACAATAATGTCTGTTACAACTGACAAAAAAGGTCAATAATGTCCGGAGGAATTATGGCTAACAAAAAATCAGAAAAAGTACCAATCAGCAGAGACTGCTTTTTAAGAATAATCCATGAAAAGGGATATACTGTAGAAGAACTTGGTGAACAGCCCCAAATTGATCGCAGCGGAAAAACAATTCAAAGAAGTCTCAGTGCCGGAGAAATGAGTCCGGAACTACTTGACCGCATCGGGAAATTTCTTAATGTTGATCCTACTTATCTTGCTGGGGAATATGATAGAAAATTTGAAGAAATGAAAGACTCTCTTCCTTCTCCTGACTTGACTCATTACCTGTGGACAAGAACAGACCGTTTCCCTTATTCCAAACACGAGACCGAAAACATCGATTATAAGGAATATTTACTGGACACGCTATTAATTAACAACATCTCTAAAGAACAATTTTTTGCTTTGGAGCCGCAAAAGAAGAGATCCTTTCAGTTTGATCTTGGTCTTGCCCTTCATAATGTAATAAAACAATATTTTGATGTGGATTCACAAGGCAAAAATGTAGAAGAATTTGGAATGATTTCTGAAGGTTTGACCATGCTTATGGGAGATTGGATCAAATAATCTCCAAAACAATATCAATTCAAAAAGTGCCTGACTGTCTGAGCTAAACCCGTGGCCAGGCGTTTCACTTTATTCAAAAACAACTATGTAATCAGCGGAAACATCATCAAATGTCTTATCCACTGATTCAATAACTTCTCTAAGTTCCTCGTCGATAATCCCACGTACATAGGCATCTCGTGCATTCGGTTTCTCCAGAATCACCCATTTTAATTGCTGGTACGAGTATTTTGCAAAGGCTATCCACTGCGGATAATTGATGGCCATAGGATTCTTGGTGAAGAAAACTTTTCCTGCATTTACAGCAGTAGCGGCTGAATGCCCGATAAACAACATCGTCGTCAGTTTTGGATTCTTGTCTCGATTTGTAGAAAACGGAATAGATTCTTTTACGCTATGTCCCTCCTTGATCCGTTTAATCGAGTACCCAATTCGCGTCACAACCTCGACAATCATCACTGGAATTGAAAGCGTACAGAAATGGATGAAGTCATAACCCTCATAATACATTCCCTGTACAATCTCTGCGATGGTCTGCTCCTCCTCGCTAATTGATCCAAACTGCATCAAATTGAACAATGCCATCATTGGTGCCGGTAATCCCATTGATGTTATTATGTCAGACTTGTAATGAATGATCTGCTTTGCAATAGCCGCGAATATGTCGCTTTCCTTGCGATCAGCGTAGTTCTCCATGACCTGCGAGACGATCTTACCCGTCCTGCCAATCGTGGTCATTCTCCCGGTAAGAATATCCGACACTCCAAAGATTAATCCCAGCAGAGGATCATGCCCCAAGGACATCAGCCTGTGATAGTAAGCCGATAATCCATCAACGTATATCTTCGTGTTCCGGTTATCCTGGGCATCATAAGGAACTTTGCTGACCTTGGAATTGGCAAGCTTCTCCATTTCTTCTTCCGGGAACTTCTTGTCAAATTGATCGCGGATAAAGTTGGCAAGAGTACCGCCCTTGAGACCTTCCGGTGTTTTCTGCGGTATTCCAATGAGAAGTATGTCTGCAGCAGCACCGAGCAGACCAGCTGCCACACATATGGCAATGTCGTATTTATCCAGATGATACAACTGATTGTATTCGTAATTCAGCTGATGACCTGCCCACTCATTACTCAAAAGCTCCTCTGGCGTGAATAGTTCCTCCAGATCATGTCCTGTGCCGACATGCGCCTCGGCTTCTTTGCATAAGTTCTCCCAAGAAGGAACCACCATAACCTTGTGTGGTTGTTCGGCAGGAACTTGCAGACCGGATGTCCTTAAAGAAGCAAGTTGATCCCCGTATTCAAGATTTTTTAAAAGCTCTTCGCTCTCAGATATTCGGGCGTCAATTTCGGAATGATCTGGTCGATTAATCTCGCGGAGCTCTTTATCCTGATGAGCCAGTACAGTATTTATCTGCCGCTCAATTTCTGAATATTCAAATTTACTCATGAAGCTATACCAAGATCCGCACGAAGATCATTAATCGCGCGTTGAAGCATAATATTCAAACTTTGAAGATAATCCATTCTCTCCTTATCGGCATGTGCTTCTTTTTTCATTTCCCTGATGATTGCTTCATGTTTAGCGAGCGCCTCTTTGTACAGACGCTCCTTTTCCTGTCTCAGCTGCTTATTTTTAAGCGCAGAAGCAACTCCAACACCGACAGCAGCAAGTCCTGCAACCGGAGCAGCGAGGACAAAAACGCCAGCAACCATTCCACCGCCGACAACTGCTCCTGCTGCTGCAAGCCCAGAAGTGATGCCCGCAGCAGACAGACCAACTACACCAAGACCATAAAGAGCGGCAAAGGAACCGACACCACCTATCCCGGCACCAAGTGCTCCCGCCAGAACCTCAGGAATTGCGCTTTCTCTTATAGTACGATTTTTATCGTTTAAAGCCGCTGCTGCTTCATTGACGACATTCACGACTCCCTGCATCGACTCAACGCTTTGGAAGTTCATTTTCTTTTTATCTTTTACATAAGTGTCCTTGGCCATGCCATCCTCCAATACTATGTGGCGTTTTCCTTTACTCCTATACCTCTCCTGTAAAACCGACACCCCTAAACCTCAAGCGACACCCCTCAGAGGGCAATCGTTGAATTGTATCAAATTTTGCGTCTTGTTTTCGTACAGCTTCGCCATGAACCCTGGTTCGGTGATAAGGCGCATATCCGGATCAAACAGCATGGCGACCATCAAACGAATGACCTCACGCGGGGTGAAGTGTTCGCCGGCGGTCTCGTTGGACATTTCGGAGAACTTGCGGATAAGTTCCTCGAAGATGTATCCCATCTCGTTGTTGGAAACGCGGTCGGGGTGCAAGTCTATATCGTCCACGAATCTGGTCACAACAAGATAGAGCAAGTTTGCCTTGTCCAAGCGGGCAATCTGCGAATATATGTCAAAGGACTCCAAAATCATGCGCGCGTTCTCGGAGAAGCCTTTTATGTAGTCGGTCAGGTTGTCGGCGATGTTTGCAGCATCGTCCTTTAGCTTGGCGAAGGTAAATTCACTGATGTTGTAAAACTTCAGACCGCCTGTAATGCTCTTGAACCCCGCCAACTTTGCGTACTCCGTCTTGAACATTCCTTGCCTATGAATCTCCATGACGCGCTCCTTGGTAGGGGCGAGGACGCTATCCAGACGACACAGCACGGTAAACGGCAGTATGACGTCGCCATACTCGCTCTGCTTGAAGTCGCCGCGCAGGATGTCGGCTATCTTCCATATGAAGTTGGATTTCTCCGAAATGTTAATACTCATTGATATCGACTCCTTTCTCGCATAGGCGCAGATAGCGTTCATAGGACATCACTACCGCTATGGGTTTGCCGTTCTTCTGAATGTAGGCTGTTTTGTCTGCGGCGGCCAGTTCCTTTAGCAAACGCGAGGACTGTCCTCGGTTGAATTCGGCTATGTTCAAGTGCTCCATTATCGGCACCTTGGGGGGCGAGGTTTTCTTGTCCGGCATTACACTTCCTCCTCTGGACACGACATGCTCATACTACCTTCTGTTTTAACACAAATAGATTGTAATTACAAATTTTATTGTAAAATCATTTCAAATGATTTTTACTGTTGGAAAAGTAATTACTTTTTGGGTGTAAATGCCTACTCCTAATCTCCTTTAAGAGCCGTCATTCAAGCGGAGGGACCGGTCGGAAGCAGCTTGCCCTGCTGCTGAATTGCGTCGAAGATTATATTGGGGGAGAACCAATCCGGTGCGCGTAAAAAGGTATCATGGCGCGCATTATTTCCTCTGCAGGGCGAGGAAAAAGCCACGGCGGAACTGGGGCTGAGCTTTCTTGCGTATAATCTGAAACGCGCGATCCATCTGGTCGGCGTAAGGAATCTGGTTGCTACGATGCAGGGACGGACCCCTTGTTTTTATCAAAGTGGGGAATAAACGTTAAAAATGGGCATAAAAAATCTGAAAAGCCTGATAAAATCAGACTTTTCAGACGAATTGTGGTGGAGATGAGGAGGATCGAACTCCTGACCTTACGGATGCGAACCGTACGCTCTCCCAGCTGAGCTACACCCCCATATGAAATTGTGAGGAACTGTGCTATATTTTCAAACCACCCTGGGGGGATGGCGAAAACCCAAATAAAATCTGTGACTTCGAAACCAAGGGGAATTTGTATGTGGTGAGACAGGTTACCGTGGAAGTTTCGCTCAAGTCCGCTTTGTGGTTTTACAACCACCTCTTGACCTTACGGATGCGAACCGTACGCTCTCGCGCAGTGTTCAGTTTTCGTTAAAAATCTTATACGAATATTGAACAGTACAGCGGGATCGCCTGCAATATTTTGTGTAACTTTTACAGTCAAATGCAAAAAATGCGTTTGGCTGTTTCTTTTTGTCCCGGATTTCACCGCGCCATTCCAGAGAACTGCCTCACCGAAAAAACGCACACTCTGGAAAAACAATATGCATAAAAATGTATACGGCGTGGGGTGTAGCCACATCGACCGCGAAGGGTTCGCCTCCCACATAAATTCAGATGCCCTCTGACTGTAAATGGAGGGATCATTTTATGAAGGAAAAACCGATTCAAAGCAAGGCCTCCCCTGCCCCTTTGATTGACACAGGGCAACTGGTTTTGACCGCCAATGCAGTCGTGCAGCCATTTGTGGAAACCGTGTGGGAGATCGCGCAAGACGATGAAGAACTGATTAACCGACTCCGTTCCCTGTTTTCGTTTCTGGATGAGGAAAAACGATACGCAGAGATGTTCGGCGTATTGCAGATTTTATATCGTCAAATCGGCCTTGAATTCACCAGCAAATTGAAAACTGAATTTCAAAACGACGCAGCTTTTGCGTATTTTATGCATGTTTATGCACTGGATTTCAACGAAACAATGGAGGATTTCATAGCCGGGGTACGGTAAATCCGGCTTTTTATAAGAGCAATATAAAATATCCGATCCCGTTCGCATTTCAAACGAACCGGATCGGATATTTATGCAGGTCGTTCCACACAGCAAAGTTACTTCAACCAACCATAATCCTGCCTGCAATCCACCACATAATCAATGTAAACGGAATCCGACCGGACTTGATAAAGCATCAGCAGCCATTTTCCCAATGGGAGCTTCCGATATTTCCTTTCCGGCAGATTCGGATCATCTGCCCAGGGATTACGTCCGGGAAAAGATTCGAGGGATGTTGCTTTTTCAGTAAATTCGGCAATCAGGTCGTTAGCTGCTTTTTCGCTGACTTTTGCCAAAAAACGCGCATGCGTGACGAGCATCTGTGTCGCGCCGTCTGATACGATCACCTTGTATTTTTTATTGTCGGCTTCCATGCAATGTCTCCTGAACGGCTTTTTGCATCAAAGCGGCAACATCCTTGATAGAATGGCCCGCATTGCCATTCAGTCGGCTTTCTTCGGCTTCCACAAGGCGCTCCCGTAGGCGGAGCATGCTTTCCCGTCTGGCAAACGTCTCAATGTCCATCACGACGAGATCGCCTTCCCCGTTTCGGGTCAGGTAGATCGGTTCGCCGGAAGTTTTGCAGAGTTCCGCAATTTCATTGTAATTTTTACGAATTGCCGCCGATGGCTTGATCGTCATAGCTGCACCTCCACTTGTATCATCATTGTATGCTTATAATACCCTTATTATACTATGCGCGGCATTCGGTGTAAAGCAGTTTGAATGTCAAAAGGAGGGCCAATTGCCCGGCGTTAACAAGGAACAGATTGCCCGCGCCAAAGAATGGGACTTGCTTTCCTATATGCAGCGATACGAGCCGGACGAGCTGGTACGCACCGGCCCCCATGAATACAGCACGACCACGCACGGCAGTCTCAAAATCAGCAACGGTTTCTGGCATTGGTTCAAGGGAAATATGGGCGGAAAGGATGCACTTTCGTACTGTCAGCGCCAGTGATAAAATGAAGAAAAACGCCGGTCAAAAAATGTAGGTTTGCAGCGGAAAGGGATGCAATATGGTACACTCAAATCTGTCTGTTAAGCAGCAGGCGGAAAGGGTGTCAAAATGGAAGGAGCAAACCGGATGGATATCCGAAGCGACCGGCAAAAAGGACTGAGCTACACAGAGATAGCGCGCAAGTACAACATTGACCCGAGGACGGCGAAGAAATACGCCGAGAGCGAGGCGCGACCGGTATACAGCCTGAGCGCAACGAAGCCGTCGAAGCTGGACCCCTACAAGGAGCAGATAACGGTATGGCTGGAGGAAGCGCCGTACTCAGCGGAGCGGATACTGGAGAAAATTCAGGAGCAGGGCTTCGAGGGTGGGCACAGCATCGTGCGGGAATACGTGCGAAACAAGAAGGAACAGTTGGACGAGAAAGCAACGGTGCGGTTTGAAACGATGCCGGGACTTCAAGGGCAGATGGACTGGGCGTTTTTTGAGGATCACACCGTGCCGGAGGATGGGAAGCTGAAAAAGCTGTACTGTTTTCTGTTCATTTTGGGGTACTCGCGGACACGGTACATAGAGTTTGTGACCGACATGAGTACCAACACTCTGATCCGCTGCCATGCCAACGCGTTCCGGTATTTAGGCGGTTACCCGGAGGAAATTCTGTATGACAACATGAAGCAGGTCGTCATCAAACGGCTGCTGAAGCAGGAAGACAGTACCCTCAACCGGCAGTTTGAGGATTTCGCCGGATTCTATGGGTTCAAGCCATGTGCTGTGCCGGCCATACCGAGGCCAGACAAAGGGTAAAATAGAGCGCACGGTACAGTTCGTACGGGATAATTTCATGATTGGCATCAAGTACTCTTCACTTGACGACCTCAATGGCCAGGCCCTCGCATGGTGTAATAAGGTCAATGGGAAAGTCCACGCCACAACAAATGAAATTCCCTTCGAGAGACTAAAAAAGAGGGCCTTAACCCTCTTAAACGTGAATATATCATCGACAAAATCAATCTGCGCCGGGTACAAAAAGACTGCCTCATCTCGTACGGCGGTAATCAGTATTCCGTGCCATCGGAATACGCCGGCGAAGATGTGGCAGTCGTAGCATTGGACAACGTGCTTGCTGTCTACTATGAAGGAAAGCAAATTGCCCTGCACCGAATATCCTACCAGAAAAAGACATGGTCGTCAATGCCCATCATTATCGCAGGCTGACCGTCAAGCAATCCTTTGATACAGAAAACACCCTGCTGGACGGCGACAGTGTCATCGACCTTCCTATCCAACAACACGATTTGAACCGGTATGACGAGGTGCTGCTATGACGGAACTGACGATGGAACGTCTCAGGGAAAACCTCGAAAGCCTTAAGATGAAAAACACGCTGGAGATATTGGACAATTATCTTGAAAGAGCTGTAAAGGACGAACTTAACGTTGTAGATGTGCTCGACCATATCTTTGCCGAGGAAGCATTGTCAAAACGGCGACGCGCCTATGAAAAGCAGGTGCAAATGTCCGGATTTCCCATCAAAAAAACGTTGGAGGATTTTGATTTCAGTTTCCAGCCCTCCATTGACAAGCGCCAGATTGAAGAACTGGCTACCATGCGTTTCCTTGAAAACGGAGAGAATATCGTCTTCCTCGGCCCGCCCGGTGTGGGCAAGACCCATCTGGCCTCAGCACTGGGGCTGGTTGCCGCCAAGCATCGATTCTCCACCTATTACATCAACTGCCACACCCTAATTGAGCAGCTCAAAAAGGCTCATTTTGAGAATAGACTACCGGACAAGCTCAAAACTCTGGGCAAGTACAAAATGCTCATCATTGACGAAATTGGCTATCTCCCGATGGATATTCAGGGGGCGAATCTGTTTTTTCAACTGATTGCGAGACGTTATGAGAGAGTCTCCACGATCTTTACCTCCAATAAGACCTTTTCCCAATGGAATGAGATCTTCGCCGACGTCACTATCGCCTTTGCAATCCTAGACCGTGTTTTGCACCACTGCACCGTTGTCAATATCAAGGGTGAGAGCTATCGCCTTAAAGAGCGAAAGGAGTACATGAAGCAGAAGCAGCACATCGTCAACACCCTTTTCGAGCAGGGCCAAAACTAATTTTTCAACATTTCCTTACCGCTGTTTTCATGCATTTTTTAACTGGCGAAAACCTGCAAATTCAAATCGGCGTTGACACAACGTGGATCAAATTTTGCGGGTAGATCTGCCGGACAGGCAGCGTGAACAGGAACGGGGAAAACAGTGAGAAATGCGTTTGATTTCATGGCGCAAAAGCGCACCTCATGGCGTCCGCGAGGATGCACAGCCGCCCCTGAAAGGGGCGTTCGCAAAAATGGCCGCGAGGCCCATTTTTGCCAGGGGGATGGGGGGCGGGATGCCCTCAACAAGCAGCCTTCGGGTACCCGAAGGCATTGCTTGCGCGCGCGGGCACACACGGGTTAGTTCAGTTATTTGCACATGCAGAAGATATTGTGATATGCTATGACCATAAAAATACTTTTGTTATTTTATCAGAAATTTATATGGAAGGATAATCAAAAATATGGACTACATATTGTTGATAGAAGATGATACTGATCTGGCAGCCGGTTTGCTTTTTACCTTTCAAGAAGAAGGTTTTAAAACGTTGCATGCCGCTTGTGCCGCCGAAGCCAGAGCCAGTTTCAAGAACAAATTTGATTTGGTGGTGCTCGACATCATGCTTCCGGACGGTAATGGATACGACCTCTGCAAAGAGATCCGCGCATTTTCGGATGTTCCCATCTTATTTTTAACATCCTGTGATGATGAGGCGAATACTATTACGGCGCTTGACGGTGGCGGCGACGACTATGTGACCAAACCGTTTAAGCTGGATGTTCTGCTTTCCCGCATCCGGGCGCATCTGCGCCGCCGGAACACACAGCCGCCTCAAGCACCATTTTGTGGAGGTGTGCGTCTGGATGACGCACAGGGGCGCGCTTTTGCGGCAGAGCAGGATCTGCGTCTGACGTTGACGGAATACCGTCTGCTTTCCTTGCTGACGCGTAACGCGGGACTGATTCTGAAACGCGGCCAGCTCTTAGACGCTTTATGGGACGGCAAGGGCGATTTCGTGGATGACAACACACTTTCCGTTCATATCCGGCACCTGCGGGAGAAACTCAGTACGGCAGGCAGCGGGGTTTCCATCCGCACCGTGCGCGGGCTGGGTTATCGGTTAGAGGAGCATGCGACATGAATCTTTGGAGAAGCAAAGGATTTCGACGTACATTTTTGCTGTTCTTGTCTCTGTTTGCCGTGCTAACGATGACCGCTCTCATGGTTTTGTGGCAAAACGGACAGGCCATGACGGCGGCGCTCGTGCGGCAGGATATCGCACTGGCGGGCGGCATGGCGCGCGGCCAACCGACAAAATCGCTCTCTATCCTCACCGGGGAAACGACGTCGGCGGACTTGGACGCTGGTCAAAATCTGCTTGCACCTTACAGTTACAATCAAGAGCTGCCGCTTGCTGCCAGCCGCACCTACCAGCAGATTTTTGACCGGCAGATACTCACGTTTGCCGCGTGCGCCGTCGCTTTGTTTTTGGCCGCTCTTGCGGTGTTTGGAGGCTATGCTGTCCGCATGAACCGCAAGTTCCGCGGCTTGTCGCAGAAGATCGCTTCGGGTGAGTTTTCTGATGCCGAATCCAACCGGGAGGATGGGGATTACGCTGCTTTAGAAGAAGCGGTTTCCGCTCTGGCACGCCGCGCGGATTTTCATGTGCAGGCGCTTCAAAAAGACAAGAACTTTTTGAAAAACCTGCTCTCGGACATTTCTCATCAGATCAAAACGCCCTTGGCGGGCTTGCGGATGTACTGTGACATCCTGCTTTCAAAGCCTGACTTATCGACTGAACAGCGCGTGGACTTTTTGCAGCGCAGCAAACGGCAGATCGAGCGCACGGACTGGCTGGTACAGGGTTTGCTGAAAATGGCGCGCGTGGAAGCGGGGGCAATACGGATGAACCTACGCGATGCCTATCTGGTGGACACAGTCGAGGAGACCGTCGAGCCCTTTACCGAATGGGCACAGCGGCAACAGATTCGTCTGGACGCACAGGTTTCCCCTGATCTGCATTTCAGGCACGATACGGAATGGGTGGCTGAAGCACTGGCCAATTTGATTAAAAACGCGCTGGAGCACACGCCCGCAGGCGGCACGGTCATGATCCGCGCGGAAGAAACGCCGCTAACGGTATCGGTGCACGTGAAGGATAACGGCGAAGGCATCACGCCGGAGGAAATCCCGCACATCTTCGAGCGATTCTACCGCAAAGGCGGCGCGCATACGCAAAATGCCGGAATCGGACTTTCTCTTGCCAAAGAACTGATCGAAAAAAACGGCGGTGAGATTTTCGCGGACAGCACGCCGGGACAAGGCAGCGCCTTTATTGTGACTTTCCTTAAACAGCTTCCTCCGTCCCAATCTTAAGAAATCTTCACCTGAAATTCACTTTAAAATAAGATAAGCGCGTCAAAATGGAGGTGCGGGCAAGAAAATAGGATCAGGAGAAGGGGCGAATTGCAGATGCGTATTGTCATGACAAAGGATTTGTGCAAGGTGTACGGCAAGGGGGAGACCGCCGTACAGGCACTGAAAAGCGTGAATATCGAGGTGGAACAGGGTGAATTTGTCGCCATCGCGGGCGCTTCCGGCAGCGGCAAGTCTACTTTGCTGCACATGTTGGGCGCAGTGGATCTGCCCACCTCCGGCAAAGTGTTGATTGAAAACCGAGACATCTACAAAGAAAGCGAAAAAGGGCTTTCCGTCTTCCGAAGGCGAAAGATCGGCTTTGTTTTTCAGTTTTACAACCTCATCCCGGTGTTGACAGCGGAAGAAAACATCAAGGTGCCGCTTTCGCTGGATGGCAAAGAGCCGGACCCGGCATTTTTGAACGAACTGATCGACACGCTGGGGCTGACCGAGCGGCGAAATCATCTGCCCAACCAGCTTTCGGGCGGGCAGCAGCAGCGCGTCGCCATCGGGCGTGCCATCATCCACAAACCCGCCATCGTGCTTGCGGACGAACCGACCGGCAACCTTGACACGCAAAATGGGCGCGAGATCATCACGCTGCTCAAAAACTCCGTGCGCAAATTCGGACAGACGCTCATCCTTATCACGCATGATCCTGCCATCGCCGCGCAGGCCGACCGCGTCATCCGCATGCAGGATGGGCAGGTGGTGGAAGGGAGGGCGCGGGCGTGAACATGTTTGGCCTCAGCCTGCGCTACATGCGCATGCAGAAAAAGCGTTCCATCCTCACCGCAATCGGCATCACGCTGGCGGTCGCGCTGGTGGCGGGCACCGGCATGCTCATCTCCAGCTTTCAGAACATGCAGATTCAGAGCGCGACGGCAAGCACCGGAAGCTGGCATTATCAGATCACAGGCATCCAGACAGAGGCGCAGGCGCAGACGTTGGCACACAACGTCTTGTTTCAAAGGGCAGGTATTACGGCGGAGGATACCGCCCTATTTTTAGAAGACAAACTGCGCAACACAGCGGTGCAGGCAAAGCCGTATTTAACCCTTCGGGAAACGGATGCGGCGGCGCGTTCTATGCTGCCCTTTACGCTCACCAAGGGCCGCATGCCCAAAAGCAGCGGCGAAATTGCGCTCAGTACCGGAGCACTTTCTCTATTTGCATCCGCACCCGCAATGGGAGACAGCGTTACCCTTCCGGTGGGAACATACGCCTACGCGGAGTCTGCCAATGGATCTGGCCAGAAGTTTGATAAGACGTTTACACAAACCGGCACGCGCACCTTTACCGTGGTCGGCTTTTACCGTGTGGGTTCCGCACAATGGCAGTGGAGCGCGGCGCAGGAGGCGGTTACGACACTGCCGTCCGGTGGCGGCCATACTTATTCCGCTTATGTGCAGATCAAGTCGGGGCTGCCCTTTTATGATTCCGTCGTGAAAGCGGTGCTGGCGGCGGGGATTTCCAAAGACAACATCCATGAAAATGGTCTGGTAGACTGGCTGGGGCAATCCAGCAACACCCGTATCCGGACGATTTTCATCTCTGTTTTTCTGATTTTGGCGATTGTCATTCTTTTGGTGGCGTCGTTGGTGATCCGCAATGCATTTGCCATGTCGGTTTCGGAAAAGATCGGGCAGATCGGCACGCTGCGGTGTTTGGGCGCGTCGCCGCGTCAGGTACGCCATTTGGTGCTTTCCGAGGCGCTCATTCTTTGGGGCATTTCGCTGCCAGTTGGGTTTGGCGGCGGCGCGCTGGCCATCGGTATCGTCACCTATGCCATCCGCAGCATAGACCCAAATGAATTCGGCCATTTTGCGTTGGCGGTGTCCGCGTGGCCTTTCGGGGCTGCCGCTGCTTTGAGCCTGCTCACCGTGCTGCTTTCCGCTGCCGGACCCATCCGCACCGGCACACGCGTCTCTTTGGTGGAGGCGGTGCGCGGCGGAGCAACCTATCGGGATGATCGTATTCGGCACAACAGGCGTGGCCGTGTGTTGGGCAAACTGTTCGGTTTTCCCGCCCTGCTGGCGGCCAAAAACATCCGGCGTAACCCCAAGCGGTTTCGCACGACGCTATTGTCCGTCATCGTCAGCGTGGTGCTGTTCTTTGCGGTGGGCGGATTCACCATCGGCATCGGCGCGTCCATTCAGAATGTTGTCAACGGGATGAGCTGCGATTACCAGTTTTTTTTGGACGACATCAGACAGCCACAGTCCACCACGGCGCTGAACACCTTGGAAAGCGAGGCGGCAAAGAGCCCATATGTGGCCGCCGTCCAGCGAACATTCGAATCGACCTTTTCCATGCAAATACCGATCAAGAGGGTTCCGTCCGGATACTTGGAGGCTTATAAAGCGTTTACAGGAACGAGCCGCGTGGACAAATCGCAAAGTGACACCCTGCTGGCCGGGGTCAATATTTTGAGCATCAACCGGCAAAATTACAAAACTTTAAAGTTTACGGGAAAAGCGCCCACTTATGACGAATTGCTTGCCATGCCAAACGGCGTGCTCTTTTGCCAGACAGAAACGCTGACTTCGGGCCGAGGCCGCATTACGACGCTGCGCTTTGCCGATTATCAGGTGGGTGACACGCTTCAGTTTAATCTTTCACAGCACCGGATGAGCACACCGCTCCTCTCACGAGATTTTATTGTAAAAATCGCGGGCGTTCTGGCGGAAAAGCCGTGGTATGCATATAACGCCGAAGGCTACATTCTTGTGCCGCAGGAGCGGGCGGCACAGTATGACCCATATGAGTGGACTTCTTCTTCCGAAACGGCCGATTTGTCGCTGCGTATTCGATATGTCAAAGGAGCCGAAGACAAAGCCGATGCCCAAATGCAGAATCTGGCACAGACGGTTGCCAGACCGGCTGGGCTTGGCTATTCCTCAGACTACCAAAGCTCCAAAACCAGCCGAAATATGTTTCTCATCATGCAGATTTTCGTCTATGGGTTTGCGGGGGTCATTATCCTGATCTGCTGCATCAATATTTTCAACACGGTGCACGCCAACCTGCAAGGGCGTAAGCGGGAGATCGCCATGTCCCGCGCGGTGGGTATGGACAAAGGGCAGCTTCTGCGCATGCTGCTGCTGGAATGCGGCCTGTATGGACTGATTGGTTCCATATGGGGCGGCATTATCGGTTATCCCATCCAGCTTTTGCTGTTAAAACAATTTGGGTACATTATCTCCGCAGATGCACAATCGCCGGCGATTTTTCTGCTTCTGTCATTCCTCTTCTCCATTGGACTGGGCCTGCTCGCCGGGTATTCCTCTATCCGCGAGATGTTGCGCGCGCCAATCGTCGATGAGATTCGGGCGCAGGAGTAACCGTGATGGAAGATATCTGTGAGGCGTTCCATATTGACAAAAAACTTTCCGTTCCGCTTTTCAAACAGATCATTGTGCAGATTGAGCATTTCATCTTATTGGATATTTGGAAGACCGATACGGTATTACCGTCTTTGCGCACATTGGCGTCTCACTTGAATATAAACGTGAACACCGTGCAAAAATCGTATACTATTCTGAAAGATCAGAATATAATCTATGTATACCACAGTGAGAAGTGGTTGATCTCTGAAAATGCAAAGCACATTTTGCAGTTGGAGTACGAAAAAAGACTTGATGAGTTGTATGAAATTGCTTTTGAGCTATACTTAATGCATGTGGATCAGGCGGAAGTGATTTTTCGCATCCGGCAGGCTTATTTTGATGTTGAAACTTATAAAAAGCATTTAATGGAGAAATGCGGTTCGACATATCTCTCGTCAACCACATAACACAATCAGGTAATAACAACGTGAAAACCAACTTAGCCTATAATACACCATTTTACAAAAACAATGTAAGTTTGAAGGGCTTGGGAAATCAGGCCATTGTGCAAAGAAACTAAGCGACGCTCCGTATGGAACTAAATGCAAAATGACAATCTGAAACTTGATGTGGTTTACCTGCTTTTTTAAATGAAACTCCTGTATAGAGCGAGGCTAAGGTGCTATGCGCTTTAGCCTCGCTTTAATATTGGGCAAACAGTTGGTTCAATTATGACATGCATGTCGGTTCCCGGCGTGTCGCTATAAGTGGCATTTGGGGGGCGGTTTTGTGAGCAAGTTGTTTCAGTGGTTAATTAAAATGACTGCTTTGGTAGAAAATTGTCTTTATTCCAAAGAATCTGAAGCATCATCAAATAAAATTATAATTAATTTTTCAATCAGCATTCAGCTCCTGATAGTGTCGAAAAATGTCGAGCAGCAAGTCGTAAACTTGCTGTCCGGCATTTTTTATTGTCCATTTTGATCAACGCGAAATAACAGGACATCCGGGTTGCCGATCACCGCCTTCTCTGTTTTGGTTTGTTCCCACCCAGAACATCAAAACGGAGAAATCAAAATGACAACCATTAATCTTCGGGATTATTACCCTTCTCTTTATGCAACCGACAGTTTCATCGAAGTCTCGGACGAGGTGGCAGATGCTTTTATCGCGTCGGAGCAGAATGAGAGAGCTTACCAGCGTCGCAGATTCTACAATAAGGCGCAATATTCCCTTGACCAAGACGACGGCATTGAGGAGGCCATATTACACAAGGAGCCGTCTGTCGAATATGTTTTTGATCGTGAATCAACGGTCACACATATCCTTGCGATCCTGGAAACCTTGCCGAAGAAGCAGGCTCGGCGTATTTACACCCTCTACTTTTTGGGTGTCGGCAAATCGACGATTGCGAAGGAGGCGGGCATCACGAAGCGTGCTCTCAATATCAGTATCCAGTGCGGTCTGCGGTACATCAGAAAGGAATTGCTGAAATTTCTATAAAAAGTTTTTCCCGATTTGCCGATTTTTCTCATGGTATATAGAGGGACGTTTTTTCAGCCCCTCGCCCAGCACCTTGAAAATAGAATATCCAGTATTCAGGCTTTCCTTCCGCTGTGTGCCGCTGTTGCGGCGAAGCGACGCGGGATAAACGCCATGACTGCTTGCGGGCTTGCCAGAGAGGCCCGTCAACACAGATCGCATCTAAGGCACGAGCGACACATTTGTTCCCGCATGCCGGTGCGGTTCGCCGGTTGCCATGACCCGCAGCGAAAAGGATACCGTCCATTCGCCCCTTGGCGGGGGGATACCGCGAACAAGGCGTGGGCAGCTCGCAACTGCCAAACCACCTGTCGGCAGTATCACGGATACCGGGGCGCTTCAAGCGCCACAAGCCACCGATAAGCCTGAATGCTCCCCCATACCGGGGGAGAGCTGAGGGGAGGCCCAGCGCCGCCCTGAGAATACGGTATGATGTTCGTAAATACGATTTGCGCTTTCATCTCGAAGATGGAAGACTTGTCGCCACAAGCCGGTTGCCGCGCTTGTGGCGCATGGTGTTCCATCTTCCAAGTCCCGAAAGGAGTGTATTTTCATGCGCTTTTCCAAAGAACTGCATCTGGTAAATCTGCCTGCTGGCTCCAATCTTTCTGCGCCGGAAATTTTACAAACTGAAATTGACGGCTGTTCCGTCACGATGCACTTTGCCGCCGCCTCGAACGATACCGCGATGAAGCAGGTGCGGGAAACGCTCAAAGGTGCCTATCTGCGCTCCATTTCTGAATAAAGGCCTCCCCCGACACATTTGCATTTCGTTGTCCGCTATGGGATAATTTCCATAGAGCCTGTACCTTGAAAAAAGAACATTGAACATGCGTTATTCGGGAAGGTGAAAATGAAGAAGCAAAAGCTCAGTATTCATGCGGGTTTGCGGCGAAGTGGCTCTCGGCCAAACCCTCTCTCAAACCTGAAAAACCCGGCTGAATGACGAATTGCATATCATTTTAGGACGTTCCTGCTTATGGAACGTCCTTTTTTATTTCAGCGGGAGGTGAAAAGTCGAATGACAAACGTAATTGCCGTTGCCAACCAAAAGGGCGGCGTCGGCAAGACCACGACCTGCGCCAACCTCGGCATCGGGCTGGCGCAGGAAGGGAAAAAGGTGCTGTTGGTGGACAGCGATCCGCAAGGTTCCCTGACCATCAGTTTGGGCAATTCCCAGCCCGACCAACTGTCTGTGACGCTGGCGACGGTGATGGGTAAGGTGCTGACGGATGAAGCCATAGACCCAAGGGAGGGACTTCTGCATCATGACGAGGGCGTCGATCTCATGCCCGCCAACATCGAACTTTCCGGAATGGAGGTTTCGCTCGTCAACGCCATGAGCCGCGAGAAGGTCCTGAAGCAATATTTGGACGGCGTGAAGCGCCAATACGACTACGTGCTTCTGGATTGTCCCCCAACGCTGGGGATGCTGACCGTCAACGCGCTGGCCGCAGCCGACAGCGTTCTTATTCCCGTTCAGGCGCAGTATCTACCGGCCAAGGGCCTCGAACAGCTTTTGCAGACAATCAACAAGGTGCGGCGGCAGATCAATCCGAAGCTCAAAATTGACGGCATTCTGCTGACAATGGTGGACAGCCGTACCAACTACGCCAAAGAAATCAGCGCCCTGCTGCGTGATACCTACGGCTCAAAGCTGAAAGTATTTGATGTGGAAATTCCCCATTCCGTCCGCGCCGCCGAAATCAGCGCGGAGGGCAGGAGTATTTTCGCTCACGACCCGAAGGGCAAGGTCGCCGAAGCGTACCGGGAGTTGACGAAGGAGGTGTTGAAGATTGAAAAGCAGCGCCAAAAACATAAGTCTGAACAGCTACGATGATATTTTCTCCACGGAGGAAACCCGCGAGGACGCCAAGCGGGAAAAGGTCACGGATATGCCGCTTTCGGAGCTGCACCCGTTCCCCGACCATCCGTTTCAGGTACGGGACGATGATTCCATGAAAGAAACCGTGGAAAGTATCAAGGAATACGGCGTATTGGTTCCCGCCATCGTCCGTTCCCGCGCGGACGGCGGCTATGAGCTGATTTCCGGCCACCGGCGCAAACACGCCTGCGAACTAGCGGGGCTTCCCACCATGCCGGTGATCGTCCGCGATCTGGACGATGACGCCGCGACCATTATCATGGTTGACAGCAACATCCAGCGTGAAAATATCCTGCCGAGCGAACGGGCCAAGGCGTACAAAATGAAGCTGGAGGCCATACGGCGGCAGGCTGGACGACCATCCAAAGAAAATGTGCCGCAAGTTGCGGCTAATTTCCGTAGTGATGATGAAATAGCGAAAGGAGCCAATATCAGTGGCGATACTGTGCGCCGATATATCCGGCTGAACGAGCTGTCGCCGGAACTTCAACAGATGGTGGACGATAAAAAAATCGCCATGACCCCCGCCGTGGAGCTGTCGTACCTCAAGCCGGAGGAACAGACGCTTTTACTGGACACCATCGAAAGCGAACAGGCCACCCCCTCGCTCTCGCAGGCCCAGCGGCTGAAAAAATTCAGTCAGGAGGGGCATCTCAACGAGGACAGTATGCTTGCCATCATGTCGGAGGAGAAGAAGCCGGAGAAAAACGACCTGACCATTAAGGCGGATAAGCTCCAAAAATATTTCCCAAAATCGTATACCCCGCAGCAGATGGAGCAGGTCATTATCCGGCTGCTGGACGGATGGCAGAAAAGACGGCAGCGGGATCAGGAGAGATAATACACGACGTTTCAGGCGTTCCGAAAGGAGCGCCTTTTTTTATGTCTGAATGAATGGAGGAAACCGCATGACAACTGAACAAGTCAACGAAAGTAAAGGTAAAAAGGAGGATAAAAAGCGAAAGCGCAAATGGCCGTACATTCTTGCGATTCTTCTGCTGTTGCTGCTTCTCCTGCTGCTCTTGCTGCGAAGCTGCGGAAATCAGCATCCCTATCCCTGCCCGTGCCCGTCGCCATCCAGTTCCGCTTCTTCATCGTCCGTTCGGTCTCTGGACGATACCGGGAGCGCGGAGCCGGGAAGCGGCAGCACCCCGTCACGGCAGGAAATCCTGTCCCGGCTTCAAAAGCAGGAAGTCACCGTCACCGACAAGGTAAGCGCGCAGGCTTCCTTTTCCAGCGGTGCGAAAGGCAGCACCGGTACATGGGAAGTGGAGAATCCCTCCTCCAACACCGTCATTATGCAGTGTGAAATCGTGTTGAACGGCGAAACCGTGGCGAAATCCGCGCCGATCTATCCGGGGCAGCACATCGACGGGCTTACCCTGTCCCGTCAGGTTTCATCCGGGAATTACAGCGTGATGGCGACGATTCGGTATTACAACAAGGATACCAAGGCTTACCTCGGAATGGCCGACTACAAAATCCGTCTTTCCGTTTCGTAATCAACCGCTTTTGCGGTTGAAATAAAAGTATGGAGGTTTTCAAATGAAAAACAGATTCAAAAGAGTTCTCGCGGGCATCGTCACCTTTGCCGTGCTCGGCATGACGGCGGCAGTCCCGGCGTTCGCCGCCGACAAGACCGACACCGGTACGGGCAGCGTCACGGGCAACGTGACGATCAACGGCTCCATCTCGCCGCTGACCATTTCCGTCACCCACCCGATCAACGTGGCCTACGCCATCAGCCCGGACGCCGAAACTTTTACCGCGCCGGACATTACCGTGACCAACAACACCAAAGTTGCGGTGATCGCCACGGTGGAATCCCTGAAAGCCGCGTCGGGCGGCTCTCTTACCTTTACCGACGTTGATCCGTCCGCAAAAGCGTGGCGTTCGCTCAACCTCGGGGATTCCAAAAAGTACATCGCGCTCGGCGTTGCGGCCAAAGGCAACTCCGGCTGGAACAGCGGCTACAGCACTTCCACCCATTGGGCGGTGAACGATTCGCCGTTACAGGTTGGGACGCTGAATCCGAGCACTTCCGGCGCGTTGTTCCTGACAGCAGATTACGGCCTCGCCTTCGACGGGGCGTACACGGCCAACCATCAGCTTGTTTTTCAGTTCCAGCTCGCATAAAGGCACAAGTGGGAATCGGCCGGGATTTTCCCGGCCGACCTTTCACGCCGAAAGGGGGATTTTTATTTGAAACAATCATTCAGGCGGCTTTTTCTCGCGCCTCTGCTTGCCGCCGGGATTCTGCTGTCCGGTGCTTCACCCGCATTTGCGGCCTCCGCCGCATCGGTTCTGACACTGACCGCGACGCCGAACCCGTCCGGGAACTTTGTGGCGCTGAACTGGACAAACAGCGACAAAAGCCAGCCGTACAGCTACATGCTCTATTCCAAATCCGCGCATGAATCAACCTTTCAGAGCATTCCCGCCAAAGACAACGCGAAGGTTCTGAACATCTATCCCGTTGTCGCGCCGACTGTTTCCTTTACGACATGGAAGGGTAAAAGTTACACCCTGCCAAAGTCGGCGTCCCTCAAAATGTGGATGGAAACGCCGAACGAATACGATTCCAAGGGATACGGCAAGGGCCTCATTTCCGTGGACGCCGTGTCGATTTCCGATTTCAACGCGAACCCGGACGCTTATCTGAAAAACGCAGACGGCAGTTACAAATACGACGTGCTGTATTTCGGAGCATGGGACGCTTTCGCCAGTCAGGATTTGTCCGCCGTAGCGGAAACCAAGACCGACGCTTTTATCAAAACCGGGCGCGGCGTTCTGTTCGGGCATGACACGATGGTGGACAATGATACAATCTCCATGCCGAATTTCTTCAAACTCGCGCACTACTGCGATATTCAGACCATCCCGCACTATACGGTGCTCGGCAGTTCGCAGATTAAGATTTCCAAGAAGGGCCTGCTTACCAATTACCCTTGGAAAATCGGGGACGTGGGTACAGTTTTGAATGTTCCGATGTCCCATTCCAACCAGCTTGCTTTCGGGGATGTCTGGATGACCTATCAGCAGCCCTACACCTATAGCGGCAGCGCGGAAGCAACCGGACAGAATGGCCAAGGTACGAATACGTTTTATCTGACGAGCTGGTCAAACTGCGCCATGATTCAGACCGGCCATTCCAACGGCGAGGCGACGCCGGACGAGCAGCGTGTTACGGCAAACACCCTGTTTTACCTTGCGCAGATCACGACCGACACAAGCTGGAACGACCACAAGGGGCAGGATTTGGATGCGCCGGACGAACCGGTAATTTCCGGCGTCACGCACAATCCCGGCCGGACGCAGTACACCGTCAACTATTCTTCGCAGGACAACGCGACCGGCTATCAATATTATGTGGAGGCCACCGGCCAGAACGACGGCGCGAAATACGATTCCCCGGTTATATCGACATCCCTAAAAACAGGGATGAAAGGTTATTCCATCGTAGTGGACGACAAGCCGGATACCGTCCCGGACGGGAGCATTACGACCACATCGGACAGCTTCACTTTTTCCCGCCCGTCCGGCAGCAGCTTTTACATCCATATCGCCGCTGTGGACAATGCCGGAAACATTTCAACCGTCGCGCACTACCATACGGACGAACTCGTCTCCGTAACCCATCCGGTCAGTATCGGCTATTCCATTGACCCGAACAGCGATACACCGTTCACCGCACCGGACATTCCGATCACCAACCATTCCACATTTCCAGTCCGGGTTTCCGTCGCGGAGTTGAAAGCGACCTCCGGAATCGGTGACGCCGCCCCCACGGCTTATTCAGACTGGAACAGCCTGACGGCGGCGCAGACCGGAAGTGAGATGGCACTAGGTGTGGGAATCAGCAAAATATCCGGTTCGGGCTGGACGGCGGTTGACCGGGCAACGCCCGTTTACACAGATGATCTTGCGTCGGAAGTACCTTTAGGTACGCTCGGAGCAAACGGAGCGTCGGGGAATCTGGCGCTTACCGCCAAATTCGGTCTGGCATGGGCGAAGGCAACGAATGTGTCACATGAGCTGACCCTAAATTTCACGATTTCAGACTGAACCAGCCATATGGAAGGGAGTGATACAAATGGCGGTTTTTCGTGTGGAACGGACGCGGGACTACACGGTCATGAGCAACCATCACCTGAAAAACAGGGCCTTGTCCCTGAAAGCGAAAGGGCTGCTGTCCATGATGCTCTCCCTTCCGGACGATTGGGATTACACCACGCGGGGCCTTGCCTCCATCTGTCGCGAGGGTGTGGACGCCATCGGAAAGACGCTCAAGGAGCTGGAAAACGCGGGCTATATGGAGCGCCGCCAACTTCGCGGCAAAGACGGACGCATCACGGACACCGAATACACCATTTATGAACAACCGCGCAAGCCGCCGGGTACACCTTTGCCGGATACGGATTCACCAGATACGGAAAAGCCGTATCTGGATAACCCGGATATGGAGAAACCGGATACGGAAAACCCCGCGCAATTAAATACTAAGGGAACTAATATCCCTAAAAAATTAAATACGTATGGAGCAAATACGCATCTATCCAATCCGGCAGACAGGAAACCGGAGGCCGTTGCACCGGCTGATGCGATGGATGCGACGGATTCCTACCGCGAAATCATCAAGGAGAATATTTCCTACGACGTCCTGCGTCAGAGATGCGACCCGGAGCGTCTGGACGAAATTGTGAACATCCTGCTCGACACCGTATGCAGCCGGAAAAAGGAAATCCGAATCGCCGGTGAGGACATGCCCGCCGAAACGGTGAAAAGCAGGTTTTTGAAGCTCGACGACAGCCACATCGAGTATGTACTGGAATGTCTGGACAAAAACACCACCGACATCCGCAATATCCGAAGCTACATCCTGACCGCGCTGTATCAGGCTCCGACCACCATCAGCAGCTACTACTCGGCGCTGGTCAATCACGACATGTACGGAAACGGTCCACCCGGACGGTAGTTATTTCTGGAAGAGGCAATTTCACAGAGATTCGCAGCGTAAAATCAAAGGCCGACAGTTCTTCATTAAACTGCCGGCCAATATGTTTTGTCTCTATTTTAATGATTTTGCTAAGTCTGTAATCTTATCCTCAATTGTATGCATTACGGAAATGAACTCTGCATCGCTTTTCCCCGTTGGGTCAGGTAGTCCCCAATCCTCACGGCGCTTGCATGGCAGATACGGACATTCCACATTGCAGCCCATTGTAACAACCACATCCACGGGAGGGAGTGCCTCAAGTAGCTTCGGACGCTGACTTTGTTCCATATTGATTCCATAGAGTTGCTTCATAAGGCGAACCGCATCGGGGTTTATACGGTCTTTCAATTCCGTGCCAGCGGAATAGCTTTCAAAGATATCGGCGGCAAGGTGCTTTCCCAGTGCCTCGGCGATCTGACTCCGACAGGAGTTATGGACGCAGATAAAGGCTACCTTTGGTTTACTCATGCTAAAACCGTCCTTATAAAATTTATCTGACTTTTTGCAGAATCTTCACAACTTCCTCGGTCTTTAAAACCTTGCCGAAAGAGACCACCTTTCCGTCTATCACAAGGGCAGGCGTTGACATGACACCATAGGCCGCGATCTGTGAGAAATCGGTCACATGGTCAATCGTCGTATCCATGCCGAGTTGCTCCAGCGCTGCTTTGGCAGCTGCTTCAAGCTGGTTGCATTTTGCGCATCCGCTTCCAAGCACCTTTACACTCGCGCCCTCGGTTTTAGCGCTCTCAGCCTTTGCCATGCTTTCCGCATCGCAGTTTCCTCCGCAGCAGCAGGAGGTTGTTTCTTCCTTTTTCTTTTCGAACAGTGACATATTCATTACGCTCCTTTATAAGTTGTTGTTATTGGTTAGCAGCAATTACTCCCGCAGGAGCATGCTGATTTACTGGCTTTACCCTCGTAAAAAGTTTTCAGATTATCCGGCAGTTTATAATCGACGCAGGAACAATTGCCTGTCGTTCCGAATATGGTTTTCAGAATTGCCTCGGCAAGCATTTCTTTGGGAGGCACTTCATAACTTTCCCCATTGTATTCGAATACCCGGCAGTCAACATCAGTTCCGCTGATTTCGCTACAGCATCCGCAACTGTTCTCTTTCACGAACCCGCAAATATCCTGACCGTTTACACGGATCGTCGGAGAGGAAAGAAACCTAAACCGCTCGGCAAGCTCCGCCGTCTTCATCTCGATTTTGTTATACTCGATATCAAAACCGGCAAGCTGCAGCGCGGGGGTAAGCGTCTCCATTACTTCATCAAGCACAGTGTCCGTTCCGATGCAGCGGTTACAGGTCTGCAAATCAAGATAGAGATACTCAACGACAATTTTCTTTTCAGAAGATGTTTCGCATCCGCAGGAACAGAAGGCTTCTTTGGACTCCTGTGCGCCGTTCGGCGGTGTCCAACCGGTATCGTCGCCGACATAGGTAATCGCGCCGACCGGGCACCGATTTCCGCAGCCATGGCAATGGTCAATGCAGGCCTCCGGATTTTTTACGACGGGTGACGGAGCCTTTGCGGAATCATAGACACCGTGGGAACACTTTGCAGCACAGGTGCCGCACTCTGCGCAGGTTAAATAATCAATAACAGGATACCATGTCTTTGCCATAATACTTTCCTCCCTATATAATAAACCCCTGAATCGCGTTAAAGAAGTAACCTACAAGGATAATGCCTATGGTACAGATACCGATGAATAGCGCCAGCAGCTTTGGCTTCACCGCTTTGCGGAGCATGATCATGGACGGCAGGGACAACGTGGTTACGGCCATCATGAATGAGAGGATTGTGCCAAGCTGCGCCCCTTTGTATAACAGTGCCTCCGCAATTGGAATTGTGCCAAAAATATCGGCGTACATCGGAACACCGATAAGAGTTGCCAAAACGACGCCAAAGGGATTTTTGCTGCCGAGCACAAGCGACACCCATTCCGCCGGAATCCAGTTGTGAATAACCGCGCCGATGCCGACGCCGACTAAAATATAGGGAAACACTTTTTTGAAAGTGGACAGCATCTGCTCCTTGGCATAAATCAGTCGGTCTTTTTTTGTCAGGTCCGGCGATTCAATGTCCACGCTGCCCGCTGACAGGATAAAGCTCTCAACATACCGTTCCATATGCAGCTTCTCAATAATCGTGCCTCCGACGACTGCAACGATTAGACCAACGATCACATAAATAATTGCTACTTTTGCACCGAAAATGCTCATCAGCAGAAGTAGCGATCCGAGATCCACCATCGGGGAAGAAATCAGGAACGAAAATGTAACACCAACCGGAAGCCCTGCAGATGTAAACCCAATGAACAGTGGTATAGAGGAACAGGAACAAAACGGCGTCACCGTCCCAAGGAGCGCCGAAATGCAGTTCGCCCAGACACCGTGGAAACGACCGAGAATTCGTTTACTGCGCTCCGGTGGGAAGTAACTTTGGATATAACTGATGAGAAAAATCAGCGAGCACAGAAGTATCGTAATCTTGATTACGTCGTACAGGAAGAATTCAATGCTTCCGCCCAGCCGTGCCGACGTATCAAGTCCAATAGCGGATAGGCCTCTTCCAATCAGCCCATCCAGCCATTTCATGGCAAGGATCTGATACTGGAAGAAATCCCAAATTGCTTTTAGTATTTGCACTGGATAAAAACCTCACTTTCGATAAAAGGACAATCACATCAAAATATTTTGATGTATTCTGCTCTAAAAAAGCCATCATCAGGATGGCTTTTCTATTTGCAGCAGGTATTTTCTTCTGCACCTGCATTCGGTGTAGTCAAATTCTTGAGCAAAGTACTGGCATAGGCGCTGCCCTTTTCACTGATTTTGTAATGCGTCCATTTGCCTTCCTGCCGACTCTCCACAATACCCGATTCAACCAAAATCTTCATGTGGTAAGAAAGTCCTGACTGCCCCAAGTCCAGCTGTTCCAGCAAAACGCAGGCACATTTCTCCCCGCCGCGCAGAAGTTCAAGTATCCTTAACCGTTTTTCATCGCATAATGCTTTGAACACTTTTGCGTCTTCCTCATAAACGGTCGCCAAGTTATCACCTCATATCAAGATTATTTGATATGTATTAGTATATGCGTCAAATCAAGTTTTGTCAATATGAAATACGCAATATCATTATTCAGTTTACGGCCCGCCCGGATGGTAAACGCCCGCGCGGGCTGTTTTTGAACCCAACAAAAACCGGAAAGGAGTAATTTCACCATGAAACGACCCCTCGCATACATCACCGCCCCGTGGGGCGGAAACGAAATTGAAAACACCGAGGACGCGGCAGGGTATTGCCGCAAGGTCTATGACGCAGGCTTTTCGCCTATCTGCCCGGTCCTGTTCCTGCCGCTTTTCCTCAACGACGCCATTCCGCAGGAGCACAAGGACGGCGTGGACATCGCCTGCAACTTTCTGCGCCGCGCCCATGTGCTGGTGGTCTGCGGCAGGAACGTGGACGAAACCGTGAAAAACGACATTGCCACGGCGGAACGGCTGCACATCACCGCCACCACGCTGGACGGCATCCTCACCGTCAAGGGACAGGGCCGGGAAAAATGCCCGGAAAAGGAGCGGAGATAACGTGCCGGATTATCAGAAAATGTACCACTCGCTGTTTAATGACGTGACCGACGCCATCGCAAAGCTCCAGCAGGCGCAGCAGAAAACCGAGGAAATGTATATGGACAGCAAGGAAACCGTCCTCACCCCTTTTGTGAAAAAGAGCGAGGAACAGAAAAATGACCGGAAACCGGCCCCGGCAAAGAAAAAGCCGCCCTCTCACGATGAACGGTGACGGAGGGCGGCTTTCCCATGACAGGAGGTGTTTTGTTTGCAGGAAGAAATTGAAAATCGTTCCGTGACGCTCATCATCAGCGGCACGAAGCTCACGGGCCGGGTGCTCAGAGCGGCAATTGCCAAGTATCTGGCCCACCGGAAAGAGAAGAAAAACGCCAAGGCCCGCGCCGGTCCAGTAATTCCCCATGGTAGGCAGACGGTGAAGCAGCTCGTCGGGCAAAACGCGGGCGTATCCAACATCGAAATCACCGACAGCAACATCCGTTTCTTTGACCGCGTGGCGCGGAAATACGGCGTAGACTACGCCGTAAAAAAGGACCGCAGCGTGTCGCCGCCGAAATATCTCGTCTTTTTCAAGGCGCGGGACGCGGACGCGCTCACCGCCGCTTTCACCGAGTTCACCGCGAAAACTGTGAACCGAGCGAAAAGGCCCTCCGTCCTCTCGCGGCTCCGGCAGTTCAAGGATCTGGTCAAAGCGAATACCGTTGACCGGGTGAGACATAAGGAACAGGAGCGGGCGCGATGAATACAAAAACAAAAAAGCTGCTCCTGATGAATCTGCCGTATCTGTTCGTCGCGCTGTTCGCCACCAAGTTCGGGCAGGCGTGGCGGCTGGCCGCAGGTGCGGACGCTTCCGGGAAACTCCTGCACCTGATGGACGGCCTTACCGCCGCGTTTTCCTCCCCGCTGCCGAGCTTTCATCCGGTTGATGTGGCCGTGGGCGTCCTTCTCGCCGCCGCGCTCCGGCTGGCGGTCTATGTTAAGGGCCGAAACGCCAAGAAATTCCGCAAAAACGTGGAATACGGCTCGGCCCGCTGGGGCAAGGCCGAGGACATCAGGCCGTATATCGACCCGGTTTTTGAAAACAACGTCATTCTCACGCAGACGGAACGGCTTACTATGAACAGCCGACCGAAGGACCCCAAGACGTCCCGGAACAAAAACGTTCTGGTCGTCGGCGGTTCCGGTTCCGGCAAGACGCGGTTTTTCATCAAGCCGAACCTGATGCAGTGCGATTCCAAGGATTATCCGACGAGCTTTGTTGTTACGGACCCGAAGGGCAGCATCGTCGTGGAGTGCGGAATTCTCCTGCGGCGCAGGGGCTACCGCATCAAAATTCTCAACACCATCAACTTCAAAAAATCGATGCACTACAATCCCTTCGCATACATCCATTCGGAGAAAGATATTTTGAAGCTGGTCACAGCGCTGATTACCAACACCAAGGGTGAAGGCAAGGAAGGAGATGATTTTTGGGTGAAAGCCGAGACGCTTTTGTATACGGCGCTCATCGGCTACATCCATTATGAGGCCCCGGTCGAGGAACAGAATTTTGCCACACTGATTGAATTCATCAACGCCTCGGAAGTTCGGGAAGATGATGAGGAATTCAAAAATCCCGTGGATCTCATGTTTGAGGCGCTGGAAAAGGAAAAGCCAAACCACTTCGCCGTCCGGCAGTATAAGAAATATAAGCTGGCGGCGGGCAAGACAGCAAAGTCGATCCTTATTTCCTGCGGCGCGCGAATGGCCCCCTTCGACATTCAGGAGCTTCGTGACCTGACGGCCTACGACGAGCTGGAGCTGGATACGCTGGGCGACCGCAAAACCGCCCTGTTCATCATCATTTCTGATAACGACGACACGTTTAATTTTTTAGTTTCGATGGCCTACACGCAACTTTTCAACCTGCTGTGTGAAAAGGCCGACGATGTGTACGGAGGGCGCTTGCCCGTCCACGTGCGGTGCCTGCTTGACGAATTTGCAAACATCGGGCAGATCCCCAAGTTCGAGAAGCTGATCGCCACTATCCGCAGCCGCGAAATCTCGGCCTGCCTTGTTTTACAGGCGCAGAGCCAGCTCAAGGCCCTGTACAAAGACAACTCCGACACGATCATCGGCAACTGCGACAGCGCCATCTTCCTCGGCGGCAAGGAACGCACGACCCTGAAAGAACTGACCGAATCACTTGGGAAGGAGACAATCGACACCTACAACACCGGCGAAAGCCGGGGCCGCGAAGTATCCCACAGTCTCAATTATCAAAAATTGGGGAAGGATTTAGCTTCGGTCGATGAGCTGTCTGTCCTTGACGGCGGCAAATGTATCCTCCAGCTTCGCGGCGTTCGCCCTTTCCTTTCGGACAAGTACGATATCACAAAGCACCCGAACTACAAGTACCTGTCCGACTACGATTCCCGCAACGCTTTCCATATTGAGAAATTTCTGTCCACCAAATTAAAGTCAAAACCGGACGAGGTGTTCAACACGTATTCCGTTGACCTCTCCGGGGAACCGAAAGCCGCAGAATAGCGGCTTTTTTATATTCATAACCAGAATTAGGAGGTACATTATGAGTTTCTTTCATTCCGCAATCGGCGTTCTCCAGACCCTCGTAATCGCCCTCGGCGCGGGCCTTGCCATTTGGGGCGCGATCAACCTTCTGGAAGGTTACGGCAACGACAATCCGGGAGCGAAAAGTCAAGGCATTAAACAGCTCATGGCGGGCGGCGGCGTAGCCCTGATCGGCATTACGCTGGTTCCGCTGCTCTCCAACCTGTTCGGCTGATGCCAACGCCAAAATACTCCGCGCCCCCATTCACGGGGGTGCGGGAAAGGAGGTGATGCCGCTTGGATTTCATCAAGCAACAGATTACCGAATGGCTGAAAGAAATACTCGTCGGCGGCATCATGAACAACCTATCGGGCATGTTCGACAACGTGAACAGCCAAGTCGGGCAGATCGCCTCTCAGGTGGGAACGACGCCGCAGGCGTGGAACACCGGCATTTACAACATGATCCGGAGCCTGTCCGAAAACGTCATGATGCCCATCGCGGGCCTGATCCTCGCGTTCGTCATGACGTTGGAACTGATCCAGATCATTACCGATAAAAACAATTTTCACGACATCGAAAGCGCCGTTTTCTTTAAGTGGATTTTCAAAACGGCCTGCGCCATCCTCATTGTGACCAACACATGGAATATCGTTATGGGCGTGTTCGACGTGGCGCAGAGCGTGGTCAACAGCGCGGCGGGAATCATCGTTTCCGACACATCCATCGACATCAGTTCCGTCACGGCAAACCTTCAGACGCGGCTCATGGCAATGGACCTCGGCCCCCTGTTCGGGCTGTGGTTCCAGAGTATTTTCGTGGGCTTTACCATGTGGGCGCTCACGATCTGCATTTTCATCATCGTGTACGGGAGGATGATCGAAATCTACTTAGCCACATCCATCGCGCCGATCCCGATGGCGACGATGCTGAACCGGGAATCGGGCGGCATGGGGCAGAACTATCTTCGCTCCCTGTTCGCGCTCGGCTTTCAGGGCTTTCTCATCATCGTCTGCGTGGCGATTTATGCCGTTCTGGTAAAAAGCATCAGCGTGAGCACGGACATCAGCAAGGCAATCTGGACGTGCATGGGCTATACGGTGCTGCTGTGCTTTACACTTTTTAAGACCGGAAGCCTCGCAAAATCCATCTTCAACGCGCATTGACGGAGGTGATATTTCAATGCAGGACAAATTACAGGAACTTCTTGACCGACTGGACGCCAATCTTGAGGATTTTCGGAAAACGTGGGAATCCAGCGATAAGGCAAAGCTGATCGACGGTTCCCGCGAGATCACCGCGATCAGGGACGCTCATTACTATCTGACCGAAAGCCACGGCTTTGAACCGGAGGAAATCGACTATCTTCTTCTGTTTGAAAACCCTTTACAGGTCGTCGCGGACAAATGGCTGGAACGCACGGAAGATCTGAGCGATTTCAGCTTCGCGCTCGACGAGGTGTTTGACAAGCAGGACGCGCTCCGGGATTACGAACGGAAAGAAAAGCCGTCCGTGCTGGAACAACTCCGAAAAGCACCCGGCCTTACACCTGAACCGCGTGAAAAATCCGCGCCAGCGAAGGAGGCGCGATAAATGGCCTATGTTCCCGTCCCCAAGGACCTGACCGCAGTGAAAACGAAGGTCCTGTTCAATTTAACAAAACGGCAGCTTGTATGTTTCAGCGGCGGCGCGCTTGTCGGCGTACCGCTTTTCTTTTTGCTCAAAGGACCTGCGGGTTTCAGCGCCGGAGCCGCTTCCCTTTGCATGGTGCTCGTCATGCTGCCGTTTTTCCTGACGGCCGTCTATGAGAAAAACGGCCTGCCGATGGAAAAGATCGTCCGCAATATCTTTCGGGTGCTTTTCCTCCGGCCAAAACAGCGACCGTATCAGACCAACAATTATTATGCCGTGCTCGCGCGGCAAAGTCAGTTAGACAAGGAGGTGCGTCGGATTGTCGGTAAAAAAGCAAAAACCGGCTGCGAGGCGGTCATTGTCCCACGCCGAGAGGCGTCAGATCGAAGCCGCCGTCGCAAAGGCCCAGCAGACCGATAAGAAAAAACAGTCGGCGCAGGACAGCATTCCGTTTCAGCGGATGTTCCCAGACGGAATCTGCCGCGTGACCGACAGCTATTACACGAAAACCGTTCAGTTTCAGGACATCAACTATCAGCTCAACCAGAACGAGGATAAGACCGCTATTTTTGAGGGTTGGTGCGATTTCCTCAACTATTTCGACAGCTCCATTAAATTTCAGCTCTCGTTTCTGAACCTTTCCGCGACGCGGGACAGCTTTGCGAAAAGCGTCACTATCCCGCCGCAGGGCGACGATTTTGACAGCCTGCGCTCGGAGTACACGGAAATGCTCCGAAACCAGCTTGCAAAAGGCAACAACGGCCTCATCAAAACCAAGTACCTGACCTTCGGCATCGAAGCGGACAGCCTGAAAGCGGCCAAGCCCCGGCTGGAGCGTATCGAGATCGACATTCTCAACAATTTCAAACACCTCGGTGTAACAGCCACTTCCCTGAACGGCGCGGACCGTCTGCGGCTGCTGCACGACATCCTCCGCATGGACGCGCCGGAGCCGTTCCGCTTTTCGTGGGACTGGCTGGCCCCTTCCGGCCTGTCCGTCAAGGATTTCATCGCCCCCAGCTCGTTTGAGTTCAAAAGCGGCAGCATGTTCAGCATGGGACGTCAAGTAGGCGCGGTCAGTTTTCTCCAAATCCTCGCGCCGGAGCTGAACGACCGGATGCTGGCCGATTTTCTCGACATGGAATCCAGCCTCATCGTCACCATGCACATCCAGTCCATCGACCAGGTGAGCGCCATCAAGACGGTGAAACGAAAAATTACGGACCTCGATTCCATGAAGATTCAGGAACAGAAAAAGGCCATCCGTTCCGGGTACGACATGGACATCATCCCCTCCGACCTCGCCACCTACGGCGAGGAAGCCAAGAAACTTTTGCAGGATTTACAGTCCCGCAACGAGCGCATGTTTCTTGTGACCTTTCTCGTCCTCAACGTGGCCGAGAATAGGCAGCGGCTCGACAACAATGTGTTTCAGGCGAGCTCCCTCGCGCAAAAATACAACTGCGCGCTGACCCGTCTCGACTTCCGGCAGGAAGAAGGTCTGATGAGCAGTCTGCCACTTGGATTGAATCAGGTGGAAATCCAGCGGGGCCTGACCACGTCGAGCACCGCCATTTTTATCCCCTTTACCACGCAGGAGTTGTTCCAGACTGGGCGCGAGGCGCTGTACTGCGGGCTGAACGCTTTGTCCAACAACCTCATCATGGTGGATCGGAAGCTCCTGAAAAACCCGAACGGCCTGATCCTCGGCACACCGGGCGCGGGCAAATCCTTCGCCGCCAAGCGCGAAATCGTCAACGTGTTCCTCGTTACGAACGACGACATCATTGTCTGCGACCCGGAGGCCGAATACGGCCCGCTGATCGAACGGCTGCACGGGCAGATCATCAAAATATCGCCCGCGTCCACCGATTATATCAATCCGATGGACATCAACCTCAACTACTCCGAGGAAGAAAATCCGCTTTCGCTCAAGTCCGATTTCATTCTGTCGCTCTGCGAACTGATCGTCGGCGGCAAGGAGGGATTGCAGCCTGTGGAAAAGACGGTCATCGACCGCTGCGTGAGGCTGGTGTACCGAAATTACCTCAGTGATCCGCGCCCGGAGAGCATGCCGGTTCTGGAGGATTTGTACAACGAGCTGCGGCGACAGGACGAAAAGGAAGCGCAGTACGTCGCCACGGCCCTTGAAATCTACGTCACCGGCTCCCTCAACGTGTTCAACCACCGCACCACCGTGAACGTGAGAAACCGCGTCATCAGCTACGACATCCGGGAGCTTGGCAAGCAGCTCAAAAAAATCGGGATGCTCATCGTGCAGGATCAAGTCTGGAACCGCGTCACCGTCAACCGGGCCGTGGGCAAATCCACCCGCTACTATATCGACGAGTTCCATCTGCTCTTAAAAGAAGAACAGACCGCCGCTTATTCCGTGGAAATCTGGAAGCGGTTCCGCAAGTGGGGCGGCATCCCGACCGGAATTACGCAGAACATCAAGGACCTTCTTTCCTCACGCGAGATCGAGAACATCTTTGAAAACTCGGATTACATCTATATGCTCAATCAGGCGTCCGGCGACCGCCAGATTCTCGCCAAGCAGCTCGGCATTTCGCCGCACCAGCTTTCCTACGTCACCCATTCCGGCGAGGGCGAAGGGCTGCTGTTCTACGGAAACGTCATTTTGCCTTTCGTGGACCATTTCCCGAAAAGCACGGAGCTGTACCGCGTCATGACCACCAAGCCGCAGGAAGTAACTAAGGAGCAAATAATAGAACGATCATGAAACGAGAATTACCACGATGTCCTATTTTAATATGGCTTAATATGGTATAATTACAAAAAAGGCATATAAGGAGGCAGTTCGTTAATGGGGAAATTTGTATACGTTGATAACTCTAACGTTTGGATCGAAGGTAAATATTACTCAGCAGTTAAAAAAGGCATGGTAGCAAATATATTCGATGCACATGAGAACAAAATTTGTGACATGCCGTGGGGGTATGATTTCGGGAAACTCCTAAATATTTCTTGCGAGGGTGACGAAAATTCATTAAAACGTGCCGTCCTATATGGCTCAAAGCCAACTGACAATGATAGTTTATGGAATGCGGCACGTCGGTTCGGATTCGAAGTGTATCACCCTGAACGAAATGTAAAAAACAAGGAAAAACGCGTAGACACTGGATTTGATAAAGAGGTATTAAAAGACCTATACAAATCTGTTATTGGTCATGATGATAACATTATACTTGTTGCCGGAGATGCAGACCATGTTCCAGTTGCGGAAGCCATCGTAGAAGAAGGAATGAAGTTTACACTGGTATTTTGGGATAATGCGTCCGAAACTCTTAAAAATATGGCATCAAAATTTATCAGCCTGAATAACTACATAGCAGAAATCACTCGGTAAATATATCGTTCAATTTGGTGATATGAACCCGCACATTGTGGCGGGTTTTTTCATGCCCAAAAGGAGGTGACTGTGATGGAAAAACGAGCGCCCCGTCTGCAATTTACGGACGAAGAACGTGCCGACCCTGTATTGAAAAAATCTGTCCGCAGAGAGCAGAAAGCGGCGGTAAAAGCTGACCGCGCACAGGCCAAAGTCCCGAAAAGGACCGCTTTAAGACGGCAGCCCGCCGTTGACCCGGCCACCGGCAAGGTCACGACGCGCCTGAAATTTGAGGAGGTGGACAAGAAGAAGCCGTCCAAGCTCACCCACGCCGTCCGGGACGCGCCCGGAAACGCCGTTCTGATGCAGTTTCATCGGGAAATCCGGCAGTCCGAGGACGAAAACGTAGGTGTAGAGGCTGCGCATAAGAGCGAGGAAGCTACTGAAACGGGCGGGTGTCTGATGCGCAGCGCCCACCGTTCCCACAAGCTGAAACCCTACCGAAAATCGGCAAAAGCGGAAAAACGGCTTGACCGCGCCAATCTCGGCTATTTGCAGAAAAAGGCCGTACGGGACAATCCGCAGCCCTCCGGAAATCCTTTTGCCCACTGGCGGCAGAAGCGGGCCGTCAAAAAACAGTATGCCGCCGCGAAACGAACCGGACAGTTTACAGGTTCCGCCGGGAAAACTGCCGAAAACACTGTCAAAGCGGGAAAAACGGCGGCGCGGGAGAGCAGACGGGCGGCGGCTTTTGTCGGGCGGCATCGGAACGGTTTTCTGATTGTTGCGGGCGTTTTTCTGGTGCTGGTCCTGCTTCTGAACGTCCTGTCCTCCAGCTCGGTTCTGCTGGAAGGGGCGCTGTCCGGCGTTGCCGTGTCCACATATCCTTCCACGGACGACGCCATGCTCGGCGCGGAAGCCGCTTACGCCCAAAAGGAAGCGGACCTTCAGAACGAAATCAACCGTTACAAGCAGAGGCACGGCGGGTACGACGAATATCACTATACGCTCGACAAAATCGGTCACGACCCCTATGTACTGATCTCCATTCTGACGGCGTGGCACGGCGGTGAATGGACGCTGGATGAAGTCCGGGACATGCTTTCCACCCTGTTCTCAAAAGAATACCAACTGACGCAGACCGTGGAGACGGAAACCCGCTACCGAACGGAAACGGATACCGTGACGGACCCGGACGGCACGACTCACACCGAAACCCGGCAGGTCCCCTATACCTACACCATCTGCAACGTGAAGCTGCACAACGAGGATTTGTCCCATATACCCATCTCCATCATGAACGAAGATCAGGTTGGCGTGTACTCGATGTACATGTCCACCCTCGGCAACCGGCCCGACCTTTTCCCCACGTCGGCCTATCCGAACGCCTCCACCGTCAAAAAGCCCACGGAGTATGACATTCCCCCAGAGGAAATGACAGACGCGCGGTTCGCCGCCATGATGACGGAGGCACGGAAATACATCGGCTATCCTTACGTTTGGGGCGGCAGCAGCCCGAAAACCTCGTTCGACTGCTCCGGCTACGTGTCGTGGGTGATCAATCACAGCGGGTGGAACGTGGGACGGCTGGGGGCGCAGGGCCTCTGCGACATCTGCACTCCGGTTTCTCCCGTCGATGCAAAACCCGGCGACCTTGTTTTCTTTGAACACACCTACGATACCGACGGCATATCCCATGTGGGCATCTACGTCGGAAACGGTATGATGCTCGCGGCGGGGGACCCCATCGGCTACTCGAATATCGAAACAAGTTATTGGCAGAGCCATTTTTACACGTTCGGCAGATTACCGAATCCATAACAGATTGGAGGAATCAACCGTGAACCCGAAATTCAAGAAAATTGACGCCGAGTATGAAAAGAACGCGGCGAAAATCTCCGCGCTGCAAACCCGGCAGAAGGAGCTGGAAAAGCAGCGCCGGGAACTGGAAAATCTCGATATTGTCGGCCTTGTGCGGGGCATGGGCATGACAGCGGAGGAACTCTCCGCGCTCATGAAAGCGTCCCGCGAAAATCGGCCCGTATCCGATCAGAATAAGCAGGAGGAAAATCATGAAGAAATCTAAAATCCGCATACTGGTTTGCCTGATGGCCGCCGTGTCCTGCACGGCGGCCTTTTCCGTCAACGCCCTCGCAGCGACTCCGACGACGAGCAGCACCGGTTCCGCGCAGAGCGGCACGGCATCGTCGGAGGCGTCCATGAAGCCTCTGACGCCGGATGGGGCCGGAACCGTGATCGACAATGTGACAAACGAGGACGGCAAGGAGTTTTTCACGATCACCACGCCGAGCAAGCACGTCTTTTACCTGATTATCGACCGTCAGAAAGATGCCGAAAACGTCTATTTTCTTGACGCCGTTACGGACAAGGATCTGCTTGCGCTTGCAAAGAGCGACAACGAGGACGTTTCCGGTTCTTCCCCGTCCAAGACCGTTTCTACACCGGAAACACCCCCCGCGCAGACCACATCCACGCCCACGGCTTCATCCGCTTCCCGACCGGAAAAGCAGAACAGCAGCGCCAGAATTGCGGCAATCGCCGTACTCTCAGCCATTCTCATCGGTGTGGCGGTGTGGTTCTTCAAATTCCGCAAGCCGGGTAAAAAAGATAAGAATAGACCCGACCCGGACGATTACGATTACGCCGATGATGGGGATGAGGAATCCAAGCCAGAGGATGAACCGGATTTACCTGACGAAGAAACCGAGCAAAAAGATGAACCGGAAGCTTCCGACGATGAAACGGAGCGTGAGGACGAATGACCTTTTTCACCGACAGCCCTTTTGAGCGGATGATGGTGCAAAAACCGCAGTACAGGCGGGAGGAACGGCCTCCCGCCCCGCCGAAAGGCCGTCCCGAACAATCCCATGACTGTTACCGAGGCCTTATCATCACGCCGAAACGAAAGGGGAATGAAAATGCGGTTTGTAATCAGTGAAAAGCCCTCGGTTGCCCAAAGCATCGCCGCCGTAATCGGCGCGAAGCAGCGCGGCGACGGGTTTCTGGAGGGTAACGGCTACCTCGTTTCATGGTGCCTCGGCCATCTGGCGGAGCTGGCAAGCGCCGACGCCTACGATGAAAAATACGCCAAGTGGCGGCGCGAGGATTTGCCCATTCTGCCGGAGAACTGGCGGTTTACCGTAAGCGGGGACAAACAAAAGCAGTTTGCTATTCTCCGCACCCTGATGCGCCGCGACGATGTGGATGAAGTCATCAACGCCTGCGATGCTGGACGCGAGGGCGAACTGATCTTCCGCACCGTGTACGATATGGCAGGCTGCTCCAAACCGATGAAACGGCTCTGGATTTCCTCAATGGAGGATGAAGCCATCCGACAGGGCTTTGCCGATCTGAAACCGGGGCGGGACTATGACGGGCTGCATCAGTCCGCTCTCTGCCGCTCCAAAGCCGACTGGCTGGTGGGCATCAACGCGACGCGCCTGTTTTCGGCCCTCTACCACCGAACTCTGAATGTCGGGCGCGTCATGTCTCCGACTCTGGCGCTCCTTGTGCAGCGGGAAGCGGAGATTTCCGCGTTTCAGCCGGAGCCATTCTATACGGTCAGCCTCGACTGCGGCACCTTTACCGCCATCGGCGACAAGCTGAAAACAAAGTCGGAGGCCGAGGCTGTTGCCGCCGCCTGCAAAGGGAAAACGGCCACCGTCAGGGCCGTGGAGCGGAAAGAAAAATCTGAGAAGCCGCCCGCGCTCTACGATTTGACTACTCTCCAGCGCGACGCCAACCGACTGCTCGGCTACACGGCCCAGCAGACGCTGGACTATCTGCAATCGCTCTATGAAAAAAAGCTCTGCACCTACCCCCGCACCGACAGCCGGTTTCTGACGAACGACATGAAAGCCTCCGTTCCGGCGTTTGCTTCCGTCGCCGCCGCAATCTGCGGTACGGACGTTCCCGAAAGCCTCAACGCCGGTCAGGTCTGCGACAGCGCGAAGGTCAGCGACCATCACGCCGTCGTTCCCACGTCCGGCGCGGGCAAAGCGGATGTTTCCGCGCTGCCTGCCGGGGAGCGTGAAATTCTGCGGCTCGTTTCACGGCAGCTTCTCTGCGCGGTCGGCAGTCCGCACCAATACGCCGAAACCGCCGTCACGCTGGACTGCACCGGGTATGGATTTGCCGCCAAGGGCAAAACGGTTCTCGTTCCCGGCTGGAAATCCTGTTTTCAGGAACAGGCCGACAAACCACTGCCGGAACTGGCAGAGGGTCAGGACATCGCTGTTGCCTCTGTTTCCGTCAAGGAGGGAAAAACCTCGCCGCCCAAGCATTATACGGAAGATACCTTGCTTTCCGCGATGGAGACGGCGGGCGCGAAGGATATGCCGGATGATGCGGAAAGAAAAGGTTTGGGCACCCCCGCCACCCGCGCGGCCATTTTGGAAAAGCTCGTTACTACCGGATTTGTGGAACGGAAAAAGGCCAAGAAAACCGTCAACCTCATCCCGTCTCAGGTCGGCGTGTCGCTCGTCACCGTTCTGCCGGAGCAGCTTCAATCCCCGCTGCTGACCGCCGAATGGGAAAACCGGCTCAAGCAGGTGGAGCACGGAAAACTGGAACCGGACGCTTTTATGAACGGGATTTCATCCATGCTCCGGGAGCTTATAAAAACCTATACGCCGGTCAAGGGCGCGGAGGTGCTGTTCCCCTCCGGGCGTGAGGCAGTCGGCAAATGCCCCCGCTGCGGCGGCAGCGTGACCGAGAGCAAAAAGGGATTCTTTTGCGAAAACGACGGTTGCCGCTTCGGGCTTTGGAAGGACAACCGGTTTTTCGCCGCCAAGAAAAAGGTCCTGACGAAAGCTGTCGCCGCAGCGTTCCTAAAGGATGGGCGCGTAAGGCTCACCGGATGTTATTCCGAAAAGACCGGCAAAACTTACGACGCCACGGTGATTTTGGAGGACACCGGGGGGCGCGTCAATTTTAAGCTGGAATTTGATTCGGGGACGAAAAAGCGTGGCGGATCATGAAACTTACCAAATACGAGCGGGAGACGATTATCTGCTATAACGAGGAAGAAGCGACGGCCAGCGTTTATACGTACAATAAAAAGCTCATCCAAAAGCTCAAACGGCTCTCGAAGAAATACCCCGACAAGGTGAAGCCGGAGCGCCCGGAGCATCGCGGGGCTGTTAGCTATCTTGTCCCCAAACGCTGTGTTTCCGTTCGGGAACCGTACAGCGACCGGCGGCGCGAAGCCGACAGTTTACGAGCCAAAGCAGCCAGAATACGCCCTCCCAGCAGGAGCATACGCTCCGAAAACAAATAATGAGCGCGCTCCCGCATAGGTTTATCCCGGCCTGTGCGGGGGCGCGCTTTTTTCAATTCTATGATCTGCGAAAGGAGCACACTATGGCCGAAAAGAATAAGGAACGATTGAAAGAGATCACCGACAGCATCGAACAGGGTATCAAAGACCTGTTCCAGAGCGACCGGTACGCGCAGTACCTCCGTACCATGTCGCGGTTTCACCGCTACTCCGTCAACAACACCATGCTGATTTACATGCAGAAGCCGGACGCCACCCTTGTGGCCGGGTTCAACAAATGGCGCGATCAGTTCACCCGGAACGTCATGCGGGGCGAAAAAGGCATCAAAATCATCGCGCCCACGCCGTTCAAAAAGAAAATCGAGGAAGAAAAGCTCGACCCCGATACCAAGGCTCCCGTGCTGGACGCGGACGGCGAGATCATCATGGAGGAAAAGGAAATCAAAATCCCCATGTACAAGGTGGTTTCCGTTTTTGACGTGTCGCAGACCGAGGGGAATCCTCTGCCGACATTGGCAAACGATCTTACGGGAAATGTGAAGCAGTATGAAATTTTCATGGAGGCGCTGCGGCGTTCGTCCCCCGTTCCGCTTGCTTTTGAGGCGATGGAGCCGAACACGGACGGCTATTTCAGCGAAAAAGACCAGCGTATCGCCATCCGTTCCGACATGAGCGAGGTCCAGACCGTTTCCGCTGCCGTCCACGAAATCACCCACGCCACGCTGCACAACTATGAGCAGGCCCGCCTTGCCGCCGCGCAAGGCGACGAAACCGCCGAGCCGCCCAAACCAAAAGACCGGAATACCGAAGAAGTAGAGGCCGAGAGCGTTTCTTATGCCGTCTGCCAGTATTACGGCATTCAGACCGGCGAAAACAGCTTCGGCTATATTGCTTCATGGAGCCGTGACAAGGAATTGCCGGAGCTGCGGGCCTCTTTGGAAACGATCAATAAAACCGCTTCCGGCCTCATCACCGACATTGACCGGAACTTCCGCGAGGTCTTAAAAGAGTATGGTCCCGTTCTGGAGCAGTTTGCCGGGGACGTATATCAGTACACGGCCTCCGTGATGGAGCCGCCGTTTCCTTTGAATTCCATCGAGGAAGAAGTCCCGGCCATTGTGGAAGATTTAAAAAGCGGTTACGGAAAAGACACCCGCGACGCCATTCGGAACGCCGCCAAAGTTGAGGGCGCGGCGTCCCCGGATGAACTTCTGCGGCGGCTGGACGAAATTGAAAAAATCTACCCGCCGAGAGAAACCGAGGCGATGTATCTGCTGGACAATGCCGCCTACCTTTATTTGAAGGAAAACGAGAACGGATACGGCTATACCCTTTACGATAAGGAAAATCTGCGGGAAACTGCAAACGGGTTTGCAGAAGAAGGCGTCAGTTCCATTCCGACCGCATACGAACAGGCGCTTGCCCTTGAACACCTGACCCCTGCGGCCTCGGAAAAGGTACCGCTTGACATTCTCCGGGATATCGCCGCCGTGCGTGAACAGGATGTACAGAAATATATCCGTAAAAATCATATAAACATGGGTGATCATCAGAACGCCGCACCAGAAGCGCAGACAGCCCCCGACCAACCGAAAGCGGCGGACATGCTGCCGGATGCGCCGGAACAGGCACTTGACGAATACCCCATGCCGGATTCGGAGCTGACCATGGTGGATCTGGAAGCCTGCGGGTATCTGGACGGCGATCTGCTGCCCCTCTCCAAAGACCGGGCACTGGAGCTTTTTGAGCAGGACCTCACCGTTTACATGATTGAGGACGGCGGCGCAAGCATGGCATTCGACCCGGATGAGATTCAGGCCCACAGTGGCCTGTTCGCCGTCAGCCACGAGGAATGGGAAGAAAGTCGGGAATTTTCCGCAGCCATAGAGGACCGGATGAAGCATCAGGAGCAGCGGGAAGCCGCTTTTTTGAAAGCTTCTCAGGACGCTTTCGCCATTTATCAGGTGAAGGACGGCGACGAGTTGCGGGACATCCGATTTGAACCGCTCAGTTGGCTGGAATCCAAAGGCGTTTCCGTGGATCACGGCAATTATGATCTTGCCTATACCGCGCCGCTCACGGATCAGGGCAGCACGGATGACAGGCTGGGAGCATTGTGGGACAGATTCAACAACGATCATCCCGCCGATTATCACAGGCCGAGCCTGTCCGTCAGCGACATCATTGCCTTAAAGCAGAACGGCGTTGTATCCTGTCATTACGTGGACAGCTTCGGTTTCAAGGAAATCCCGGCCTTTCTGAAACCGGAAAACTACCTGAAAAGCGCGGAAATGGCAATGGAGGACGATTACGACATGATCGACGGTATTATCGACAACGGAAAAAATCCCACCGTCGCGGAGTTGGAGCAGCAAGCCAAAACCGGCCAGCCGATCTCCCTTCTGGAGCTTGCCGAGGCGGAGCGGCGGGAGCATGATGAAAAGAAAAAATCCGTCGTGGAACGGCTCAGAAATCAGCCGGTCAGCCGGGAACACAAAAAAACAGCGCCCGACAGAGGCGTGGAAATGGAGCGGTGATATGTTTACAAACGATGAAATCAACCTGATGTGCATTTACAACACCGGGACGCGGGATGGCCTTATCGCGGAGCTGACGCAGATGCGCAGCTATCTCGGCGCGGAGGAAACGGAGCTTCTGGCCCTAACGGATTCCGCGCTGGAAAAACTCCGGAACATGAGCAATGGGGAATATACCGCGCTCAACCTGTTACCGGATTTTGATGAGGAAGTTGAATAACAGCTTTGCTCCATGTGGTGACATTTCCCTGAATGTGCGATATACTGATAGACAAACAAAAAGTGGAGGTGAACCACATATGTACATCAGACGATTTAATGATGATGATGCGGAAGAAATCTCAAATCTGGTTTGCAGAAATTTTAAAGAAGTCAATATAAGAGATTATTCTGCTGATGAAATGGAAAGACTGGCAGAAAGCTATAACGCAGAAAAAATAAGTGTTTTAGCTTCCTCCGCTCATATGTATGTTGCCTGTGACAGCAACAGAGTTGTTGGTACAGGTTCAATATCCGGCTATTGGGGTAGCAAAACCGAGAGTATTTTGCTTACAATTTTTGTTTTACCCGAATATCAGCATAAAGGTATTGGAAGCAGCATTATTCAAGCTTTGGAGTCTGACGAATATTTTCTCAGAGCGAGCCGTATTGAGATACCCGCTTCCATTACCGCCTGTGAATTCTATATTAAGATGGGATATAACTTCAAAGGCGGTAAAAAAGAGCTTGACGACGAGGGACACTATCAAATGGAAAAGTTCAGATGTTGAATCCTATTATTAATTGAAATAATTTTTATCTATCATGAGAGCAGCCTTCGGGCTGTTCTTTTTTTGTCCAAAACACTGGAAGGAGGATTTTCAATATGCCGAGTAATGTGCAGGCTCTGGCACAAATGGCAGACCACGCGGCGACGCAGATCACCGCCAGTCATGAAAGCTGGACGGATTTTCTGAAAACCGCCGCCCGGCTCTACAAATATCCGTATCACGAGCAACTCATGATCTACGCCCAGCGCCCCGACGCGACTGCCTGCGCCGGGTATGAGCTTTGGAACGATAAAATGCGGCGGTATGTCCGGCGCGGCAGCAAGGGAATTGCGCTCATCGACGCTTCCGGAGACAGGCCGGGAATCCGGTATGTCTTTGACATTTCCGACACGGGCGGCAGGGAAAATTCCCGCCGCCCTTATCTTTGGCAGTACCGGCCGGAGCATGAAGACGCGGTTACGGCGGCGCTGGAACGGGAGTATGAGATTTCCGGCGAAAAGGGGCTTTCCGATCAGTTGGAGCAGATCGCCGGACAGTTGGCAAACGAATATTGGCAGGAGCATCAGTATGATATTCTCCACACCGTTGACGGCAGCTTTTTAGAGGAATATGATGAGTTCAACATCGGAACGCAGTTCCGAAGCGCCGCAGCCGTCAGCATCACCTATGCGGTTTTGTCCCGCTGCGGACTGGAACCCGACGAATACTTTGAGCATGAGGATTTTCTGAGCATCTTCGATTTCAACACGCCCGATACCGTCGCCGCCCTCGGCTCGGCGGTCAGTGAGGCAAGCGAACGGGTGCTGCGGCAGATCGAAGTCACCGTCAAAAATCAGGAACGCGAACATCTCGCGGAAAGGAGCGCCACACATGGAGAACAACCTGACTTACAGCCGGAACGGGGATTATCTGATTCCCGATCTGACGATTACGGAGCAGACGGAGAGCATCGGCAAATACGGGAGGATGCGGAAAAATTACCTGAAAGAGCACCGGCCGGTGCTGTACAACAGCCTGCTGCTGTCGGAGCAACTATACCCGCACCTGTTGGAGATCGAGCGGACGGCGATGGCGCGGCTGGAACACATGATGCCGGAACTGATGAAATCGACGGGCATGACGGAAAACTTGAAAGCGTCCGACCCGATGCGCTGGGTGGGACTCATGAACGACCTGAAAGCGCAGGCCGAGGAAACGATTCTGACGGAGCTTATCTACAGCTAAGTTTCTTCCCGTCGGAGCAGGAACAAATACAGCGAATCAACGAAGCGGAGAGCGAAAAGCCCTCCGCTTTTTCTGTGCCCGCGCCGCAAAAGCCGGAAAAGCGCAATACGGCCCAAGCCGACATTGACACCGCCCTTCAGGAGTGGAACGGCAGTATTGAAAGTAAACGCGCCGTTATCCGTTACATGCGGGAACATGCCCGAGACAAGGACACGGCGGCTTTTCTGCGTACCGAGTACGGTGACAATCTTCCGGCGTTTCCCGTAACCGTGGGACACACATCGACGGATCTGCCTTGGTCGAAAGTGCAGCGGCGAATCGCCCAGCTCATCCGGGAAAATCGGTTTTACACGCAGGAAGAACAGCCCGCTCCGCCCGATCTGAGTGGCCAACCGATCACCCGCACCGGCGATACCATCGAGAACGGTATCACTTTCCATAATGTGGTCTTGACGCTTTCCGGCGCGCAAAGGGATGATACCCAGCGGACGATTCCCGACAGCGCCGCAATTTTATATCCTTACAAGGTGGGCGACACGGTATATCTGGACAATAAGCCCTTTGAGATCACCGACATCGGTACTTCCGACATCCAGCTCCGCGACCCTGCACTTGCCTATCCCATCTTTCGCGCCGAAAGCCGGGAGGACTTTGAAAGTTTGCTGCGGCAGGATTCCCGGAACGGTCCCATCACGGAATTTCTGGCTGCGGACTTGGAGCACACGGACGCCGATCTGCGGGAAGCCCTGACCTCCGGCCTGCTGGAACAGCGGGACAAGGAACATATCGCGGGATATTTCCGCGAAAACGAGGGCAATACCCGCGTAGCCCAGCGCCTTTCCGAAACCTACGCCGGTACTTCCGATACGATGGAACTGACCACCGGCGAAACGGCGGATTTCTTTGCCACCACCACGGGTTTCGAGGTTGATATTCACGACAAATACAACAGCAAACGGAGCGCCCGGTGGGAAGAAATCTCTCCTATCCTCCGCGCTTTGTACCAGCATGAGCAGGACGGCTTTTCCCATGAGCCGGTTCTGCGGAAGCCTGCAAATCTGGAGGGCAAGCCATCCTATGAGGTTGGCGATCACTCGGTGCTGGATTACGGCGGGCAGGAGCTGTCCGGCACCGTGGGATACGTCGGGGATAAGGATGTGCGCATCGACACCGGCCCCAATTCATGGAGCCATGAGGTTGTCAGCCGCGACGCCTTTGAAAACGGCATCCGGCGGGACGAACGCGACGCCTCTTTGTTTACATCAGAGCAGTCCACCGCCGAAAACTTCCGCATCACGGATGATCATTTGGGCGAGGGCGGCGCAAAAACCAAGTACGGCTTTAATATCGCGGCCATCTGCACCTTGAAACAGATTGAGGCCGAGGGCCGCACGGCGACGCCGGAGGAACAGGAAATCCTCTCCCGGTATGTCGGCTGGGGCGGCATCCCGCAGGCGTTTGACCCGAATAACGCCTCATGGTCAAAGGAATATGCGGAGCTGATCGGCGCGCTGACCGCCGAGGAATACGAAATGGCGCGGGCCTCCACCCTGAACGCCCACTACACCAGCCCCACGGTGATTCGGGCTATCTATGAAGCTGTCGGCAACATGGGCTTCCAGACCGGAAACATTCTGGAACCGGCCTGCGGCGTCGGCAACTTTTTCGGCCTGCTGCCGGAAAGCATGGCGGCGTCCCGGCTCTACGGCGTGGAGCTGGACAGCATCACGGGCCGGATCGCCAAACAGCTCTATCCCAACGCCAAGATCATCGTGGCGGGCTTTGAAACCACCGACCGGAAAGACTTTTTCGATTTGGCCGTGGGCAACGTGCCGTTCGGCAGCTACAAGGTTTCCGACCGGGCCTATAACAAGCTCGGTTTCCCGATCCATGATTACTTTTTCGCCAAAACGCTCGATCAGGTGCGTCCGGGCGGCGTGATCGCATTTGTCACCAGCCGCTACACGATGGATAAACAGTCGCCGGAGGTGCGGCGGTACATTGCCCAGCGTGCGGATTTACTCGGCGCGATTCGTCTGCCCAGCGACGCTTTCAAGGCCAACGCCGGAACGGAAGTCACCACCGACATCCTTTTTCTCCAAAAGCGCGACCGCCCCATCGACATTGAGCCGGATTGGGTGCATTTGGGCCAGACTGAGGACGGAATCCCCGTCAACAGCTATTTTGCCGATCATCCCGAAATGGTACTGGGAACCATCCAATGGGACGATAAGATGCACGGCGACAAAAAGGAAACGGCCTGCGAGCCGTTCCCCGACGCCAATCTCTCCGAACAGCTCCACGAGGCGGTTTCCCACCTTCAGGGGCAGATGGCTGAAGCGGAACTGCCCGATCTCGGTGAGAACGAGGAAATCGACGATTCCATCCCGGCAGACCCCAACGTAAAAAACTACTCCTATACCGTTGTGGACGGCAAGGTGTACTATCGGGAGAATTCCCGCATGGTGCGGCCGGAACTGAACGAAACAGCCAAGGCCCGCGTCATGGGCATGGTGGAACTGCGGGACTGTGTGCAGAAGCTCATCAGCCAGCAACTCGACGAATACGCTTCCGACGCGGAAATCCGAAACACGCAAGCGGAATTGAATCGGCTCTACGACACTTTTTCCACAAAATACGGCCTGATTAACTCTCGCGGCAACAGTCTCGCGTTCTCGGAGGATTCCTCGTATTATCTGCTCTGTTCTTTGGAAGTGATCGACGAGGACGGCAAGCTGGAACGCAAGGCCGATATGTTTACCAAGCGCACCATCCGTCAGCGGAAAATCGTCACTTCCGTGGATACGGCATCAGAAGCTCTCTCGCTCTCCATCGCGGAAAAGGCGCTGGTAGACATGGACTACATGGCATCCCTCACCGGCAAGTCGCCGGAGGCGCTGGCCGACGAGCTGCGTGGCGTCATTTTCCGAGATTTGGGCGAACAGGACCCGGCAAGCGTTCCGAAAGCATTTTATAATCTGGAGAAAATTCCGTTTGTCACCGCCGATGAATACCTGTCCGGCAACGTGCGCCGCAAGCTGCGGCTGGCCAAGGCTCTCGCGGAAATGCGGCCCGACCTCGCGGAGAAAATATCTCCAAACATTGAGGCACTGGAGGCCGCCCAGCCGAAGGATCTTGACGCCTCGGAAATCGAGGTGCGCCTCGGCGCGACCTGGATCGACAAAGGGTACATCCAGCAGTTCATGGTTGAGCTGCTCAACCCGCCGTCCGGTGTGCGCAACGGCATCCAGGTAAACTACTCCACATTTACAGCGGAATGGGCTATATCCAATAAAAACAGCGTCGGCTACAACAACGTGGCGGCTTACGTCACTTACGGCACCGACCGGGCCAACGCCTACCGGATTCTGGAGGACAGCCTAAATCTACGGGACACGCGGATTTACGACACCGTGACCGACCCGGACGGCAAGGAGCGCCGCGTCCTCAATTCCAAGGAAACCACCCTCGCCCAGCAGAAGCAGCAGGCCATCAAGGACGCTTTCCGCGACTGGATCTGGAAAGACCCGGAACGGCGTCAGACCCTGACGAAAAAATACAACGAGCTGTTCAATTCCAGCCGCCCGCGTGAATACGACGGTCGGCATCTTGTATTCCCCGGCATGAATCCTGAAATCAAGCTGCGGGAGCATCAATTAAACGCCGTGGCGCACCAGCTTTACGGCGGCAACACCCTGCTGGCACACGTCGTGGGCGCGGGCAAAACCTACGAAATGATCGCCGCCGCAATGGAGGGCAAGCGGCTGGGGCTGTGCCAAAAATCCCTGTTCGCCGTTCCGAACCACCTGACGGAGCAGTGGGCCTCCGAATTTCTGCGGCTGTATCCTTCCGCGAATATCCTCGTCACCACCAAAAAGGATTTTGAAAAACGCAACCGCAAAAAGTTCTGCGCCCGGATCGCCACCGGCGACTACGACGCGATCATCATGGGGCATTCGCAGTTTGAAAAAATCCCTGTCTCTCTGGAACGCCAAAAAAGGCTTATTCAGGAGCAGATATGGGAAATTGAAAACGGGCTGGAAGAACTCAAAGGCAGTGGTGCGGAACAGTTTACCATCAAGCAGTTGGAGCGCACGAAAAAGGGCCTTGAGGCCCGGCTGAAGCGGCTCAACGACAACTCCCGCAAGGATGATGTCGTTACCTTTGAGCAGTTAGGCGTGGACCGCCTGTTCGTGGACGAGGCGCACAATTACAAAAACCTGTTTCTCTACACGAAAATGCGCAACGTGGCGGGCCTCTCCACCACCGATGCACAGAAGTCCAGCGACATGTTTCTGAAATGCCGGTATCTCGATGAGATCACGCACAGCCGGGGCGTCGTGTTCGCCACCGGAACGCCGGTTTCCAACAGTATGACGGAATTGTATACGATGATGCGCTATCTCCAGTACGAAACCCTGAAAGATAGGAATCTCGTTCATTTCGACTGCTGGGCCTCGACGTTCGGGGAAACCGTAACGGCCATCGAACTGGCCCCGGAGGGGACCGGCTACCGGGCGCGGACGCGCTTTGCCCGGTTCTACAATCTGCCGGAACTGATGACGCTGTTCAAGGAAGCGGCGGACATCAAGACAGCCGACCAGCTCAATCTTCCAACACCAAAAGCCGTATATCACAACGAAGTCGCGCAGCCCTCGGAGCTTCAGAAAGAAATGGTAAAAAAGCTCTCGGAGCGCGCCGCCGCCGTCCATTCCGGCGACATCGACCCGCATTTGGACAACATGCTCAAGATTACGTCGGACGGGCGCAAGCTCGGCCTCGATCAGCGCGTCATCAACCCCATGCTGCCCGACAATCCCAACAGCAAGGTCAATCTATGCGTCAACAACGTTTTCCGTTTCTGGCACGACGGGCAAGACAAAAAGCTGACACAGCTCATTTTCTGTGATATTTCCACCCCGAAAGGCCGCGCCGCCGCCAAGGAAAACCGGGCGGTTCGGGCCGCTGGGAAACTCGCGGGCGACACGGAGCTTCACGCTTTGCAGGACGCCACACCGGAGGCCGACGCGCCGGAAGCGTTCAGCGTCTACTCGGACATCCGCGACAAGCTCATCGCGCGGGGCGTCCCCGCCGGTGAGATAGCGTTCATCCACGACGCCGACACCGAAGTAAAGAAAAAGGAACTGTTCGCCAAGGTGCGCGCCGGACAGGTGCGCGTCCTGATGGGCAGCACCGCCAAGATGGGGGCCGGGATGAACGTACAGGACCTTTTGATCGCCTCTCACGATTTGGACTGCCCGTGGCGTCCCGGTGATTTGGAGCAGCGGTCCGGGCGTATCATCCGGCAGTACAATACCAACCCCGAAGGACACATTTTCCGTTACGTCACCGAAGGGACATTTGACAGCTATTTGTGGCAAACCGTAGAGAATAAGCAGAAATTCATTTCGCAGATCATGACCAGCAAAAGCCCCGTCCGCTCCTGTGAGGACATCGATGAAACGGCGCTCTCTTATGCGGAAATCAAGGCCCTGTGCGCCGGGGACGAGCGGATCAAGGAGAAGATGGACCTCGATATGGACGTGGCCAAGCTGAAACTGATGAAAGCCAACCACCAGAGCCAGCAATTCCGGCTGGAAGATAATCTGCTCAAATACTTCCCGGAGGAAATTGAGCGGAATAAAGGTTTCATCAAGGGTCTGGAAACGGATATGGCAACGCTGGAAGCGCACCCGCACCCGAAGGACGGCTTTGCCGGAATGGTGGTGCGCAGCGATTCTCTCACAGACAAGGACAACGCCGGAGCCGCTATTCTCGAAGCCTGCAAAGAAGTCAAGGGGCTGGAACCGATGGAGATCGGCAGTTACCGGGGCTTTACCATGTCACTGTCCGTGGAGGGGTTCGGACAGGATTTCATCCTCACCCTCAAAGGGCAAATGACTCACCGCGTCGCGCTGGGCAAGGACGCGCGCGGCAATCTCATTCGTATTGACAATGCCCTTTCCGATATGCCGAGGCGGTTGCAGAATGTCCACGCCCAGCTTGATAATCTTCATTCGCAGATGGATGCGGCAAAGGCCGAGATCGGAAAGCCATTCCCGCAGGAAGCGGAGCTTGCGCAAAAGAGCGCCCGCCTCGCGGAGCTGAACGTCCTGCTGGACATCGATAGCCGCGCCCTCGCTCAGAGGCAGACATCGGAGGTTCTGGAGAAAAACGAAAGGCCCTCCTTACTGGAGAGCCTGAAGAAGCCCTGTATCTGCGGGACGGGTAAAAAACCGAAACATGAATTGGCCCGATAAAGAAAAGGCTCCGGCATAGATTTATTTTGTGTCGGAGCCGTCATTTTGGGCGGCTACGGCTTTTGCCCTGCGTTTCTGCTTTTGCTCGGTTTTCTTCCGGCGTTTTTCATCTATCTCATGCAGCCAGACGCTGACCGGCGCTTTCCACGGTTCACTTTTATTGGGGATGTTTTTTACAAGGCTGCTCGGGTTCAGGCCGAGGTGTTTGGCAAGCTCAATATTCTCGCTGTTCAGTCGGCATTTCTTTTTCGTATCCTGCCACATCTGTTCACTGTATGCCATTCGCGCGCCCCCATTTATGTCGCAAATTATACCATAAATCAGGTCAAAAAAATCAGGAGGATAAAAAATGAATACGATACCTGTCTACAAATATCCCGCCGCTTACACGCGGGAAAATAATGAGCTGGAACAATACCGTGCATCCCACAAGGCGAACATTGCCTGCCGGGATGCCATCGATGACGCCATACGGGACAACTACCGCAATAATTGTCTCGGCAGCGACACCGCAAAACAGGTCATTGCCGAGTTCGGATTTGACCGCACTCTCTATGTGCTTGCGAACACTGTCCGCGAGAAAGATTGGGATGGGCGCATTGACCGCAAAAATAAGGATTGGGCGCGGACGATTCCTGTCTTTGACGATGAGAACGGCTTTGGGGATAATCGAAACCTCGAATTTATCGTAGATAGAGCGCATCCCGGTCTGGTAGACCTTTTCATCAATCAGGCGCGGCGCGAATATCTGCTGACCCAGCCTCTGACCAAAGAGGACATTCAGTCGGAGGCCGCGCGGCTGCTCCGGCGTCTGCAATCTGAGCGTGAACCGAACAGCCCCAGCGGCACGCATTTCATGGCGCAGATTTCGCCGGATTTTCTGATCCGTGCTTCCACCAAAGACCAGGACCGGCTGTTCGCGCTGCTGCCATTCAAATCTCTGTCCTTTTCCGCACTCAAGGATCGGAAAGGAATTTTCGCGTTCATCCAAAAGGATGAAAACCGCGACCAACCTCTTCGCCAGCGCAAGCCGTCCGTGCGAAAAAAGCTGCAAAAAACACAGGCCGAGCCAAAGTCGCCTGCCTCATCCAAGGGCAAAGAAATGGAGCTGTAACATGGCGAATCGCAACCGGCAAATCCAGCTCAAGTTCCGCGTCACCCCGCAGGAGCGCGAAATGATCGAACAGAAGATGGCGCAGCTCGGTACGAAAAACATGGCGGCGTATCTCCGTAAAATCTCCATCGACGGGTATGTCATCAGGCTGGAACTGCCGGAGCTGAAGGAGATGGTTTCCCTCCTGCGCCGGTCGAGTAACAACCTTAACCAGCTCACCAAACGGGTGAATGAAACAGGGCGCGTTTACGACGCAGATTTGGAGGATATCGTCCAAAATCAGGAACGGCTGTGGCAGGCGGCTAACGATATTCTTTCCGTACTTGTAAAATTAAAATAGGGGCGTATGTTCCGAAAAGTGGGGCGGTTTACACTGTGTAAGCCTCCCCGCCATTTTTTTGCCGCATCCTTGCATAAAACGGCATAGGCGTTATAGTTGTAGTAGAAATTGTAAAGGGGGCCGATTTTATGAGGCTGATACTGAAAATACTCGTCGCTCCGGTCATCGTGGTCCTGACCGTTTTCGTCTGGATCTGCTCCGCTCTACTGTACTGCTCGGCGTGGGTATTCGGCCTCGCGGGAACGGTCCTCGGCATCTTCGGTGTGCTGGCGCTGATTACCCATCAGGTTACAAACGGGATCATCCTGCTGGTGATGGCGTTCCTCGTCAGTCCGTTCGGAATCCCGATGGCGGCGGCGTGGCTGATCGGCAAGATACAGGATTTGCGGTACGCAATTCAGGATCGGGTTTACGGCTGAAAAGATCACTTAAGTATCTAAGTATAAACATTTTGCGAAGTACAAACAGTGTACCAGCTTCATTTTATAGTGGCATTGACTCGAAACAAATCGCAGGTATTTTGAACGTAAAATCCCCATACTTTATGACTTGGTATGTTATTGATGCATCCTCGGGCAGGGATTCCTCGTATTCGTGGTTACGGATAGCATGGAACACACTGCTAATTGGTTTGCTCGAAAATAATTCCTTCAGCTTTTTCAAGTCAATTACAGGGATGTATTTATGCTGGGTCCTAATATTATGCCTTGCAACCACACAACAAAATAAATCAATTTTGTCACCATCGTCAACGTCAAACACTTGCTTAATAAACCGTTTCCGATCACTCATGGCATACGTCATAATTGATTCAGATTGTTTACAGCCGTGAGTAACCTCATCTTCTCGAGCATATACCTCCTTTGAGGAATCCGCGGCAGCAAACCACTTAAGTTCACATAGCAAAGCAGCGTTTGAGGCTGCATCCAACAGTCCAAAATCCACATCAGGCAAGCGCCCACCAAGGTTTTTGTGCTTTGTGAGTTTTAGAGTAGTTGCACGAGGGATAGCAGCCTCTATTTCCTGTACCATCAAATCTTCTAAATCATTTACCTCTTTTGAGTGCTCCGAATCGCTTCTTGAACTTACAACTGCAAGTAGATTCCGTTCCGGGCGGGAGCCAAGAAATAACATAGGGGCGATGATTGTTAATTCATTACTAAGCACGGTTATCGGCTGATACATGATATCTACATTACGCTTGGACGGTTCAAAAGTAATGTATTTCACAATACTCTCGACCGATTCTTTTTTCAATCCGCTTATCGATACAATATAGTCTACTATCTTGCTTATTGTCAGAATTATTGTGCTATTTCGCAATCTGATTAACGGGTCTTTTATTGTAATGCAGCTGAGAAAATGTATGTAACAAAGTGCTGCGATACATGTCCATGCTTGCCGGTAGTCATCTAGTGTAAACAGGTCAAACTTCCATGAGTCGGGCAAGGTTTTTGAAGAATTCCATTGATCGTTTGCAATTTCAAGAAATGGATCTATTATTTCGTTTGTTAATTCGTAACACAGGCATCCGTCCTCAATGCGAACTCTTTTTTGTAATTCTGCATTAGCCTTTGCTATCTTTACCGGATTAATACAATCCATGAAACTGCCGAGTGTAGACTGGCTTGCTTCTCTGAGAATATCGCTCCACGCAGAATTATTGTGATCCGCCGGAAAATCAAAAGTAACTGTGTTGTCATCAACTTTGGCTAATAACCGTTTCCTTGAAAATGAAATATAGCCACTACATATCACTGAGTACGGATACGCATAATTAGTAAGTAGAGAAACACACTGATTGTATCTCTCTTCAGAAATGTCGGTAGCAATTTGCACGGTTGCAGTGGGTAAGTCACTTTTCTCAACCCAATACAATGCCTGGTTTAACGCATCCATATGATCTGTTATCTTTCTTAGAGCCAATGGATTCAACATGCTGCTCATTACCGAGAGAGAGCACAGGTCTTCAAAAGCAGACAACAATTCATATGTCACCTGTTCTTTCGTTCCGGAAAAAGCAGGGTGCCTCTTATGTAAATTATCAATGACGTTTTCGATTTCACGGATATCCATTTTTCCTCTTTTCCCCCAAGTTGGCTACTCAAAAATGACAGAACACTTAAAGCCAAAGCCATAATACCACAAATTTCTGTTTATCAAGCTGCGTGTTATTGCTACAATCGGTTGGTCCGTCATAAACAAACTACGAACTCAGGACACTGATGTTATTGTAAAGTTATTACATTTCGAGTTTATGTATGAGAGTAAGAGTTGCCGTAACTATTGTAACTACATATTCAGCTTCAGCTTTATCCAACACCTCGTTATCATGAGCGTAGCTCTTGTCGTTCCTGATTGTATTATATTTTTCAAATGTAGATATACTCATTTTCAAAGCCTGATTGGCAAACTCAGACTCAAACACTTTATTCTCTTTATAGTACTTTGCAAGTGCCCCAACCAAGCTATGAATCGGGTAATTTTCCCCGGTATTATCAGAAACAGGAATTCCATGCTTCAAACAAATAGTTCTGAAGAATTTAGTTGAGTATGTGTGTAACCTATCAAGTACCAAAGTCGGTTCATTTCTACTAAGTGCCTCATAAATATCTCTTGATAATATTTCAAACGATTCACCATGTTCTTCCGGAAGGATTATTTCAAAATCATCATCAGAAATAATATAGTCTATATTTCTTATAAGATATCCTGTTGTACTCGGTCTTAGTAGTTTTTGTATCGCGTCTTTCAATACTTGGTCCTTTGGCTTTAAAAAATCAATATTACTTTGCGATCCTTCAAAAGTAAAATCCAAAGCCTTTTTATCCCAATTATCGCCCTTTAATCCTGCATAATATGCCAGCCCCTTATCTTCATACTCAATTTTGCAATGCCGAAGTACCTGTGCTATATCACTGCTTCTATTTTGTTGTAAGAATCGCACCAATTTCTCATGAAAGTTGTCAGGAACTTCATAAGTGAAGTCATACTGTCCCATGTTTTCACCCCATATATATTTATCTCAACAAATCCCTGCTTGTCGGAATATGTATTATTGCTGTAACAGGTTTGTTCGCCATAAACAAATATTGTCTATGGCGACTTCGCATAATGCTATTATCTACAAAGCCTCAATCCCAATGGTTACTCATTTTTATTCGGCAAATTATTACATATATTATAGCAAATTAAATCGCAATTTGTAAGTCATCCACATGTTTTGCTTGAAAAACAGTTTGAGAAGCTTCATAGCTTTCTTTTCATTTTATGGGGGGAATGTTTATGGCAACGACGCGGCTGATGCCGCTGCATACCGGCAAGGGCCGGGATGTCGGAACGGCAATCAGCGATATTATTGATTACGCAGAAAACCCGAAGAAAACGGATTACGGAAGGCTTATTACTGGCTTTGAATGCGACAGCCGGACAGCCGATGCCGAGTTCCTTTTTTCCAAACGGCAGTATGCCGCGCTCACCGGCAGGACGCGCGGCGCGGACGATGTGATCGCCTACCATCTCCGGCAGTCTTTTATTCCCGGCGAGGTCACGCCGGAGGAAGCAAACCGGATCGGCGGTGAGCTTGCCAAACGCTTTACAAACGGGAACCATGCTTTCATTGTCTGCACCCACATTGACAAACACCACATTCACAATCATATCATTTGGAATTCCACATCCCTCGACTGTACCCGGAAATTCCGAAACTTTTGGGGCAGTACAAGAGCCGTGCGGCGGCTGAATGATACGCTGTGTATTGAGAACGGGTTGTCTATCGTGGAAAATCCGAAGCGGCGCGGCAAGAGCTACAACAAGTGGCTGGGCGATCAGGCAAAGCCCTCCAACCGGGAATTTTTGCGTGTGGCAATAGACGCATCTCTTGCCCAGAAGCCTGCCGATTTCGACGCGCTCCTGAAGCTCTTGCGGGATGCCGGATATGAAGTCAAACCGGGGAAAATTCCCGCCCTGCGCGGAAAAAATCAAAAGCGGTTTATCCGGTTGGATACGCTGGGCAGCGGCTACAGTGAAGCGGAACTTCGGGCCGTCCTCTCCGGCAAAAAAGCACACACTCCGCGCAAAAAAATCATCCGGCCCACGTCGGAAAAACAAGTCGATCTGCTGGTGGATATTCAGGCCAAGCTCCGCGCAGGAAAAGGCGCCGGTTACGAGCGCTGGGCCAAGGTGTTCAACCTCAAGCAGATGGCGCAGACAGTGAACTATCTGACCGAGCACAATCTGCTGGGGTACGATGCGCTGGCCGCTAAAACGGCTTTGGCAACCGCCCGGTACAATGAGCTTTCCACACAAATCAAAGCGGCTGAAAAACGGATGGCCGAGATCGCCGTTTTGAAAACACAGATCATCAATTACGCCAAGACCCGCGACACCTATGTTGCCTACCGCAAGGCGGGGTATTCAAAAAAGTTCCTTTCGGAGCATGAGAGCGACATTCTTCTGCACAAGGCGGCGAAGGAATCATTCGACGAACTGGGCGTGAAAAAGCTTCCTACTGTCAAGAGCTTACAGGCCGAATATGCGGCGCTTCTGGCAGAGAAAAAAGCGGCTTACGCTGACTATCGCAAGGCCCGCGACGAAATGAAAGAGCTGTTGACCGTGAAAGCAAACGCCGATCATCTGCTTGGCCCCGACAGTCGCGAGGCGGAGAAAGAAAAAGGGACTGTTGCAAAATAGCTTTGCCGGAAAATAGTGCACAAAAAATGCGTCTTGATTGGGCTTTCAAAACCGTTTCAAGGCGCATTTTCTTGATTTTATGGCTGCTACTTTGTGCAATTTGCTATCACAAATTCATTTTGCAACAGCCCCCCGGAATGTTTGAAAATAGAGTATAGAAATATATTGATCGATATATATTATGTTGAATTATGCATTATTTAGTGCTACAATATTTGTGTTATTTCCATTTCGACAGAGAGGTATCAAAATGAAAGCAAGCTACAAAAGGCTTTGGAAACTTCTTATTGATAAAGATATGAAGAAAAAAGACTTAATGGAGCAGGCCGGTATCAGTTCGTTTTCGATCCGTAAACTCAACCGCGGCGAGAATGTCACAATGGATGTTCTCGGAAAGATATGCAAGGCGCTGAATTGTACACTGGATGATATCTGTGAGTTTGAAGATATCGATAATTGAAAGATATGGTTGCGGGACTGTGTGACAAGGCTGGCGGTAAGAAATCCGAGTTGAGGTGCAGATGCCGTTTCACTTATACTGCACGATCAAATGCCTTTCAAAGTTATCGCGATTGATAAAGGATAAAATTGCTCCGACAGGATTTAGTGCGGAGGCATAAGACCAGTTTTGCATTGACATGCGGCTGGAATTGTAACTGAAACAACAAATTAGGAAGTTTACTGAAAAAGAAAGCTAACCATGAAGGTTATAAAAGAATTAATTGTAAGAGTGGAGGGTTCATTATGAGCCTGCAAGTACGGTGTTTCAACCGTGGGCAAATAGAAGCACTGAGTAAGGCTCTTGGCGATTATATGACTGGAAGCGAAATTACAAAACTTCTTTGCCAATGCGAAATTGAAGATAATAGTAATCAATCTACAAAATGGCGTCGGTTGGACTATAGTTTTATTGAACGTCAAAATCAAGATCAATCCCCAAATGCGATTCTTCGTTTTGTCAAAGAAGCTCTACAGCCCGTACTTTTTATGAATGAAAAAGAAAAGTACGAAGAATTTCGGATAGATGTAAATCAAGTATTACTTACTGCCGGATTAGAAGTACAAAGAGATGGCTCTCTGAAATTCACTACTGTCGCGACAACCATTGATGAAGTGAAGCGTAGAACACAGAATTTGGAACGTAGTTTACGTCAGAGGAATGTGCATGAATGTGTTCTGAAATACTGCAAGGAAGAATTACTCCAAGAAAACTACTTTCACGCTGTGTTCGAAGCAGCAAAGAGCTTATCCGATCGGATCAGGGAAATGACTTCATTATCTTCGGATGGGTACAAATTGTTTGATGAAGCATTCAAAATCAACTCTCCATATTTGGCAATTAATAAACTGCAAACAAGTAGTGAACAAAATCAGCAGAATGGGCTTCATCAAATGTTAAGTGGTATAACCTCCATGGTCAGAAATGTAACTGCCCATGAGCCAAAAATCAAGTGGATCATTAATGAAAATGATGCTGTAGATATTCTCTGCACAATTTCTTTTCTACATAAACAACTCGACCAGTGTATTATTGTGCCACACTTTAATCCATAAGCATGCAGCCAGATAATTGGATATGAGCATATGGTTCAACATAAACAAACATGGGGACAATTTCACGGAAGAGAATTAATTATGGAGGTCAAAATGCTATGACGCAAGCCAAGAGACAATTCGTTGAGAATTATATTAACTCTTTGTCAAATGCAGTTGATACCTATAACAATTCTGAACCATATGCAACTAATCAAGTTGAAGATGATTTGTTTGACACAATTATTGAAATCCGAAATGTGTTTTCGAAAGAGATTCCGAATATAGAAGATGTTGTTTTGCTTAAAAACGGTACAGGTCTTCGTGATGCGAATTCAGTGCTTGGAATTTTGAGATTATATTTAGTAAATGAAGATGATCATACAAATGCGAAAATTCCATTGATCACCGACAAGAAAAAAGGAGGAAAAATATTTATCAGCCACAGGAGCACTGATAAGAAGATTGCTGATATTATTGAAAATTTTTTAACTTCTTGCGGTATTTCATACAGTAATATTTTTTGTTCGTCACTACCGGGAAATGATATTGAAGAAAAAATATCTTTGGAAGTTAAAGAAAATATGAAAGCAAGCGTACTGAACATTGCTTTGTTATCCGTTGATTATTATCAAAGCGTATATTGTCAAAATGAGGCAGGAATCATTTGGTTCCTTGATACCGAAAAAATAGTGATAGCATTACCTGAAATTGATGACAGTCTCATGGAAGGATTCCTGAATAGCGAGTACAAAATAAGGCGACTTAGCAATAAGAGCGATATTTCCGCGATATGTGATATTGTAAAGAAGTTTTTCCCTGATTTTGTATCTTCAAATGCCAAACTCAATGCCAACATTGATCACCTGATTGAACAATATGACAGCGTTATTAAAGCAAGAAAAATAGAGCCTTCAGCTATACCAAGTGAAACCAACGTGTTAGAGAAAAGAATTTTGTCAAATGAATTTTCTGATGGAGAGTTGTTTGTCCTTAATTACTTCTATGATACTCAAACCAATTCTATAAGCGACGATTTTAAACAAATAAATGACTGGATTCAAAAAAAGAAAGTTACAATATCAGTGAAAGAAGCATTTGATGTATTAATAGACGATGAAATCATTATATTTATCGACGGAGGATTTACACACGCCAGTACATATAATATGGAAATTAATACTTATAGGGAACTAAGGAAGTTGTCACAAAAAGCCGTTGATATCTTTGAAAAGAATTGCACACGACATAAAGCAGTAACAACTTTAATAAAAAGCGGGAACACTGTTGACAATTTGATAATCAAAGGCTTTTCAGAGCCCGAAATTTTGCTTGTTAAGTACATAATCGATTTGCAGAGGGAAAAATTGTACGCAGGCTGGCAAAGTGATCAAGAAATTAAAATGATTCGGAATTGGGAAGAAATTAACACTTTAAACGATACCCTTTCTCAAAATTATATCGATGTGCTTTCAAAGTTTGAGATAAGGAAATTTATTGAGCCTTGTGCAAAGACTTCGTATGGCAACACAAAAGAGTATAAATTAATAGATAGTTTTTTGGAAAGTCTAAACGGACTGAGTCAGTCGGCATTGGATAAGATACAGTCAACAATGGATGAAAATCAATTTACTGAACCAGAATTGCCGTTTTGATGATGGAGGGAGAAGAAATGCCTGAAATACTGGATGGGATGAGCATGAATCTTGAAAAATCTAACATGGACAAGTTAAAAGCAGCATTTCCAGAATGCTTTGCCGAAGGTAAGCTGGATATTGACAAGCTACTGTCGTTGTGTGGCGAGTATATCGACAATGATTTTGAAAAATACAAATTTGAGTGGAAGGGTAAGGCAGAGTGCTTGAAGCTGGCACAAAAACGTTCCACTGGTACGCTACGCCCATGCCCGGAGGAAAGTGTCAATTGGGACACGACGCAGAACCTTTACATAGAAGGCGATAATTTGGAAGTTCTAAAGCTCTTGCAGACTTCCTACTACCGCAAGGTCAAGATGATTTATATCGACCCGCCCTACAACACCGGCAATGACTTTGTCTATGCAGATGATTTTGCCGACCCAATGGCGCGGTATAAGGAAGTCACGCAACAGACTACCAAGTCAAACCCTGAGACTATGGGACGTTTCCACACCAACTGGCTTAACATGATGTACCCCCGTCTTCGTCTTGCTGCAAACCTTCTGCGGGACGATGGTGTGATTTTTATAAGTATTGATGATGGTGAGCAAACAAACCTCAGAAAACTATGCGATGAGGTATTCGGTGAAGAAAATTTTATTGCACAGATAATTTGGCAGAAAGTATATAGCCCTCGCATGGATGTTCAAGGTTTTTCAGTATCACACGACTATATACTTTGTTATGTGAAGCAGAGTTTTGACAGCATACATAAAGAAACTTTCGCTCAAAATAGTGCACAGTTTAATTTCGTCGATCAACAAAGCGGGCAAAAATATCGACGTAGGAGTGTCCGAAAAGAAGGAAGCCATTCAACAAGAAGCGAACGTCCAAATTTGTGGTTCCCCCTTATGGCTCCGGATGGAACAGAGGTGTATCCTGTAAAGCCAGATGGCACCGAAGGCTGCTGGAGATGGAGTAAAGGCACTTATATAGAAAACCAATCAAAAGGAATTGTTGAGTGGGTTCAAACAGAAAATGGTTGGCAAGTATACGCTAAGCAATATCTTAAAGAGGAAGCTACAAAACCGCCCGAAACTTTATGGTTTCATCAAGAAGTAGGTCATAATCATGCCGCAATGGAGGAATTAAAGAAATTATTAGGAGCTAAAGTTTTTGATAGTCCAAAGCCTAAGAATCTTATAGAAAAAATGCTTAGAATTGCTACAACTGGTGATGAAGATATTATACTCGATTTCTTTTCAGGTTCGGCTACAACGGCCCATGCAGTTATGCAGCTTAATGCAGAAGACGGAGGCAACCGTCGTTTTATTCTTGTGCAACTTCCCGAAGTATGCGACGAGAACAGCGAAGCCTATAAAGCCGGTTATAAGAACATCTGCGAAGTCGGCAAAGAGCGTATTCGCCGTGCGGGAAGGAAACTGACCGAAACCGATGGTCAAATGCAACTTGGCGAGGATGACAAGGAACCGTTGGATATTGGCTTCCGGGTGTATAAACTGGACTCTTCAAACCTGAAGACTTGGGATGATACACCAATTGAAGACAATCAGCTCAACATTCTATACAAACGCATGAATGGCATGATCCACCGAGTGAAGTACGATCGGTCCGAGATGGATATGGTCTGTGAAATTATGCTAAAGCTTGGTGCGCCCTTGACTTGTCCAGTCTCTAAAATTGAGATAAACAGCAAATCTGCCTACACTGTAGGTGAGGACTGCACGCTGCTCATCTGCTTAGCTGAGAATATTCAGCCTTCCGATGTGGAGGCAATCGCTGAATATGCTGCGGCAATAGTCGTCATTGCCCGCGACAGCTTCGCCGACGATACAGCTATGGCAAATGCCTACTATATATTGCGAGATAAAGGCATAGAACTGAAACTGGTGTAAATACACCTATATAGTTAAGGGGGAGATGATTTTGTGGCGATATTAAAAGCTTTAATAAACAAGGAAACTCTTAGGATGATCTGTGAAACAAAGCGAGTTGAAGTTTCTTATATTGCAGATAAAATCAGTTGCAAGCCAACTTCAAAAGTTGATGGATGGCTTAATCTTACCTCGGAAACTCTGCCGACTTTTAATCAGGCAAAAAAAATTGCATCTTGCTTGCATATTCCTTTTGCCGGATTATATATGAAACCCGAAGATGTTCCAAAAAAGCAGCTCCCTAAAATTGTTAATCGTCGCGTTCTTCTCAACGAATTTAGTCCAAACGAAAGTTCTTTAAATATAGCTATATCAGATTTACTTGAAACCCGTGACCTACTAATTTCCATAAAGCAAGAGTTAAAAGAGCCTACTTCCTCCTTTAATGTTGCGATTGATACAAATACGACTGATGTGGCAGTAGCTTTGGCAATTCGAAAATTCTTTGAGATTAGTCTAGAGGAGCAATTCAGAAAGTCATCTGCCCGCCAGTTTTATTTATATGTGCGCCAGCAGATTGAGGCAAAAGGTGTATTCATCCAATGTTTTACGGATGTCGATTTGGAGACAGCTCGGGGATTGGCCATTTTTGATGACGTCATACCCATCATTGGAATCAATGAGAAAGATCGTCCACCGGCAAAGACATTTTCTATTATCCATGAACTGGTTCATTTGTTAAAACGTCAGTCATCGCTATGCAATGAATTTGTAAGTGCATTTTCTAAGAACGCCGAGGAAATATTTTGCAATGCTGTTGCAGGCGAATTGCTTGTACCAAGAGATGCATTGTTTGCTAAACTGCATAGCAGGAACCTGTCTTCGAACTTTGCAATTTCTGATATTCAAAACTTAGCAAATGATTTTTCAGTAAGCAAAGAAGTTATTTCCAGGAGGTTGCTTGACAATGGGGTCATTAATGAAGTGGAATATACTGCTTATAATGACGAATTTCGAAAGCTAATAGAAACTGAAAAAGAAGAACAGCGAATAGCTCGATCCGAAGGGCGTGCACCAACGATACCAAAATATCCCGATAGAGAAGCAATTGACCGAACAAGTTCAAGCCTATGTCGTTCTTTGTTCAAGGGCTATACCGAAGACGTTTTCAGCAAACAAGATGTGTCACGCTATCTTGGAATCAGCCAAAAGTATGCGGACAAATTTCTTGGGGAGGTGTCGAAATGGTACGTCAGATGAGTCTATTCTCAAAAAAACTGCCGTATAAATACATTATCGACAGCTCGTCTATTTTCTCCCAGAAGGACAACGAACCCCACAGGCGGACAGTATATCGAGGGTTATGGAAACGTATAGAACAATTAATTCAAGAAAAAGAGATAGTAACATCTTCTGAAATAGCCGACGAGATTAAAGATAAGGATTTGGAATCCTGGCTGCAAAACCAACAGTGCGTTATTCTTCCCGTTGACGAATCCATACAGCAAAATGTAACCAGAGTTGTTTCCAATAATCCAAAGCTTGTGGACTTCAAACAAGTAAAATCATCGGGGGATGCGTTCCTAATTGCTACTGCAATGGAGTACCACTTAACTATTATTACTGAAGAAAATCAAGATAGCCCTTATAAGATACCAAAGGTTGCCGAAAACATGGGCGTAAAGGCTATTGATATTAATGAGCTTTGTCAAATTGAGGATTGGCAATTTTAATATGCTTTGATACTGTCTAAGAAAAGTTGGGGTTATATGAAACTTAAATTCAAAAATCAGGATTTTCAAACCGATGCGATGAACGCCGTGGTTGATCTGTTCACCGGGCAGGAAAAAACGCGAAGTACCTTTTCTGTGGTAGAAGAGAAACAGATGTCGCTCATGAATAGTCTCGGCATAGGCAATGCTCTGTATATTGACGCGCAAACGCTTTCTGACAATATGCACACTGTTCAGAAACGTAATAATTTACCTATGACACCCAATGCGTCGGATATGCAGTTCTGTATTGAGATGGAGACGGGTACTGGCAAGACCTATGTTTACACCAAAACCATTTTTGAGCTAAATCGTAAATATGGTTTCACCAAGTTTATCATAGTTGTACCTTCTATCGCCATTCGCGAAGGGGTCTATAAGTCCTTTGAAGTCACGAAAGAGCACTTCGGACTGCAATATGACAATGTGCCGTGCCGGTATTTTATTTACAATTCCGCAAAGCTCTCCGATGTGCGGCAGTTCGCCACAAGCGCCAACATCGAAATTATGATCATAAATATTGACGCTTTCAAAAAATCCGAGAATATCATTAATCAGGCACAGGATAGATTGAATGGTGAGACCGCTATGCGGTACATTCAAGATACTCACCCCATTGTCATCATTGATGAGCCGCAGAGTGTGGACAATACACCAAAGGCAAAGGATGCCATTGCCTCCCTGAACCCACTGTGCGTGCTACGCTATTCTGCCACACACCGTGAGAAGATTAACTTGCTTTATCGTCTGACGCCGGTGGACGCATATCTGATGGGATTGGTTAAGCAGATTTCCGTATCATCCAATCAGGTGGCTGGTGGCTTCAACCAGCCGTATGTCCGCCTGCTTTCCGTTTCAAATGACAAGGGCTTCCGCGCTAAGATAGAGATCGATGTAAAGGGTAAAGATAGCATTGTGTCTCGCAAGACGCTAACTGTCAAACCAGGTGATGATCTGTTCCTGCTTTCTGGGGAACGGGATCTTTACGAGGGCTATTCCATCGTTGGAATTGATTGTACCCCAGGTTATGAACATATCGAATTTGGCAACACCGAAGAAGTGGCGCTGAACAAAGCCATCGGTGACGTAGATGAGGGCATCGTTAAACGAGCGCAAATCCGCCGCACCATCGAGGCACATCTTGATAAAGAATTACGTTACACCAATAAGGGTATTAAGGTTCTTTCGCTATTTTTCATTGATAAAGTGGATAAATATCGCCACGAGGACGGTACTCCCGGCATTTACGCTAAAATGTTTGAGGAATGTTATTCCGAACTGATTGCAAAACCAAAGTATGCTCCCATACGGGAGCGATTCACTTCCGATGTCTCTAAAGTACATAACGGTTATTTTTCACAGGATAAGAAGGGACGCCTGAAGGACACCAAGGGTGACACACAGGCGGACGATGACACCTACAACACCATTATGCGCGACAAGGAATGGTTATTGTCCTTCGACTGTCCGCTGCGCTTTATCTTTTCCCATTCTGCGTTGAAAGAGGGTTGGGACAATCCAAATGTGTTTCAGGTCTGCACGCTGATTGACCAAAAATCCACTTTTACCTGCCGTCAGAAGATCGGACGCGGTATGCGCCTGTGCGTCAATCAGGATGGTGAACGGATTGAGGATAGGAATATCAATATCCTTCATGTTATGGCAACCGAGAGTTTCGCGGAGTTTGCGGATAACCTGCAAAAGGAAATTGAGGACGACACCGGCATGAAGTTCGGTATGTTACAACTCGATTTGTTCTCTGGTATGGTTTATGAAGACAAGCGAGAGGTTGAAAAGGCTGTCACGTCGGAACAGGCGGAGAAAGTCGTAGAAGCTCTCAAGGCTAGCGGGGTCATTGCGGCGAACGGCAAAGTGGATACTGCTGTAAAACCGAAAGAAATAATCCTTCCGGCAGAACTCTCCGAGATTAAACAAACTGTGGCCGCGGTAATTGAACATACGGATACCATTGCGCCGGAAACTTTTGCTGGTGAGATCTACACGAAAACTGTGGTCGAGGAAAAACAGATGACCTATGAGGATGCGCAGGAACTGATGGAACATTTTGAGAAAAAAGGCTACATCACCAGCGCTGGCAAGATGAAAGACACTATGAAAAACGCCCTCAAAACCGGAACGCTTGATCTACCGAAAAAGTACGAGACTGCGCGGAATCGTTTTGAGACAATCATTGCGAATGCTGACCGCAAGCCTCCGGTGCGCGACGCTTCCAAGGACGTGGTAGTGCACATCAAAAAGCAAGTCATGATGTCTCCGGAATTTCTGGAGCTGTGGAACAAGATCAAACAGAAAACAGTCTACCGCGTTAACATTGACACAAATAAGCTGATTGAAAACTGCATCAAGGCGTTGCAGGAAATGCCAGTCATTCCAAAAACACGGCTCATTTCTCAGACAGCGGATATTCATATTGAAAAAGCTGGTATATATCACACGGAGCGCGAAATGCGCACAATGGATATCGATAATTCCTATCAGACACTGCCTGACCTGATTACCGCTATCAGTGATGAGACACTTTTGACGCCTGTTACGGTCAATGAAATTCTTGTACATAGCGGGCGGTGCGGCGACTTTCTGAACAATCCGGAAGCCTTTCTGGAAAAGGCTACGGAGATCATCCGAAGCAACCGCCATGCTCTGGCTATCGACGGTATTAGCTATGTAAAACTGGATGGTAAGGAATACTATGTGCAGGAGATTTTTGACACTGCTGAACTGATTGCCAACCTTGATCGCAATGCGGTCAAGGTTGAACATAGTGTCTACGACTATATTGTCTATGACAGTAGCACTATTGAACGTCCCTTCGCCGTCGCGCTGGACAATGACCCGGATGTAAAGATGTTCTTCAAAATACCTGATCGTTTTAAGATTGAAACACCCATTGGCACCTATAATCCTGACTGGGCAGTGTATCTGACCAAAAATGGCGAAGAGAAATTATACTTTATTTTGGAGACAAAGGGTAGCACCAACTTTATGGATTTGCGGACAAAAGAACAGCTTAAAATTCACTGCGGTAAACAACACTTCAAGGCGTTGGAGGATGGTGTAGAATTGCGGGTTGCTACGAACTGGAATACGCTAAAGTCGACATTGTAAGGTAGCCAACGTTTCATTTTTTATAATGAAAAGAAGTGTTCAAATAAGCGTGAGGGACTGTTGCAAAATAGCTTTGCCGGAAAATAGTGCACAAAAAATGCGTCTTGATTGGGCTTTCAAAACCGTTTCAAGGCGCATTTTCTTGATTTTATGGCTGCTACTTTGTGCAATTTGCTATCACAAATTCATTTTGCAACAGCCCCTTTAGCATCTAAAGCGTCCGCAGGACGCGCAGCCGCACAATTTATTGTGCGATCAGAGGGGATTGGGGGCTTGCCACCAACAAGCAATTTCCCGGTTTTCGCGCAAGCGAAAAATTGGGAAATGGGCATCGTGGGTCCCACGATGCATTGCTTGCCGCTTTTGTTTCGTACCTATTTTGAGGGGTAATAAGTTACCTTTTCTCATAATGGTAAGTACTGAAAACCGCTACGTTTTTTTAAGTTTTTGCCTTGTTGCCCAATATGACCGTCATGGTCGCGCTTATAATTTTCAAGCCCTGCTGATCGCATAAAGACAATATCCGCGCGATTTCATCGGACTTGTTTTCGATCTCAGGAAAAAACCGTATCGGCTGACATTCCCAATGACAAAAAGCCGCTAAATACAGTTAAATGGCATTTAACTACTGCTATAATTGACTTTGTTCTTTATGATGACTATAATAAAAGCATGAAACGAGGTGCTTCTATGGATGAGCATATTTTAAATCTTGAACAGGCCGTTGAATTCATTGGCGTTAGTGAAAAGACTTTGATCAAGCTGCTCCGGGAAGAGCATATCCCCGCCCGTAAAATCGGGCGTGAATGGCGGTTCAGCCGGGATGCCTTGATCGGGTGGCTGGCTTCCGGAGATTCTATGGACTACGTAAACAGTGAGGAACGGTATATCGTCTCGGAAGATACTTCCGGCGTATCCCACGAGTTGTTTGGAAAAATCATGGAGTCCCTGTCAACCATAAAAAAGAATGGCGGTAATATCGCTTCCATATTACAAGGTCTGGAGAAAGACATCACCATTCCCGAAGAATCCACGCTTCGTGTCAGCTATAAGCAGCAAAGGGATGTTGAGAAGCTGGAATTTAAAATTTTCTGGGAAATGCGTGAAGAATCAAAACTGGAACCAAACCAAAAGACAAAAACTCCTTGATCATCTTCTCAACCTTATGCCTGCAAAAAACATAGATGGAGGGATATGAATGTGGCTTCTGTTTGCCTTGGGTTCTGCGCTGTTTGCTGGACTGACCAGTATCTTGGCGAAAATCGGAATTAAAAACACCGATTCAAACCTTGCGACGGCGCTCCGCACCATTATTGTGCTTTTGTTTTCTTGGCTAGTGGTTTTCGTTGTGGGTTCGCAACGTACCATCGACCTGATTTCCACACGCAGCCTTGTGTTTCTGATTCTTTCTGGAGCTGCTACCGGCGCTTCCTGGCTTTGCTATTTCAAAGCGTTGCAGCTCGGCGATGTCAATAAAGTGGCCCCGATTGATAAAAGTAGTACGATTCTAACGATCCTGCTTGCTTTTCTGTTTTTAAGAGAAACTCCCACCTTGTGGATGGGAATCGGGGTTGTGCTACTTGCTGCCGGAACCTATCTTATGATACAGCGTCAGGAAACCAAAACCCCGAATGACAAAGGGAATAAATCGTGGCTTTTTTATGCCGTACTATCCGCCGTTTTTGCTGCCCTGACCTCCATTCTCGGCAAGGTGGGAATTCAAGGAATCGAGTCCAATTTAGGAACAGCTATCCGCACGATCGTGGTATTACTCATGGCTTGGATCATCGTTTTGTTTCAGAAAAAGCTGCCCCTTGTAAAAACGATTGATAAAAAGAGTTGGATATTCATCGCACTTTCCGGCCTTGCGACCGGCCTTTCCTGGCTCTGCTATTACCGCGCACTCCAGGAAGGCAGGGCCAGTCTGGTAGTGCCCATCGATAAACTGAGCATTGTGGTAACAATTGTGTTTTCCCGCATCGTTCTAAAAGAAAGGCTTTCTAAAAAAGGCATGGTTGGCTTGCTTCTTGTGGTAACCGGAACAATGGCCTTGTTGTTTTAACAAGAATCTGATTGCATAGAAAGCAACAGTTTATTTACGAACCGCCTTCTGTTTTCTATTGTTCGTTTCATATGGGACGAAGGTTATACATATCAAGCAGTTCCGATTTAACCCCCTGTAACTGCCAGTAAAATTTTTCTAAGCTCGAATGAAGTACAATGCTATGATAAGCGCACCGAAAACGAAACGATAAATTGTAAAAACAAAAAAGCTCTTGGTTTTCAAATAATTCAAAAGAAACTTAATGCTCAATAGCCCGACAACTGCGGCAGTTACAACGGCGACAACAAAAGGCAGTACATCAATATTGACATGTGCCAAATCCTTCGCGTGAAAAAGTGCGTCGCCAAGAATGATCGGTGTCGAAAGCAGAAAAGTAAACTTTGCAATACTTTCACGGTCAAGCCCGGTGGCACGCCCAACTGACATCGTAATACCAGACCGGGAAACGCCCGGAATAATCGCAAGTACCTGTGTAACGCCAATAAAAATACTACGCTTTAGACCAATCCCATCTAAACTAATGTTATTTCGGCTGACTTTATCGCATACATACAAAACAATACCCATAATGATGAGAAGAATCCCGATTAAAAGCGGATTCGACAGCATTCCCATATATTTGTCCAAAGTAACACCGGCCAATGCTCCGGGGACGGTTGCTATGACAAGAAACCAAAACAACTTTCCGTCCTTTGTTTTTGGTTTGGTTATCCCGGCGCTAACAAGCCGGACCCAATCCTGAAAGAAAAAAGCAATTACAGCAACCGCCGTACCGAAATGCAGGGCAACATCAAAGACATTGCCCGGATTGTTCCACCCAAAAATCCATGGTATAAGCGTTAGGTGCGCGGTGCTTGAAACAGGCAAAAACTCTGTGATTCCCTGGACAATACCATAGAGGATGGCTTGAATAATACTCATACTTTCGACTCCTTTTACCGCTTCTTAACAGAATCCTGCGTCCTGCGTTTTTCTATGCTTCGTTTGATTTGGAAAAGCAGCACGAGGAGAAACGCCAGCACCACAAACGCCGCAAGCAGATAAGACCCCATGGCCGCTGTCAGAGCAGAAACTTCAAACAGCCGCGGGAGCACCCACAGCGCACCGAAAGCACCCAGCACCATTGTCACACAGATAAATGCACGCAGCTTTGTAAATGGGATGCAGCTTTTGATAACCGACAGCATCGACACGAGAATCAAAAGCAGGTACATGACCGTCTGTCTTTGCCGTGTGTCAAACGGCACGGTAAGGCTGATAAAAATGATTCCCGCTGTAATCGTCAGTGCAAACGGCGCCGCATTCTCCAACGCTGTCCTTAAGAAAGAACCCCGGATTCTCCTGGTATCCGATTCAAAGATCGTCAGGAAAGACGGATACGCTTCAATAAAGGCATCGACCAGCGTAATCTGAATGGGAATAAACGGGAAAGGCATGTTCAGCAGCAGGCAGAAGCAGGAAAGCAACAAGGAATAGATCGTCTTAATAAAGAACACGCCCGCTGTCCGAGTCACATTATGGATTACCTTTCTGCCTTCCAGCACCACCTGCGGCAGATTGGCAAAATCCGAATCCAGCAGCACAATCTGCGAAATCTGGCGGCTGGCGTCGCTGCCTTCGGCTATGGCAATGGAACAATCCGCCTCTCTAAGCGCCAACAGGTCATTCACACCGTCGCCGGTCATGGCTACCTGATGCCCACCGCGTTTCATGGCCTGCACAAGCAGTTGCTTTTGTTTTGGTGTCACCCGTGCAAACACGGTGTATTTCTGGCAGAGGCTGTCGTAATCCGCATCCTCCCCAAAGGCAGACAGATCAACTGCGTTTTCCCACGACTTCAGTCCCGTTTTCCGCGCAATCATCGATACCGTTTTGACATGATCGCCGGAAATGATTTTTACATCCACGCCCTCTTTCCGGAAATACTCCAACGTTTTCGCGGCGTTCTTCCGGATGTGATCTGCCAGAATCACAGCGCACAACGGTTCGATCCCGTCCGGCAGTTCCTTGTCGTTCTGCCAGACCCCGTTGTAAAAGCCGATTGCGACGGCACGGTAGCCTTGCGCAATCTGCTGTTCCACAGACTCCGGCAGGTTTTTGATTAACTTCTCCGCCGCGCCGACCAGCACCGTGCCAGATTCGAAGCTGACCGAGCCCCACTTGCGAAGCGAGGAAAAGGGAATCTTGTATACCGGATGATATACAGGGTTCTTTCCAAAATGTTCCTGAAGCGCTTGAAAAGTCGCATTATTATCATCGCTCGCGGCAAGATAGGATTGAATCAGGGACGACAACTTTTGATTTGGACGGTCCGTCAGCGAAAGCACTTCCCTGACCTTCATCCTGCCGTCGGTGATGGTCCCGGTTTTATCCAGACACAAAACATCCACATGCGCGAGTGTTTCCAAAGAATAAATATTCTGCACCAAAATTTTCATTTTTGCCAGACGAATGACCCCGGTCGCAAGCGATACGGCAATCAAAAGTACCAGCCCTTTGGGCAGCATTCCTAAAAGTGCCGCTGCGGAAGATATGACAGCGCCCGCTGGCAATACATGACGGAGTATTATAGCCTCCAAAAACAATAAAATTCCAAGCGGCACAATGAGAAAACTTGTAAACCGGGTTACTCGCTTCATGGAGCCAAGTAATTCGGACGATATCTGCTTTGCTTTTTTGGCTTCTTCCGTGAGCTTGACCGCATAATTTTCATTGCCAACATGCGTTACCTTTGCATAACATTTTCCCGAAACAACAAAGCTTCCGGAGTAAAGTTCGCTACCCGTTGTCTTTAAGACGGCGTCACTTTCACCGGTCAGCAGCGACTCATTGACCTCTGCCATACCATCGAGCACAATCCCGTCATTACAAATTTGGTGTCCACTTTCCAGAACCATCACATCGTCTTTAACAATGTCCTCCATCTCAACGACAAACAATTGATCATCTCTCAGCACTTTTGCCTTGGGCCTGTTTAAGACAGACAGTTCATCCACAAGCTTTTTCGCTTTTAGTTCTTGCGCAATCCCAATTACAATGTTGATCACGATGATGACAATAAAAGCCATGTTGGAATAAGCGCCGACCGCGAACAGCAGCGCCGCGATGACAAAATTGAGAAAATTGAACAGCGTGAAAATGTTTTCTTTCAGTATTTGCCCCTTGGTCTTTGTAATGGAACCCGGCTTATCTCCCGATTCTCCGCGTGCCTTCCGCTCCATTACTTCCTGTGTAGATAAACCTTTTATTGGTGCCTCCATGCTTTGCCTCCGTTAACGACTAAACTTATTTTCTAATGATTCAACCATAGCATCACAACATAAACTCCAGTCAAATAGAAGTTAAACTCTGCTTAAACTGCATAAAAAAACGGCTCTGCCAATGAGACAAAACCGTTTTACCATATGGTATTAGTAAGAACGGAAGCAAGCCTTTCTGATTGTTTATGTACAGTTTAAGATGAACCGAAAAATGTATGATATACTTTAAAATATACATCGACAAGGTGGTGTCCGGTATGAAAATAAAAGACATGCTTACAAAAAAAATGACCGTAAAAAAACGGCTTGTTATTTCCAATATTCTGATGATTCTCGTGCCGGTGGTCATCACCGCGTTCATCGGGCTTGTGTGCATAAGCATCATATGGTTCTCCGTCCAGTACGGCACGGGCCTTGGCTTTAAAGACAGCGAGGACTTTTACAAGGCCAGTCGGGGAATTTCCATGCTTGTTGAGAAATCACTGGAGGAAGGAACTCACGCAAACCTTGCGGGGAATCTATCAGGGATCAGCGGGATACTGGACAAAAGTGCCATGGCTCTATCTGTGGATTACTCCGGCAAAAATCTCTATCAATACGGGCATGCTACCGACGCTGACGAAGCTTTGCTGAAGGCCGTAGTTACATTGGGCGGTCAGGGCTTCGTTTCCAATGGAAACCGGGAACTGTATGTCCAACAAGCCGAAATTAAGGGTGTTGTCTATCGTATTTCTATTTTTTCCAGCCCTTCGCAACTGTCCTTCGGCAGTCTGAAGGTTGCGCTCGTTTTGTCCGCCATCGTTTTGATGTTTGCCATCATTTTTTCCATTTTGCTCACGAACCGTTTCCTGACCAGGTTTGTATTCCAGAAAATCGAACAACCGCTGGAGATCCTTTCGGGCGGAGTACAACAGATCAGTGAGGGAAATTTGGAGCACCGCATCAACTATACCGGTGAGGATGAATTTTCACCCGTCTGCACCGACTTTAATAAAATGGCGGCCCGTCTCAAAGCTTCTGAAGAACGGACACAGCAGCATGAGCAAAGCCGTAAAGAGCTGTTGGTCGGCATCTCCCATGATCTGCGCAGTCCGCTGACCTCGATTCGCGCCTATGTGGAAGGGCTTTTGGACGGCGTTGCCAAAACTCCCGAAGCCCAAAAAGGATACCTGGAAATTGTCAAAAGCAAAGCGGAAGACATAGATCGTATGCTGGCGAAAATCTTCCTGTTCTCCAAAATGGAGTTAGGCGAGTACCCGGACCATCCGGAACTGCTGCGGCTTGACGACGAAGTACGGCAACTTATACGGGCATTGGGTACGGAATACAAGGAAAGAGGTCTGCTTCTAACAACCGATGATCTTGTTCCGGCGACCGTTTCAGCCGACCCGGATCAGCTCCGGTGCGTACTGACCAACATTATGGAAAACAGCGTAAAGTATAAAACAAAGGACATGGGAACCTTGACCATCTCCCTCCGGGAGGAAAACGGAGAGTACCGCCTGTCCCTTTGTGACGACGGTCCCGGCGTTCCTGAGGAAGCGCTGCACCATCTGTTCGAAGTGTTTTACCGCAGTGATCCATCCCGGCAGAATCCTCAGCGCGGAAGTGGCCTTGGACTTGCCATTGCCGCTAATGCAATACAACGGATGAACGGAACGATTGAGGCAAAAGTCGGCGAAAACGGCGGTTTGAAAATTGTGATTTGCCTGCCGAAAGCGGAGGAATAACATGCAGAAAATACTGATAATAGAAGACGATACCGCCATCGCTGCCATTGAGCGGGATTACCTTTTGGTTGAACAGTTCGAGGTGGTGATTTCGCAGGACGGCAGGAGCGGTATGGAAAAAGCGTTACAAGGTAGCTTTGACCTGATCCTACTGGACCTGATGCTTCCCGGTATCGACGGTTTTACCGTCTGCCGCAGGCTGCGGGAATCGCTGGATATTCCCATCCTGATGGTTACGGCCCGGCGGGAGGATATTGATAAAATACGCGGTCTGGGCCTTGGTGCGGACGATTACATTGAGAAGCCCTTCTCACCAAGCGTATTGGTAGCGCGAGTCAAGGCGAATCTGGCGCAGTACGCCAGACTCAGGAAAACGGATAGAACTGCTCCAATACAAATCGCCATAGGCAGTATCCGCATAAACACCGATACCCACAGAGTCTATGTAAACGACACGGAAATTGAGCTGAAAAACAAGGAATATGAGCTTTTGCTGTTTATGGCGCAAAACGCCGATGTGGTGTTAAACCGAGAAACGCTTTACGAGCGTATCTGGGGCATGGACGCCATGGGAGACAACGCCACGGTCGCCGTCCACATCAACCGGCTGCGGGACAAAATTGAGGAAGATCCGGGCAATCCCCGGTATATCCAAACGGTTCGGGGAGCGGGTTATCGTTTTAAGGCGTAGATGATATTTTTGGCCCTATATTTTTTCCGATTGCTTCTGCCGCTTTGTGCCGGAAAGCAAGTGGATCTTTTATTTATAAAGACTCATGATACAGAAAACAAGCAGGGCAGAAGATTTTCTAAAAGTAGTTTATCCTCAGTTTATCTCCAAGAAAACGGTAGTTTAAATGCGGCTGATACAATCGACGCATAAGCTGGTTAAGGATGTGGCCTTCTTGTTATCAGTTGATTTTACGATCTTGAATTTCATCTATAACCACTGCCGAGCACCGTGGCTCGATGTGTTTATGCCCTTGGTCACGAAGCTGGGCAATTTCGGAGCCATTTGGATCGTTTTAGCGCTCTGTCTGCTCGTTAGTCGAAAATATCGAAAAACGGGAATCGCCCTATGCTGCGCACTGGTTCTGACAGTTATCATCTGCAATGGGATATTAAAGCCGTTTGTTGCCCGTATCCGGCCCTGTGATGTAAATAAGACAGTAAAGATGCTGATACCGCGTCCCACGGATTTTTCTTTTCCATCCGGGCATACAGCAATGGCCTTTGCGTCGGTATCCACATTGTTCTTCTGCCGCCGAAAACTGTGGACCCTCATTGGTGCTGGCGGCACTCATCGCCTTTTCACGGCTCTACCTCTATGTACATTATCCATCTGATATATTGGCCGGGATGCTGCTTGGCTGTGTTTTCGGATTTTCAGCATACAAACTGGCTAAACATATTGAATATATCATATATCAACGCCGCTGATTTTTGGGATTTTGTGGCTATTGTTTTCGGCAGGCTTTAACACGATGAATTCAAAAAGAATGCAATACCTGCCCAACAAAAAATGTGAGTTTTGGGGGCTGTTGCGATACCTGAATGATTAATATTGTACCCCTCTAAGCTCACCGTTTGGAGGGGGTACTCTATGCGTATTCGATATAACGTGAACTTCAAGCGACCGCTGCCATGTAGCGGTCGAGCGTGATGAAGCGGATTTTTATCTGGTACATACCTCTCTAATTGGTAGACTTCTCCCCAAAAGTCCGTACTATCTAACAGATAATTACGGGCAACAACAGAAACTGACAAAGTACAAAAACAGGATATATAGAATCCCTATTTGCACTAAGGTCCATTTGGTTTACATCCAAATGGACCTTTTTTGTCGTATAAAAGGAAATTTAGTCGGTTGCCGCTCACCGCCTGCCTCTGTTTCGATTTGCCGTACCCCAAAAAATCGAAACGGAGGAAAGACAAATGACAAGGATCAATCTGCGGGACTACTATCCCGATTTCTATACCACTGACTGCATCATCGAAGTGCCTGACGAAGTTGCGGTGCTCATGGATTCCTATGAACGGGCCGAAGCTGCCTACTACCTGCGGAGATACCGCCATAAGGCGTATTACTCTCTGGATCGCGGAGACAGCATTGAGCGCGACATCCTGTTTGTGTCCCTGTCCCCCTGCGAAATCTATGAGCGCAAAGTGACCATAGAGCAGCTTCACGCTGCCATTGCCGCATTGCCGGACAAGCAGGCCAAACGCATCTATGCTCATTACTTTTTGGGTATGAGCAAGAGTGTCATTGCCAGAGCCGAAGGTGTCAGCAAGACTGTGGTTGGTGAAGCTATCGACCGAGGACTAAAAAATATGGAAAAGTTTTTAAAAAAGTCTCTCTAAGCTCACTTACTTCTGCCCTAAAAATGAAAAGGTTTATGAGGGATATGTTTTTATTCTTCGCTGAACCTTGAAAATCGAATAAAGGACAAGCCGGATACATACCGCAAGCAGCGGCATACAGGGAGCCGGACGGCGGGTGCGCCACGATCTTTCCTTACGCGGGAGAGGGTGACTGATTTCAGCGTGACGGAAAGGGAGCGAAAAACACCAGCGCCGCAGGCAGAGCAGCGTCTTTCAGGCGCAAGGCAGCTCTGCGGCAATTATCTGTATGTAATGAAACTTCCGTTCAGTCACAGTCCGAGCGTGATAAAACCGTCGCAGGCAATGAGAACGGCCCGCCATCATCATGGGGGGAGGTGCGATTCCTATGGTAACAGGTACGCCGCCTGTTCGTCCGGAATGTCTGTAAATATAAAAAGCAAATCGAAACAAGGAACAGCCGCGCCGTAATTGTTTCGCGTTGCCCGTGAGGGCAGTGCCAATATGCAATAAATGGCAAGTGCAAATATGCAAAACTGTGGATGTATGCCACCGTGAAAAACGTCCTGAACAACGAAGCCTATCTCGGAAACCTGATTCAAAATCAAACCGGTTCCCTCTCTTATAAGGACAAAACCACGATACGAAAGCCGGAAACGGATTGGATCTGCCATGAGAATGCCTTTGACGCCATTATTTCACCGGAAGTATGGGACGCGGTTCAGGAAATCAACCGGCTGGCAAAGTTTCGTTCCATAAATAACGCCGCACCGCAGCCACACCTGTTTACCGGCAAGTTGATATGCGCCGACTGCAAGGGGCAGCTTTTGGCAAACAGAGAGACGCAGCATAGAAAAAACGGCGATGTCAGGAAATATGTTTCTTACTTTTGCGGGAGATATGCCAATTCCGGCCGAAGCGCGTGTTCGCGTCACGGTATTTCCGAAATCAAGCTGAAAAAACTCGTCATGGCTGAGATTAAGGCGCGCGCCGAAGCGCTGGAATTTGACGAAACCGCCGTGCTGGACATGCTGAAAAAAAAAGATGTCAGCCGACGACACCCAACGTCAGGAAGATACCCGGCAGGAGGTCGGCAGGCTGCACCGCCGTATTCAGGAGCTTGAGCACATGACTGCGAAGCTCTACGAGGATAAGGTCAGTGGCACGATCAGCGAGGCCAGTTTCACGGTGCTAATACAAAAAAATGAACAGGAGCGGCTTCAAAAGGCGGAACGCCTCGACACGCTTCTTTCCAAAATCAGAAAATCTGAACAGAATGCCGCCAACATTCAGAATTGGGCGGCGGTTATCCGAAAGCATCTGCACTTACAGGAGCTTGACCGTGAGACAGTGGACGAACTGATAGACCATATTGAAGTCGGTGAGCACACAGACGTCAACGGCCAACGCAGCCAGAATATCAGAGTGTTTTACCGCTTCATAGGGTCAATAGAAACTTAATATTGAAGAGAAGTCATTATTATTTGCAGGAGCGCAAACGATTTGCGATTGATTTCTGCCGGTCTGTCATAAAAAAGCGAGAGTGAGAAGCCCCCTTCCTAAACAGCGCATGTTCTTGATGAAATGCTTAATGCGCGGATATGCGATGTGAAAACGGGATCTCCGGCAACGATGCAGTTGTTTGGCAAAGGAAAAAAAACCAGACGTGTTCCGCTGGCGCAGAGAACCGCCAGTCATTTCAAAAAATATCTACAGAGATTTCATCCGGATGAAAACGAATACTCGCAGAAATATATTTTCTACACCATGAGATACGGTGAGCACCACAGGATGACAGCCAACAATGTTCGGGTATTCCTACGAGAATACGGACAAAAAGCAAGGAAATACTGTCCGGAGATTCCTGAGAATGTCCATCCGCATCTGTTTCGCCACAGCCGAGCGATGCATCTGTACCAGAGGGGAATGGATTTGACGCTTGTATCTCAATGGCTTGGGCACGCAAACCTACAGACAACGCTTGTATACGCTCATGCCGATACCGAGCAGAAACGCAGGGCAATTGAGCTTGCAGAAAGTTCAAGCAGTCCGGCGAAAAAGAATCCTTCAACCGGAAAATATACAGTCAGTGACGAGGAAACATTGAAAAAGCTGTACGGGCTTAGGTGAGAACAGCCTTATTGTTATCACCAATTTCCCGATTCCTGGTTTTGCGTGAATAAAAAAGAGCGTTGCCTTTGCATTATTGTTATCACCAATCCGATGCTTAAAAAGCAGGCTGAATCGTTGCTCTACGCAGCTTTTCAACCTGCTGTCACGTCCTTTAGTGATAACAATTTTTTGTTGATAACTACTTTTGTTTCTTTTTTAATCAGCGCCCATCTGAAAGCCTTTCAAATGGGCGCTGATTTATGATTATTCTACCGTGATAACAGAGACGGGACAGTTATCCCGTGCTTCCGTTGCCGTGTCTTCCGCAGATTCAGGAACAGGGTCCGCGCAAACCTCCGCATGCCCGTCATCAGCCATCCGAAATACCTCCGGACAGGTTGATGTGCATAATCCGCAGGAAATACAGCCCTTTCTGTCGATTGTTGCGTTCATATGCCAAATCTCCTTTTTTAAATCAGGCATTCATAAACAGCTTGATGTCATCGTCAACTGTTCCCACGCCTGCGATTCCGAATTTTTCAATCAGGACCTTTGCCACGCTGGGTGACAGGAAACCCGGCAGCGTGGGGCCTAGGTGGATGTTCTTTACGCCCAAGTACAGCAAAGCCAAGAGAACGATGACGGCCTTCTGTTCGTACCAGGCGATATTGAAAGCAATCGGCAGCTTGTTAATATCGTCGAGTCCAAACACCTCTTTGAGTTTCAGGGCGATGACCGCCAGAGAATAGGAGTCGTTGCACTGTCCGGCGTCCAGAACTCTCGGAATACCGCCGATATCGCCCAGCTTCAGTTTATTATAGCGATACTTCGCACAGCCCGCCGTAAGAATTACCGTGTCCTTCGGGAGCTTCTCCGCAAACTCGGTGTAGTATTCCCTGGACTTCATACGTCCGTCACAGCCGGCCATAACAAAGAACTTTTTGATCGCACCGGATTTGACGGCATCGACGATCTTGTCTGCCAGAGCCATCACCTGATTATGGGCAAAGCCGCCGACAATGCTGCCAGTCTCAATCTCATCGGGCGCGGGAAGAGTCTTGGCAAGCGCGATGATCTCGGAAAAGTCCTTTTTGCCGTTCTCATCGGCTTCAATATGCTTGCAGCCGGGATAGCCGGTGGAACCCGTGGTAAAGATTCTGCCCCGGACCTCCTCGCTTCTTGGCGGGACGATGCAGTTGGTAGTAAAGAGGATGGGGCCATGGAAGGAGACAAATTCCTCAAGCTGCTTCCACCATGCATTGCCGTAGTTTCCGGCAAAGTTGTCGTATTTTTTGAAAGCCGGGTAATAATGGGCAGGCAGCATCTCGCTGTGGGTATACACATCCACGCCAGTACCTTTGGTTTGCTCCAGAAGCTGCTCCAGATCGGTCAGGTCGTGACCGGAAATCAGGATCGCAGGATTTTTTCTGACGCCGATATTGACCTCGGTGATTTCAGGATTGCCGAACCGTGACGTGTTGGCCTCGTCCAGTAGCGCCATAACTTTGACGCCGTATTCGCCGGTTTTCAGCGTCAGCGCGACAAGATCGTCGGCGGAGAGGGAGTCGTCCAGTGTTGCCGCCAGTGCCTCATAGATGAAGGCGTTGATGGTCAAATCTTCTTTTCCGATGTTTTTCGCGTGCTCGGCGTAAGCAGCCATACCCTTAAGGCCGTATGTGATCATCTCGCGGAGAGAACGCACGTCCTCGTTTTCGGTTGACAGCACGCCGACGGTAGCGGCCTTTTCCAGCATGGACGCTCTGGAACTTACCATAAACGTGGCCGCATCGTGTAAACCCGCAGAAGCAACGGAATTTCTGAGCTTGTCTCTTACGGCAATCATTTTCATGATCTGTTTTTCAATCGAGCCGTCGTCGAAATTCGCGTTGGTGATGGTCATGAACAGGCTGCTGAGAACTTCATAATTTGTCTCGCCGAGGGTTTTGACGTCCAGCTTTCCTTTGACTACAATTTCGGAAATGCCCTTGAGCGTGTAAATCAGAAGATCCTGGAGTTTTGCCACTTCTTCGTTTTTTCCGCAGACGCCGCGCACCGCGCAGCCCTTTCCTCCGGCAGTTTCCTGACACTGATAGCAAAACATACTCATTTTTGCTTCCTCCTTTAAAATTCAGTCTTCAACAGGTTCAAAATTGTCCTTACCGACAAAACAAATCGGGCACTGCCAATCATCGGGTAAATCTTCAAATGACGTGCCGAGCGCGATGCCGCTGTCAGAATCGCCAAGCGCGGGATCATAGACATACCCGCAGGGAATACATCTGTACTTTTTCATCTGGTTTTCTCCTCGTTTTCTCAGCTTTTTGGGGCGGGCGCTTTTACGACAATTAACTCCATCGTTTCGTCATGAACATTTCTGACATTCATTTTAGTTTGAAACGGGATTTTCACCAGAGTTCCGGCCTCGTACTCATGGATTTCCTGATCATCAAGGCCGATGGAGAGTCTTCCGCGAATGACGGTCATATACACGTTTGAATTGGAAAAGTGCTCCGGCAAACCCTCATTCTTGTTGAACACCATGTGGAGGTAATGAAGGTTTTCGTCAAATATGATCTTTTCTATCGCTTTTTCATTGGTTCTGGACAGCTTATATTCTTTTTCTATCATTGTGCGTACCCCCTTTCAATCAAGTATTCTGCCATCGGTCGAAATCGTGACAACCTGCCAGGGAATCATTTTGCCGCTGTTTTGAAGCGCTCTTTTTACTGCGTTTTCAATCCCGCCGCAGCAGGGAACTTCCATTCTGACGACCGTAACGCTTTTTATATTGTTGTTCCGAATGATTTCTGTGAGTTTGTCGCTGTAATCTCCTTCGTCCAGCTTGGGGCAGCCGATCAGGGTCACTTTGTTTCGGATAAACCTGTTGTGAAAATCTCCGTAAGCATAGGCCGTACAGTCGGCGGCGATCAGGAGGTTGGCGTCCGCGAAATAAGGAGCGTTGACCGGCGCAAGTTTGATTTGGACGGGCCACTGTGACAACTGGCTTTTGTTTTCGCTGATATTGGGATGGACGGCCTCACACTTATTTTCCCGATGGATGGTTTTAGACTGCGTACCGGGGCAGCCGCAGGCCAGCGTTTCTCCCTGTTTGCTCAGCTTGTTTTTCTTCACGGCGGCTTCATCATATTCTTTTGCATCGCGTTCCTCGAAACTGATAGCCCCTGTCGGGCAGGCCGGCAAACAGTCGCCGAGGCCGTCGCAGTAATCGTCGCGGAGAAGCTTGGCCTTTCCGTTTATCATTCCGATTGCCCCTTCGTGACAGGCTTTTGCGCACAGTCCGCAGCCGTTGCATTTCTCTTCATCAATTCTGATAATTTTTCGAATCATGTTCCGTCCCCCACTTTCAAGTTGTTGTTGACTTTATGATTTGAGTTTACTATTCTTAAATTAATAAGTCGGTTGGAATTCCAACGAAAGAGGATTTTATGAAAGATTATTTGGATGTGCTGAAGACAGTACGATTATTCAAAGGCATTGAAGAATCAGATTTACTGTCGCTTTTGTCTTGCCTTACCGCAAAATCGGTTCATTACGAAAAAGGGCAAACGGTATTTTCCAGCGGCGAAAGCATTGAAAAATTCGGCATCGTTTTATCGGGGCAGGTTCAGGTCGTGCAGGACGACTATTACGGGAACAGAAGCATTCTTGGAAAAATTGACATTGGAAATTTGTTTGGGGAATCCTTTGCCTGTGCGGAAATAAAAACGCTTCCGGTCAGTGTAATCACAACGACCGAAAGCGATCTTCTCTTTATCGACTGTCACAGACTTGCCGTTCCGTGCGCCAAGGCGTGCGGATTTCACAGCAGGCTAATTCAGAATATGTTGAATATCGTATCCATGAAAAATATATTGCTGACGCAGAAAATTGAATTCACCTCGAAACGCACCACCCGTGAAAAGCTTATGGCCTACCTTTCGGTTGAGGCCAAGAAATCGGGAAGCAGCAGCTTCAATATCCCATTCAATCGGCAGGAACTCGCGGATTACCTTTCCGTCGAACGCAGCGCCATGTCGGCTGAGCTTTCAAAGCTCAGGGACGATGGCGTTTTGAGCTACCACAAAAATCAATTCAAGCTGTTATAAGAAACCAGCGCGGTAGTCAGTCTCAACGATACCTCTGACGTTAATGATAAAATAAACCATATTTCTTGCCGCAAAGAATGACATAATTATGGCACTGTTTGCTTCAACATAATAATATTTTTAGGAATCAATGTGCAGTTTGTTCAGCAAATCAACATCCGTGATGGTAATCTGTTTTGAATCATAGATAATAAGACCATCTTTTCTCATTTTATTTAGCTCTCTTGATAAGGAAGGCCTTTGAACTCCTATTTTTTCAGCCAACTCTTTTTTTGTCATATCCAATTTAATGGTTGTAGACTTTTGAACGCGATACTCGTAAAGTAAAAACTCAATGATGCACTGCCTGATAGTTTTCAATGCCAAAGTCTTGATTTTCCCCATTAAAATCAATGTTTTGTCTGATGCAGACTGGAGAAAACCATTTAAGAACTTCATGTTTTCCTGGCACAGCTTTATAATTAATTCCTTCTTGATTTGGAGAATTTCCGTATCACACTTTGCTGTGATCGTCATGGGATAAAAATTTCTATGTGAAAAAAGAAGATTTTCTCCCATAGCCTCACCAGCCGAAAAACTGCAAATCGTGAGCAGATCCCCATCCGAATCAATTTTTTGTACTAAGACAGTCCCGCTCAAAATGATGTCAAGGCTTTCACATTTTTCGTTCTGAAGATGTACTATGGAATCTTTGAAGTAAGTGCTGGTACGGTAAAGATTATTTTGAAACAATTTATCCAGTTCATTATTCGAGAAGCACTTAAACAGATTTACCGTTTCTAGAAAAGAAATAAAATTATCCAAAATATCGCACCTCTCTTCAAAGGAGTAACCATGGTTACTCCTTTCACTTTTGTTTTTGATTATAATACAAAAGTATCAAAGATGAAAGGGGCCTTAAATGTTTTGGATAAAAAATATGAGGATCAAATCCTGAAATCGATGGATGCCGTGCGCGAAAAAGCACCAGATATCCCGCTGGATTATTTTTTCGATATCTGGAAGGGATTCTGGTTTGGGGAACAAAAGACAGAAATGCCGTCCATAGCGGTATTGGGAACCGGTATTCCTGAATTATATATCCGGGCTGCCGGTGCAAACCCGCAATTTCTGTTTGGTGGTAATTACTTTACGGATCAATACGCAGAACAGGTGTTTCCGCAGATTTCGGACCCTGTGCTCAAATCCGCAAGCAGCATTCTCTTTTCCGGACAGCTCTCCTGCATAAGGGATATCACCGGGATGGTTGTGCCGGTAAGCAACACAGATACGCGTAAAGTTGTGCCTTATTTAAAAGACCTAGGGCATCCGGTGATCGTGATGGAGGAGGAGCCATTTCTGGATTCAAAAGCCACATCACGGTTTCGGTCGTCACAGATGGATTTAGTTATGGAGCTGCAAAAGCTCACACACCGACCGATCACCGCCAAGAGCATCCGAACTGCCGCGAAGCAAATCACCAGCGCACATGATGCCATCCGGCGCCTTAAGACTATGGATATTCCGCAAATCGCAAAGGATTTTATCAAGCAGACCTATTATCTTGCTCCTGACATTCAGGAATGGACCGACCGCGTGAATGGATTCGCCGAGGAAAACCTGAAGCCGATGCCCGAAAACCGGTCCCATCTGCTGCTGATCGGGTCACCGATCTTTTTCCCGAATGTCAAAATCCTGACTGTATTACATAATGTCGGCATCCAAGATTATGAGAATCACTGCGGAGTCCCTGATCCGGAGGATTACACAGAGCTTATGGAGCATGATCCTTTCTCGCTGAATTCCATGTTCAGGGATCTGAATGAAATTCATTACAGATCGGCACAAAACGATATTGCTCGCGCACTGTGTTCTGATACTTCTTTCCTGCAAAACGCCAGCGGTGTCATATACCATCTGCTCAAGGGACAACTCATGTATGCTTATGAAGCGAATCGGATTGAAAAGGCCGCCATCAGGGCGGGGATTCCGTTCGTCTGCATTGAAACAGATTATACGAATGCCGATACCGAGCAGATCAAAATCCGCCTGGAAGCATTTTCAGAACTGCTGACGCAGACCGGAAAACTGCCTGCGGCAGTATAAAAATAAATATTTATCAGCTTAAAACTCAAAGCGATTAAGGAGGAACTTATGCCATTCAGCTTTCTTTTACAAGAACTGCATCAAAAGGCTGCGGAAAAGATAAAAGCGGCAAAAGCGCATCGTAGGATTATTGCCGTCGTGATTGTAGCTGCTCTTGTCACGATCGCCTTTTTCACCGTCAAAACGAATCTTGCGCGGAGCTCAGAGGTTGGAAACTCAGCACCCGCAAGCAATATAATGCAAAGCGCAGGGAACGCAGCCCAGCCAAACGGTGGCAATCAAACCGAAACCGCTATGCAGGCCAAAACACTTAAGCGCATTGAAAATGTTGCCTCTATTTTAGGTATTGCCGTATTGACATCGGGAGGCATGATAATCTATTACCAAAAAAAGAAAAAACGCGTTGCACCGCTTCCGGTACTGCGGAGTGAGGAGGAGACACATTGAAGCAGCGTAAAATTACGGCTTTCCGTATCATGTGTCTACTGATTGCCGTTGCTGTACTCGTTTTTCTGGGAAGCGGATACCGGATTATTATTTTGTTGCTCAGCATCTTCAGCGCTCTGGTTTTTGGGCGTCTCTGGTGCGGCTATGTCTGCCCGCTGGGCTTTTATCAGGAACTGCTTTCAATGCTTCGGAAAAAACTGCATATTCCGACGTTCCACGTGTCATTAAAGGTGAAATCCTATTTGCGTCCGCTGAAATGGATCATACTTGTATATTTTCTGGCCAGCGTTTTGTTTTTTGGGCTGCGCCCAGTTATGTATATACGGCCCGACCTTTCCTTCAGCAGCGCAGATATGAGTATCTATAAAATCATTATTGTCGGTATTGTAACGGGAATTTGTTTTCTGAAAGAAAGGGCGTTCTGTAAATACTGTCCGCTAGGGACACTCCGGGGCTTTGTCAATAAAATCAGCTTCGGAAAAATTAAAAAGGACGGCACCGCGTGTACACACTGCCGCGCTTGTCTTGAATGTTGTCCAATGGATATCCGCTCCATTTATGAAGAACGCAACAAATCCGATATCACTCACTCGGATTGTATCTACTGTATGAAATGCATTGAGGCATGCCCGGAGCAGGATGTGCTTTCCTTTACCCTGTTTGGGAAAAAGGTATTGTCATCCAAACGTAATAGTAAGCAGGTGAAATAATGGAAGAGCGTACATTAGAACGTTATAAGCGAAATATTTCGCGCGTTTCGGCTGGTTCACTGAAACAGTTGACATCCATAGGAGATGTTCCCAAGGGGCTTGAATATTTTACGAATGTTCTTAAAAGAACATTCGTCGATTTTGAAAAGGATGACAACGAGTACATAGGTAGCTACTGCGTGATGGTGCCGGATGAAATGATATACGCATTCGGCTACAGGCCGCTGCGCTTATGCGCTGGGCACAGCGTTGCGGCGATGATCGGGGATGAGATCGTCCCGCGTGATGCCTGCCCAGTCCTGAAGGCAACTGCCGGTTTTCACGCAATGCGCGTCATGCCGATCTATCAGCAGTGCAGGCTGGCAGTGCTGCCGATGACCTGCGATGGCAAGCGAAAAAGCGCTGCGCTTTTGTCGCAGTACCTTCCGGTTATTCCCTTGCCGATTGAAATGGATAAGTCGGAGGAACGCTTTGCGCAGAACCTGCAAAACATGCATGCTCTCATGAAAAGTATTTCCAAAGAAACGGGCCGCAGGTTCTCCAACCGGAAACTGATTGAATCCTGCAAAAGCATTAATGCGGCACAGCAGGAAGCATATAAACTATACGGCTTGCTCTCATCCGACAATCCGCCTGTCACGGGTTCACAGGTTATGGCTGTGCTGAACAGCTATTGCTATGATACGCCGGAAAGCTGGGCGCAGCACGCGAAAATACTAAATGCCGGACTTTCCCAAAAAGCAGCTGCCATGCAGCCTTTGAAAAGGAAAAAGCCGCGTATCTTTATCGCAGGCTCTCCCATTACATTTCCAAACTATAAACTGCCGTTTTTGATGGAAGGTCTGGGGGCACAGATTGTCGGAGACGAGACGTGTATGGCGGGGAGGCTTTTATATGACCCCGTTGTTCCTGATGAGTACAGTACAGACGGCATCTTACGTGCGCTTACGGCGCGATATGTCTGCGCATGTACGTGTCCGGTATTCGAGCAGACGGACGATCGCCTCAGCAGTCTCACAGAAAAACTGCGTCAGACGAAAGCGGAGGGCGTTATTTATCATATCCTGCGCGGCTGCACGCCTTACGACTTCGAATTGTCCATGGTGGAACAGCTGGCAGATAAGCTTGATATTCCGGTTCTGCGTGTGGAAACAGATTTCTCCGCCGAGGATGCAGAACAGGTAAAAATCCGTCTGGAAGCGTTTGTTGAATTGATAGAACAAAGGAGATAAATACATGGGAAACTATTATGTGGGGCTGGATGCCGGTTCGACATACCTGAAAGCGGCATTGATAAAGGATAACTGTGTTTTAGGCGCTGAACTTCTTCCAACAGGCATCGACTGTGAGGAAACTGCGGCCAAATTGCTGGAAAAGATCTATGCGAGCCAAAGTATCACACGCAATGATATCGCCGTAATCACCGCAACCGGATACAGCAGGCGCAGTATCGGCCTCGCAGATGCCACAATTTCAGAAATCACCGCTCATGCCTGCGGTGTACAATTGACAGCCCCTGAAAACGTGCATCCGCGCTTGATCATTGATATCGGAGGCCAAGACAGCAAGATCATCAGCCTTGGCCCCGATGGACATATCGTTAATTTTACAATGAATGATAAATGCGCCGCTGGAACAGGAAAGTTCTTGGAGGTCGTGGCTGATCTTCTGGAAACTACCATTGATCAGATTGCTTCGCTTGCGAAAGAGAGTACAGACCCCTGTCAAATCAACAGCACCTGCGCCGTTTTCGCCCAGACGGAAGTGATCTCTCTTCTTGCTCAAAAGAAAAGCCGAAGTGATATCCTTGCAGGTATGCATATAGCCATGGCAAACCGTATCGCCAAAATGGCGCGTAAATATAAGTCGGATGGCGATGTGATGATGACCGGAGGCGGCGCTAACAATGATGCTCTTCGATCTGCGTTGGAAGATGAACTGATGTGCGATATTTACAAGGCAAATTATCCGCAGTTCAACGGCGCAATCGGAGCTGCTTTAATTGGCAGGCATAACACTGAAAAAATGCAGGTCCAAATTTCTTAATTTAGCATATAAAATTAAATATCAGAAAAGGCAAACTGACCGAAAGGCAGGGGCATAAAGCCAAGAGTCTAAGGTAAATAAACGTACTATGATAGTCTGGTTGCAAAAAACATATCTTGACTCTGCCACTCCGGATAGAGTCAAGATATGTTTTGATTATGAATGATAAAACTATGACAGGAGTGTAACCGTCAAATCAACGGGCACGCCCCCCAAGGCATGAGGTTTTCAACATCCGCGCCATTGGGCGCTTCGGTGAAAATCTTTGTGAGGTACTCAAAAGGCACAAGACCATTCTCCCTGGCAGAGACGATCAAGCTGTAATAGATTGCGCTGGCTTTTGCACCGTTTGGCGTGTTGGAAAACAGCCAGTTCTTCCGTCCCATTACAAAAGGTCGAATGGCGTTTTCCGCGCGATTGTTACTGATTTCCAGCCGTCCGTCCAACAGATACCGCACAAGATACATGCGCTGTGACTGTGCATAATGGATTGCTTTACCCATCAGGGTTTTAGGCAGTTCCCGGAGCGATCCGACCCAGGCGTAGAACGCCTCAACCACCGGTTTACTTTGCTGTTCGCGTTCCTTCAAACGATCTTCCGGGGTCAGCAAAGTGAACTGTTTCTCCAAATGAAACAGCCTGTCACAGTAAGCAATCCCCTTTGCGGCGTCAGACGATTTCCGTTTATCCTTCGGCAGTGTTTGCAGCGCTTCGTCAAATTTCCGACGCAGATGCGCCCAACAGCCCACCACGGTGATTCGGTCAGGCAGCTTGTGGTATCCGTCATAACCATCTGCATGGAGAAAACCTGAAAAATCCTCTAAGAAGTCTTTCGGACGGATATGCTTTCGATCCCGCTGGTAGTCATACAGCACAATCTGGCGCTTAGCCTCGCCGCTTGTACGATAAAGCCACATGTAACTTTTACTCTGGGCGGGCTTGCCGTCCTCATGCAGCACCTGAAGGGTGGTTTCGTCTGCGTGAAGGACTTGATGATTGCATAGCTGTCGCTTCATTTCCTGATAAATTGGCTCCAGCCAATCTTCACAGGCTCTGATGAGCCAGTTGGACATGGTTTGACGTGAGAGCAGAATGCCGCTTTGCGCCCACTCCTGCTCTTGCCGATAAAGCGGGCTGCCCATCACAAATTTTTGCACGGCGATATGGGCGACGGATTCGGGTGATGCGAACCCTCCCTTGATGACGGGTTTTGGCATCTCCGCCTTGACAATCGGCACACGATCAGAGGACTCCTCGCAGTGGCGGCAGGCATAGACGTGCCGTACATGGCGTACAATCACGGCTTTTGCCGGGATGATTTTCAGTTCCTCACGGATGTCTTCCCCCATTTTGTGCAGAGGACAACCGCAGTCCGGACAGATACGCGCCTCGATCGGCAGCTCGTGTTCAATGGTCTCAACAGGTAAATCTTCCGGCAACTTGTCGGTGGTCAGGCGCGTCTTTCTGCGGTAATGCGCCTTGACCTCGGTGGTTTCCGGCTCTGGCACGGTCAAATCGGCGGTTTGCTCTGCTTCGTTAAACAGACATAATTGTTCGTTGTCCGTCTGTTCACTGGACGCGCCGAATTGCTTACGTTTGGCCAGGCGGAATTGCTCCATCAGCCACTGAATCTGCTGTTTTAGCTCGGCAATCTGCTCCGCCTGTTTGAGAAAATTCTCGTAAACAGAAAGCGGTATTTCAATTGTTTTTTCTTGTTTTTCCATTCTCTAATTATACCGGAAAAACCGCATAGAATCAAGAAAAAACGGCATTTTCGTATCCCGATGTGTTACGAAATATTGTGTTCAAGAACTTCGCTGCGGCGAAGCTTTTTCTCCAGCCTTGCGCCATCGATCAGACAAGACAGTTCCTCACTGTTCAGCGTCATTGTGGTTTCCTCGTCTGACGACGGCCAGCGGAAATGTCCGCGTTCCAGCCGTTTGAAATACAGCCAAAAGCCATCGCCGTCCCACTCCAGTATTTTCAGGCGGTCACGGCTTCGGTTGCAGAACACGAACAGCGCGTCGACAAAAGGGTCGAGAGAAAAACTGTGCTGCACAAGCGTCATTAGCCCGTTGATCGATTTCCTCATATCCGTGCACCCACAGCAAAGATACACAGGTTTTTCTCCGAACTGCATCACAGCGATCTCAGGATGCGGCAGACTCTCGCCAGCAATTCCAGGTCGGTTTGGGCATTTGCAAGGATATGGCAGCCGGCGATTTCAATGTCTAGGGTGCCTTCGCCGGCAGTAACAGATTTTGCTTCCGTAAGCTGCGTCCAGCCGTCCGGCACAAGCCCGGTTCCGCGCTTTTGTTTCTCCATAAGCTCCATGCAGGCAGCTTCCCGTACTTTTTTCTGCCTGTAGTAATAGGTGGCCTTGCTGATGTTTTTTTCTTCGCAAAATGCGTCCACGCTCTGCCCGCCAGCTATTCGCTCCTTTACCGCCTCGCCCCACTCTGATAGCCGGAACTCCCTCGCGATTTTTTGCGTATCCATTTTATTCACTCCAATTTGGTCCAAAACACTCCATTACATGTTTTGAACCCTTTTGAAGTTCATTGTACCTTCCCCGACACCATGCTTACAAGGTGCGCGCGGTCTTGACGGTTACACAGGAGTGATATTACGACGGAAATCAAATGGGTATTATGCCCTGTTTGTAATAACAAGACACGTCTAAAAATCCGTGAGGATACAATCCTTAAAAACTTTCCGCTATTTTGTCCTAAGTGCAAACATGAGACACTAATAAATGTACGACATCTGAAAATATCAGTTATCAAAGAGCCAGCCGCTGAGACGCAGAGCCGATAACATGTGAGATTAATCACAGTTATCGGCTCTCCTTGTACATGATCTATAAAGTTGATTGTACTTGTGGTTAAGTTAGTTCAAATACTATCCCTTGTTTTCATGGCGGAGTTCTTTCCAAATACCTCTTGCTGATGCAATAGCAATTTGCTGTTCTTGCTCGTTAGCATCCCGGAACTCCCGAATAAATTGTTCCTGCTCTGGCGTACCAGTTACATCCTCGGGACGAAAAATAAGATCAGCTGGAATACTTAATTCTTGAATGATTTTATAAAGGACCTCAAATGTTGGATTTCGTTTTCCAGTTTCAATGGCAATGATGGTTCTTAAAGAAACTTCTATTTTGTCAGCAAGCGCTGTTTGTGTCATTCCGCGCGATATACGGGCTCCTTGAATGATAGTACCCATTCGCTTCATGTCATAGTGCATTATGTATCACCTCTTATCTAAGTTTAGTAGAAAAAAGATGATTACATAATGTGATTGTGCGTCATATTTACATGCAACATATTTCACAAAAAACAACAGCCGGACAAGGCAAGAAAAAAAAGACTGCTTTGGCGGGTTATATTAATGCATCCAAAATCAAATGAGTCACCTGCCAAAGCAAACTGAAAGGAGCTTTGGCAGATGCTGTTTTTACTACCAAAATACCACTTTTATAGAAAGGTGGCAGTTTAGCAGATGGCCTGAATATTCTATGGGCAACCTTCCAAGGTAATCGCTTAAAAAAAGTTATTGCTTCATAAGGATAAATTCTAACCTTGCATATGCAAACTATGACATAATAGTATGTAATTTGTATCAATTTCGACGTACCATGCGGAGGATATTCTGCTTTGGTACGTTTTTTATCTTCTTTTCTCTGGATAAATATTTCTGGTATGTTATATCGACGCGGTGTGATATAAAGCCCCTCTGCCGCTCCCCTCCATCCTCTGTTTCGATTTGCCCAAGCCTAAAAATCGAAACGGAGGAAAAGAAAATGGTCAAGATCAATCTGCGGGACTATTATCCCGATTTTTATACCACCGACTGCATCATTGCGGTACCGGACGAGGTTGCGGCACTCATGGATTCCTATGAACACGCCGAAGCCGCCTACTATCTGCGGAGATACCGTCATAAGTCGTATTACTCTCTGGATCGCGGCGACGGCATCGAGCGTGACATCCTGTTCGTGTCCCTGTCCCCCTGCGAAATCTATGAGTGCAAAGTGACGGGTGAGCAGATTCACGCTGCCATCGCCGCCTTGCCGGATAAGCAGGCCAAACGCATCTATGCTCATTACTTCTTGGGAATGAGCAAAAGTGCCATTGCTAAGGCAGAAGGGGTAAATAAAAGTCAAATCTCACGTTCTATCAATAAGGCGCTGAAAAATATGGAGGCAGTTCTCAAAAATTTCATTTAAGGGAGCAACTTTTGCCCTGAAAATGAAAAGGTTTATGAGGGATATGTTTTTATTCTTCGCTGAACCTTGAAAATTGAATAAGGGACAAGCCGGATACATACCGCGAGCAGCGGCATACAGGGAGCCGGGCGGCGGGTGCGCCACGATCTTTCCTTACGCGGGAGAGGGTGATTGATTTCAGCGTAACGGGAAGGGAGCGAAAAACACCAGCGCCGCAGGCAGAGCAGCGTCTTTCAGACGCAAGGCAGCTCTGCGGCAATTATCTGTATGTAATGAAACTTCCGTTCAGTCACAGTCCGAGCGTGATAAAACCGTCGCAGGCAATGAGAACGGCCCGCCATCATCATGGGGGGAGGTGCAATTCCTATGGTAACAGGTACGCCGCCTGTTCGTCCGGAATGTCTGTAAACATAAAAAGCAAATCGAAACAAAGGGACAACCGCGCCGAAATGCGACAGTCGTATGGCTGCTCTAGCCTGAAATCGGCGCGGCTGTCATCTTTTATATGGGTATGGTTTGGAATGGAGGTGTCTCTTTATGGAGCAAGCCACACCATGCGGAAAAGCAAATACCTCTTACAAGGAAGTCAAGATCGGGAATACGCTGTATCGCGTGACCAGCGTGTTTTCCGGTGAGAAGGACCTGGGGCATACGCTGGAACAGCTCGCCGTCCGGCGTGCCATGACAGAGCTTACACCGCCCCGCGTCCCTTCTGCTTCTTAACGATAAAACCCTCTCGGCCAGCCGCATCCTTGCGCGGCGAAAGCTCCCGCGTTATCCTGATGATGTTCGAGAGCCATAAAACCGCACGGGGTATGATGCTGAGATGATCGGGAGGTAAAATATAGATGATCGAAAAAACATACAACGTGGGCATCTACTGCCGACTGTCCAACGACGATGAGCGCGACGGCGAATCCGCCAGCATTGAAAATCAAAAGTTGCTGCTCCAACGGTATGTCCGTGAGCGCGGCTGGAATGAAATCGACGTATATACCGATGACGGATACTCCGGAACAAACTTCGACCGTCCCGGCGTCCAGCGGCTGATTGAGGATGCAAAAACAAAGCGCATCAACGTGATTTTGGTCAAGGATCTGTCGCGTTTCGGCAGAAACTACATTGAATTTGGACAATACACAGATTATCTGTTTCCTTCTATCGGGTGCCGCTTCATTGCGCTGAACAACGGCATTGACACGGAAAGCACCAACGGCAGCACCGATGTCATGTGCTTTTTGAACTTATTTAACGAGTTCTACAGCCGGGATACCAGCAAGAAGGTCAAGGCCGTCAAGAAAGCGTGTGCGGAGGATGGCAAGTTTCTTGGAACTTACCCCGCTTATGGCTACAAGCGCGATCCTGCGGATAAGCACCACCTTGTAATCGACGAGGAAACCGCGCCGATTGTGCGCCGGATCTTCGCCATGCGCTGTCAGGGCATGGGCTTTTGGTCCATTGCCGTCGCGCTCAACGAGGAAGGAATTCAGCCGCCCGGAGTGCTGTACTATCAGCGCAAGGGGCGAAATGATCCGCGCAAGGTCAACCACCAGTGGGCCAATACCACCGTTCAGGTTATCCTCCGAAATGAGGTCTACATCGGTAATATGGTACAGGGCAAGCACGGGACGCTCTCGTATAAATCCCGCAAGCTCATTGTAAAACCGGAGGATGAATGGATACGGGTTGAAAACACGCATGAAGCAATCATTCCCCGCGACGTGTGGGATACGGTTGTCAGCATCGACCAAAAGAAGGTGCGGAAATCTCCCGCCGCAGAAGGCAGAAAAAGCATCTTTACCGGTCTTGTCTACTGCGCCGACTGCGGTTTCAAAATGCGGTCCCACAATGAGACGCGCAAATACAGCGACGGCCACACGCAGGTGTTTCACTCCTTCATCTGCGGCAACTACAGCCGCAGCGGTAAAACCGCCTGCACCATCCACATGATTTATGAGGATGTGCTAAGTAAACTCGTGCTGGCGGACATCCGGGAAAAGGCGCAGTATGCGGAGTATGACCGGGATCGGCTCATAGCGCAGATTACCCGGCTGAAGGATAAGGAAAACCGCAGCCGCCTGTCCTCTTATGAGCAGGAGCTGAAAACGGCCACCACCCGTATCTCGGAGTTGGAAAAGCTGATGCAGAATCTTTACGAGGACAAATGCAAAGGCATCATCCCGCAGACCGTGTTCCAGACCCTGATGCAGAAATATGAATCCGAGCGCGCGGAAAAAGCCGCCGCAGTCCCTGAATTGGAACAGAAAGTCAAGACGCAGCTTGGAAACAAGCAGGACGCAGACCGTTGGACGGATATTATCCGGCGCTATACAGAAATCACAGAGCTGGATGAAACCATCCTGTTTGAGCTGGTTGACCGCATTGAGGTGGGCGAAACCAAAAAGCAGGGCGATCTTCGCATCTGCGACATCAAGGTGCATTACCGTTATGTCGGAAATGTGGATGAGGCGCTGACGCAGGAGAAGAGGGAGCGTTATGAAAAAGCTGTATAAGGTCGGCATCTACTGCCGCTTGAGCATAGACGACGCTTCCAATTCCGCGAAAGCGAAAAGCTACATTCCCGCCGACGAATCCGTCAGCATTGAAAATCAGCGGGAAATCCTCTCCAAATTTGTGATGCTGAACGGCTGGACCGAAGTGAAAACCTACGCCGACGACGGTTACAGCGGCGGCAACTTCCAGCGCCCCGGTTTTCTGGAGATGCTGGAGGACGCCCGAAAAGGCGTTATCAACCTGATCCTCGTCAAAGACCTGTCACGTTTGGGTCGCGACTTTGTAGAGGTGGGCCGGTACACAGACGTTGTGTTTCCTTCCCTTGGGTGCCGCTTCGTTTCCGTGCTGGATTGTCTGGACACCGAGGGCGACAACACCGATATGCTCCACTTCCGCAGCCTGATGAACGACTACCATTTGAAGGATTTGAGCAACAAAATCAAATCCGTGCGGTACGCCAAAATGAAAAGCGGGCAGTTCCTTTCCGCTTACGCCCCTTACGGCTACCGCAAAAGCGAGGACGATAAGCACAAACTGGTCATCGACGAATACGCCGCCGCTGTGGTCCACAGGGCCTTTTCCATGCGGCGGGACGGCGCGGCCTACGGCAAGATTGCCGCCGCTTTCAATCTGGACGGCATCCTCTCTCCGCGCGGATACTGGCACAGCCTGTACGGAACCGGCGAATGCCGGTATTCTCAGCTCTGGACCTGCGCAACCGTAAAAAACCTTCTGAACAGCGAGGTCTATCTTGGAAATCTGCTTATGAACTACACCGGCTCCCGTTCTTATAAGGATGGCACGATGATTTATAAGCCGGAATCCGAGTGGATACGGTGTGAGGCAACCCACGAGGCAATCATTGTTCCGGAAGAATGGGATGCCGTGCAGAAAATCAATCAGGCTGCAAAGCGACGCGTTGAGAATAACCGAAAGCCGACCCGAAGCCTTTTTTCTGGCAAACTGGTCTGCGCCGATTGTAAAGGTCCGCTTGGCGCAAGCACAGAGACGCAGCATCGTAAAAACGGCACCGTAAAACGCTATGTTTCCTACTGCTGTGAGAGATACATCCAGTCGGGTCGGAGCGTTTGTTCCTGGCACCGTATCTATGAAATGACGTTAGCGCGGATTGTGATGGCTGAAATTAAAGCGGACGCTGAGGCCGTCATTCTGGATGAGGCCGGTGCGGTGGAGAAGCTCAAACGCCGGATGGCACAGTATGATGAACAGTGCATGGCAAATACCCGTCAGGAAATCGGCAAACTGCGACGCCGCTTGCAGGAGTTGGAGAGCATGACCGCAAAGCTCTATGAGGACAAGGTTAGCGGAGCGGTCAGCGAAAGTACCTTCTCGGTGCTGATAGCGAAAAACGAACAGGAGCGCCTTGCCAAAGCGGAACGCCTTGACGTGCTTCTGTCCGAAGTTAAAAAATCCGATCAGGATGCCGCCGACATTCAGAGTTGGGCGGCGACGATCCGCAAATATCTGAACTTACAGGAACTTGACCGGGAAACCATCGATGAGCTGATAGACCACATTGAAATTGGTGAACGCACTGTTGTTGACGGAAAGCGTAGGCAGGATGTGAAGGTGTTCTATCGTTTTGTCGGGCAGGTCAACCGGGAACTTGATATGCAATGAAAATAGGCCGTCTTACAGGTTTTGAGAGTCTTTTAGCACGACGTTCTCCAATAACGTACGCTCTTGAACACATGTATTGCAGGTACTTCCCGCTGGACAACGGGAAAGGATCTATCATGCCTGAGAAGAAAAAAGTCTATTGTCTGTATCGCGTTTCCACAAAAGGCCAGGTCGAAAAAGATGATATTCCCATGCAGAAAGATTACTGCCGGGATTTTGCCAAAGAGCAGGGCTGGGAAATCATCGAAGAATTATCCGAAAAGGGTGTTTCGGGCTTTAAGGTTTCCGCCAAAGACCGGGATGCCATTTAGGAGATTCAGAAAGATGCCGCTTTGCACAAGTTCGACGTGTTGCTCGTCTTTATGTTCGACCGGCTGGGACGCCGCGAGGACGAGACACCCTTTGTCGTGGAGTGGTTCGTAAAGAACGGCATTGAGGTCTGGAGCGCCAAAGAAGGGCAGCAACGCTTTGATATACCCATGTGGACAAGCTGACCAATTACATACGCTACTGGCAGGCGTCCGGCGAAAGCATCAAGACCTCCATCCGCACCAAAACCCGCCTTGCACAAATTGTACAGGAAGGGCGTTTCCGGGGCGGAAAAGCGCCATTTGGCTATCAACTGGAAAAGAAGGGCCGCATAAACAAAAAGAGCCATGAAGTCTATGAGATCGCGGTCAACGAGCAGGAGGCCGAAGTGGTGCGGCTCATCTTTCAGAAATATGTCCGGGAGGGCTACGGCGCACAGCGGTTGGCCCACTATCTTTCTGATGAGGGAATCCACACCCGCCAAGGTGAAGGCTTTGTCAACACCAGCATTAACACGATCCTGAAAAACATCATCTACGTCGGCATCCTGCGCAGCGGCGAATCGCAATCTGAAATCTTCCCGGAGCTGCAAATAATCGACGAGGATACATTTCAGCAGGCGCAGGAGATCATGAAACAGCGCACACAGGAACATTCCTCCGTGCCCCGCAACAACAAAAGCCGGGCGCTGGTGTCCGGCCTGATCTATTGCGGCCACTGCGGGCACAAGATGGTACTCTCCACCAGCGGCAAAAACTACAAGCGCGCAGACGGCACCGTCGTTGAGAACGTGCGGTTGCGGTATCAGTGCCACAATCAGGTTCGACATCCCGATCTATGCGACGGGCAGAACACCTATCGCACTGAGCGGGTAAACGCGCTGGTGGCGGAATCCATCCGCAGGCTGTTCGTCTACATCAAGACCATCTCTGAAAAAGAGGTGATTCAGGCGCAGATACACCGGCAAGAACTGTTCTGCCGGTCGCAGTTGGAGCAGGCCAACCGGTTGTTGGACAGCAAGAGCAAGGAGTTGAGCGACTACCAATCCGAGGTGCTCAAAGTGATCCGGGGCGAAAGCCCGCTGAAAATGGACATCATCAACGGATTGGTGGAGCAGGCCGAGGAGGCGCTCAAGCAGGCAAAGGCCGACGTGGCCCGTTGGCAGGAGGAATTGTCGAACGTTCAGACAAAAGGCGCGGAGATTCATAAATTTTATGGTCGCGTTGTAAACTGGTCGGAACTGTTCGATAAGTGCAGCATCGCGGAGAAAAAGATGATCGTCTCCCAGCTTATCCAAAAAGTGTCCATCCACAAGGATTATTCGCTGGACATCGACTTCAACATCTCCGTCCACCAGATATTGGACTACAACAAGCCATCCAAGAGCGCATAAAAACGCGCAGATTTTCTCATTAATATGCGAAATTTCGATGTAGCAACATCGGGGTCGATTCCCCCGAAGGAGGCGGTTCCCGTTATGACGTAGCTACTTGCTTTTAGGCATAAAAAATCCAGCAACCCGCATGGGCGCTGGATTTATGTGGTGGAGATGAGGAGGATCGAACTCCTGACCTTACGGATGCGAACCGTACGCTCTCCCAGCTGAGCTACACCCCCACGTATGTATGGATATGCATCTGGGTCGCTATGAAGTTTTGAGGACAGGCTCATGGGACGAAAACTGAACCGTTTGCGCTCCCATCTGAGCCACACCCCATAAGTGTCTTGAAAGGGGACGTGTAACAGGCAACCCCTTCAAAAGACCGCTTTACTATTCTACACGCATAAAGTACTTTTGTCAAGCATTTTTCAGAACAAATTAAATAGAAACTCCCATACAGAACATTATGCATAAATAAAAGGCAAAGGCCTGCGGCCTTTGCCTTTTGCAATACCATCTACCGGTTTAGAGTGCTTACAATCAGTTCAGAATCCGCCGCGCACAATCAAACTTGGACGCCCAATAACCGGAATTGATGTTATCAGTCACCACACCGACACCCGGTTTCTCGGCATTGACCATTTGTCCACCGCCGACATAGATGCCCACATGGTCAATTGAGCCGCCGCTTACATGAAAGAAGACCAAGTCACCCGGCTGAAGCGCGCTTTTAGAAACAGCCGTGCCATAACCAGCCTGTCCGGCCGCGGAATGCGGCAGACCAATATGAGCCGCATGCTGGTAAACATACATGACCAGACCGGAGCAGTCAAAACTGGTCGGACCGGCTGCATTCATTACATAGGAGCAACCGACAAACTGCTCGGCATACGAAACCAGCGCGGTAGCGTTGCCCAAAGCGGCCCCGGTCAGCTGCATTGTGTTGCTCGCCGTAGCCGTTGCGGTCAGTTGGGTCGCAGCCGCCTGTGCTGCAACCGCCGCGTTGATCTGGTCATTCGTCTGGGAAGCCTGCGCGTTCAAAGAATTGGCCTGCTGCTGCAGACTTTGCGAGCCTGCCTGCACCTGAGCCACAACCTGCGCCTGCTGTGCCAGTTGGGCGTTCAGAATGTCCTGCTTGGCGGCCGCCGCCCCCTGCACCTGCAACAGACTCTGCTTGGACTGATCCAGCGCCGTACGGTCGGCTTTCAGCTGGCTTTCATCCTGCTTCAGGCTCTGGATGATCTCGTTGTCGTGATCGGAAACCGCACGTACCACCGCCACACGTGTCAGGAAATCGCTGATGTCGTTTGAATTGAGCAGTACGGTCAGGAACGTATCGTCTCCGGACATATACAGAGCACGCAAACGTTGCTTGAGCAATTCGGTATTCTGCTGGACACGCTGCTCGGTCGTCTGGATCTCATCTTCCTTGTTTGCAATCTGTGCGTTTACATTTTCGATCTGCTGTCTCAAAACAGCAAGCTGCCCTTGAATGATGGAAACCTCCTGATTGAGCGCCGCCTGTTTCGCTTTTTCGGTCTTCAGCTGACTACTCTGCGCGTTCAGCTTGCCCTGCACCTGCTGGAGTTGCTGCTGCAGGGAAGCATATTGCTGCTTCCAATCGGAAATACTATCTGCCGAGGCTTGGAACGGCACCAGCAGCATGCCTGCAGACAGAACGACCGTGCCGGCCAATATACGTAAATTCCATCGTTGTTTTTTCTCTGGTAAGTACACTGTTCAATCTCCCCCGCATGCATATCGGATCTCTTTCTAGACGTACTTTTTCGTTTCAACGTGGCGCTTTGCTCGATTACCCAAAGGATGAATGCCGTTGCCCACGCAAGCGCGCAGACAGGTAACGGTCTTTTTATGCTTTTGTAACTAAAATGTAACAACTGCTTATCATTATAACACATCCCATGCATTTGCAAAAGGGAAAATCCCTGTTTATACGAAAAACATCGCAATATTTTTTGATTTTTTTTGTATAATTTGTATAGCTGTCGTAGAGCGCGTTTCCCAAAAGTACAAAAACAAGACCCAAAGGCGCTTTTTACGACCGACAAAGCGCCTTTGGGCAAACCGACTTTACGGGTTGTTATCAAATTGTGACCGATTTGTCATGCGTCAAACGGCGGGTCCCGGCGCATCCGCACCGGCATTTTCCAGTCTATTGAGCCACGCGCGTGCAACGGCATCGCTCGGCATGCGCCAATCACCGCGGGGCGAGAGCGCCACGCTGCCCACTTTGGGCCCGTCCGGCAGGCAGGAGCGCTTGAATTGTGCAGCAAAAAAGCGGCGCAGGAAATCCGCCAGACGCTGCCGGATTTCCGTTTCCTCGTAAGCATCCGCAAACGCAAGGAAAGCCAGCCGCAAGATCTTTTCGGGCGAAAATCCGAAACGGAGAAAATAATACAGAAAGAAATCATGCAGTTCATACGGGCCGAGAATCTGCTCCGTTTTCTGCGGGATATCCCCATCTTTGGCGGGCAGCAACTCCGGGCTGACCGGCGTATCGAGGATGTCGTAGAGCGTATCGCGCAGCAGCGTGTTCTCCGCGTTCTCATCGGCTACATACCGGATGAGGTGCCGCACCAGCGTTTTCGGCACGCCCGCATTGACGCCGTACATGCTCATGTGGTCGCCGTTGTAGGTGGTGAACCCGAGCGCCAGTTCCGACATATCGCCCGTGCCCACCACGATGCCGCCTTCCATATTGGAAACATCCATAGCGATCTGCATCCGTTCGCGCGCCTGCGCGTTTTCAAAGGCGGTGTCCGGCGAACCGTCATGGCCGATGTCCGCCAGATGCCCCTCCACAGCTCCGGAAATGGGGATGACTTTCAGCGTGGCGCCGATGCTCCGGCACAGCGCGTCCGCATTGCCGCGCGTGCGGCCGGAGGTACCCGGCCCCGGCATGGTGATGGCCGTGATGGCGCAGGACAGCCCTGCGTTCTCGATCGCCCGGTGCGCCACCAACAGAGCCAGCGTGGAATCCAGTCCGCCCGATACCGCTACCACAGCGGTTTTGGCCCGTGTGTGCGCCAGCCGCTTGGCCAGCCCGGCGGTCTGGATATCCAGCACCTCTTTGCAGCGCTCGCGGTAGCGTTCGCCTTCGGGCGGCACGAACGGATGCCGGCCCACCAGCCGCAGGAGCGGCGCATACCGCACCGGTGTGAGCCGGAACGGCACCCGCCGGCAGCCGCCCGCTTCGCCCTCCGCGCCAAACGAGGTGGTGCGGCGACGTTCCTCGGCCAGCAGCTGCATGTCCAGATCAGCGGCGAGCATACCTTCTCCTCCCTCGCGTTCTTCGAGGATGCGCCCGTTTTCCGCCACGATGAGATGCCCGCTGAACACCAGGTCGGTGGAGGACTCGCCCTCGCCGCTGCCGGCATACAGATACCCGCTGATGCACCGCCCGGACTGTGTGCCCACGATGCCGCGCAGGTAGGCCGCCTTGCCCGCCACCTGCGTGCTGGCCGAGAGATTGGCGATCACCGTGGCGCCCGCCAGTGCCAACCGGCAGGATGGCGGCACCGGAACCCACACGTCCTCGCAGATTTCCACGCCGAACACGAAATCCGGCAGGTTTTCACACGCAAACAGCAGGTCGGTGCCAAACGGTGCCTCCTGCCCCGCCAGTGTGACGGTGCCGCCTGCGCGCACGCCGGATGTGAAATGACGCTGCTCGTAAAATTCCGCATAATTGGGCAGATAGGTTTTGGGCACGACCCCGAGCAGGCGGCCGCGGTGCAGCACGGCCGCGCAGTTGTACAGCTTGGTTCGGCGCACCGGCAGCCCCACCACCATCACCGCGTCGAAACCCCGGCTTTCCTTCAGAAGTGTTTCCAGCGCCGATTCCGCCGCGTCCAGCAGCGTCTGGTGCAGGAAAAGATCGCCGCAGGTATAGCCCGTGAGACAAAGCTCGGGGAAAACGACCAGGCCCGCTTGTTTTCCCTCCGCCTGCTCCATCCACCGGCCGATCACACGCGCGTTCTCCGCGCAATCCGCCACCGTAATGCGCGGAGAAACTACTGCGGCTCGAATATATCCGTCTTTCATTGAAACGCCCCTATCCGGCAAAGCACCGTTTTCTGTATCCGTTGATTGTTCTTGCGCAGTCTGTCATACATAGTACTATTGTAAAAGCCTGCGCGCAAAAGTCAATCGCTTTTTCCGCAGAACCTCATATTTTGCGCATTCCCCGCAAACATGCTATAATGAAAAAACTTGCTGTTGCTTTTTGCGCGGACGCGTACGCGGTGAACCGCAAACGCGCCGCGCGGGCATGAACGTTCACATCCATACAGGCAGGTGCTGCATGGAACTCATCGTTAAAAAACACGCCCGCATTGATCTGCTGGACGCGGTGCGCGGCGTTGCCATCCTGGCCATGGTCTTTTACCATGCGCTGTTCGACCTCACTGCCATTTTCGGCGTGCGCATTCCCCTGTTCGCCTGGCTGACGCCGCTGGAACCGCCGTTTGCGGGCGCGTTCATCCTGCTGGCCGGCTTGTCCTGCCGCTTTTCACACAACAATGTGCGGCGGGCGCTGCGTGTGCTGGCCATCGCCGCGGCCGTGACCATCGGCACGGTGCTGTTTCTGCCGGATGAAGCCATCTGGTTCGGCATCCTGCATTTCATGGGCGTCGCCATCCTGCTCTATATCCCCTGCCGCCCGCTGCTGGACCGGACACCCATGGCCGTCTCGCTGACGGTGCTGGGGGCGCTGTTCGTGCTGACGTACACCCTGCCGTCCTCCGGCCTGCTCGGCATCCCCGGCCTGTTCGGCTTCGTGCTGCCGACAGACTGGTTTTCCACACCGTATCTGTTCTGGCTGGGGCTGCCCGACCCGTCGTTCGCGTCCGCCGATTATTTTCCGCTGCTGCCGTGGCTGTTTCTGTTCCTCATCGGCGCGGTGCTGGGCACTCCGGTGAAAGAACGGCGCCTGCCGGAGTGGTTTTACACCGCGCGCATGCCGGTGCTGGCCGCTGCGGGGCGGAACACGCTGCTGATCTACGCGTTGCACCAGCCCGTCCTGTACGGCGTGATGTACCTGATCTTTTCCATTATAAAGTAATATTTCCACAGCGCCAAGACATCCCCAGGAGGCCCTTGTTATGCAATTTTTCGATTTTCACACACACATTTATCCCGAACACATTGCCGCGCGCTCGGTGGAGGGCATGCGCGCCCACTATCACCTCGCCGCAAGCGGCACCGGGCTGGTCGAAAATCTGCTCGCCTGTGCGGAGAAGGCCGGAGGCGGCTATCTGATGGCGCTTGCCGTCGCGTCCAAGCCCGGGCAGGTCGCCACCATCAACAAATGGCTCTCGCGGCATCTGTCGGACCGCCTGTTCGGTTTCGGCGGCCTGCACCCGCACTCCAAGCACCTGGAACAAGACGCGGAGCAGCTGCTGGCACTGGGGCTGCGCGGCATCAAGCTGCACCCGGATTATCAGCATGTGGCGGCGGACGACCCGTCGATGGACGCCGTCTACGACCTGGCGGTACAGCATCATCTGCCGGTGCTCATCCATGCGGGCGACGTGCGTACCCCCTATTCCTCCCCGGTGCGCATCGCGCATGTGCTGGAGCGCTTTCCGCAGATGACGGTGATCGTCCCGCACCTGGGCGGATACTCCGAATGGGACGAGGCCGAGCGGCACATCATCGGCAAAAACTGTTACATCGACACTTCCAGCTCCCTTTGGGCCCTGCCGCCCGAAAAAGCGGCGGAACTCATCCGCAAACACGGCGTGGAGCGTGTCCTGTTCGGCACCGACTACCCCCTCACCACCCAGGCGGAGGAACTGGAACGTTTTGACCGTCTGGGTTTCACCGAGGAAGAACGGCGCCTCATCCTGCTCGAAAACGCAAAGCGCTTTCTGGGTCTATCCTAACAGACTGCCTCCGATACGGATACTGCGGAATTGCAGGAAAACTCCGCAGTACCGCCGGCCGGAATCCTGTGCGGACGTGGCTTGAACAGCGAAAGACGGCGTCTCTTTTCCCATCCGGGATAAGAGGCGCCGTCTTGCTGTATGACGAATTCTGTATTACGATGCGGTGAAATCGTGGATGGTGGCGGCCAGGTTCAGCCGGGGTATCTGTAGCGACTGCGGGCGGTTCTGTCCGTCCAGCACCAGTGTGAACGGCCCCGCCGCCGACTGCCCTTTCAGCACCGTGCTGACGCCCTGATGCGCGGCGGAGCCGCTCTTGGCCGCCGTTTCAAACGCGCCGAGCAGCGCGCTGCACACCGAGGACTGCGGCACCGAAGCCGGGTCCAGCTTCGCCTGCATGGCGCCGAACCGCACGCTCATCCCATCCTTATTGGAAAGAAAGGAAAGTTGCGAAAGCTCGGCGGGCCGCACGAACTGCACCGTGCTGCCGCCGTCGGCCAGGCGGACGATGTCCACGGTGTAATCGTGCCCGCTGAGCGTAACGTCCGCCGTACAGCTAAACGCACCCGACAAAGCCGAAGCCGCCTGTTTGCCAGCCGCCGCGTCTTTTGCGCGGCAGGACACAAACGCCGTGACAAACAAAAGCGCCGTGAGCACAAAGAGCAAAATCTCCACGGTTTTGCGCATGGAAAGACCCCTCTAACGCGACAGATCGCGGAATATTTGCGGGATCTCCGAAAACAGATCGGTGGGCAGCATGGCATATTGGGACTGCTTTTCCGCGCAGCGGTCGGCGGCAAGGCCGTGGATGTGCACAGCCGCGCAGGCCGCCAGGACCGGGTCGATACCTTGTGCGGCAAGGCCGGACGTCATGCCCGCCAGAATATCGCCGCTGCCGCCTTTGGCCAGCCCCGGATTGCCGGTGTTGTTTTGGAACAAACGGCCGTCCGCCGCCGCGATGAGCGTGCCCGCACCCTTGAGCACCAGCGTCACGCCGTTTTCGCGCGCGAAAGAGACGGCGCAGCCTTCCCTGTCCGCCTGCACCTCCGCCGCCGTTTTGCCGCAAAGCCTGCCCATCTCGCCGGGATGCGGCGTGAGCACGAGGTCTGCCCGGGATGCCCGCAATACATCTATATGCCCCGCGCAGGCATTTATGCCGTCCGCGTCCAGCACCACGGTGCCCCGCAGGCGGAGCAGCAGTTCGCGCACCAGCGCGGCGGTCTCGCTCTCCGGCGAAAGGCCGCAGCCGATAAGTACGCAGCTGCATTTCTCCGCGAACGCGAGGACTTCATCCAGCGCGGCCAGCGACAGCCCGCCCGCAGCGGTCTGCGGCAGCGGAAGAACCATCACTTCACTCATCCGCGCGGCCAGCACACCCCAGAGGACTTCCGGGACGCCCACCGTGACCAGCCCCGCCCCGCAGCGCGCCGCAGCCATGCCGGACATATACGCCGCGCCGGGATAGCGCCTGCTTCCGCACAGACAAAGCAGATGCCCGTAGCTGCCCTTGTTGCTGTCCGCCGTGCGCACCGGCAGGGCGCGGTCGAGCAGGGCGCGGTCGAGCAACTCGGTGGCATCCCGCGGCAGGCCCTCGTCCGGGATACCGATCTCCGCCAGCAGCAGCCTGCCGCAGTGCACGGAGGCCGGGGCTTTCATCTGCCCCTGTTTTGCCGCCGCGAACGTGATGGTAGCCGCCGCGCATACGGCGTGCGCGGCCGTCTCGCCGGTATCCGCATTTGCACCGCTGGGCATATCCAGCGCAAAAATGGGCCGGCCGCTCGCATTCATGGCGTCAAACAGCTCTGCACACGCCCCTTCCACCTCACCGTGGAAACCGGTGCCGAACACCGCATCCACCAGCATGCTGCTGCCGGTGAACGCCCGGCCGTACTCCGCGGAATCTTCCGTGTACCGCAGAACCGTCACCCCTTTTGGCAGTTTCCGAAACATGGCGACGGCCTCCTCGGTACGCGGCTCCCCGGCGGCCAGCACCACGGTGACCGTATGGCCCGCTTCGTGCAACCGGCGCGCCACCACAAAACCGTCCCCGCCGTTGTTGCCCGCGCCGCAGACCACGGCGCACACGGTTTTCTGCGCGAACGCTTCCAATACAATTTCCGCTATGATGCCCGCAGCCGCCGTTCCCGCGTTTTCCATGAGCCGGAGGGCGGAGATGCCATGCTCGATGGCATAACACTCTGCGGCCTTCATCTGTGCGACGCTGATGATCTTCATCGCTGCGTCCTCCTTTCCGCCACGGCAAACGCCATGGCGTGGGTCTGATCGTGCGTGATACTGACATGCAGCACCAGTCCCAGTTTCTCCGCAAGCGCGCGCGCCCGTCCGGAAAGTGCATAATAGGGTTTACCGGCGCCGTCCCGCAGCAATTCCACCTCATGCAGGGCGAAACCGCGCACCCCCGTGCCCAGCGCTTTCGCAAACGCTTCTTTTGCACAGAAATGCGCGGCATACGAACCCAGACTGTTTTTTTGCAGAAGGAGCGCCTGTTCCCGTTCTCCATACACGCGGGAAAGATCGCGGTGCCTCCCGAGCAAACGGCGTATCCGCTCCAGTTCCACCGTGTCTGCCCCCACGCCGTAAATCACAGCACGGCCCGCGGATTGGCCGCCCGCACGGCCTTTTGGATGCGCTCGTCGGGACTGAACAGCAGCAGGGTCCTGCCACCGCTCTTGCTGTCAACGATCAGATACCAGGTTCCGTCCTTGTCATGGGCGGACGCATCCACACGCTTGCGCACCTCGGCTTCGCCCAACTGCCGGCGGTGCGCCTCGTCGAAGGGAGCAAAGTGCTCAATGGCGCGCAGGTCGAGGGAAAGCAGACGGCGGCGCTTTTTCTGCGCGATGATCACGTCGATATCCAGATCAAAATTGGTTAAGATATATTCATATTCCAGTTCAAACCGCCGCAGGATCATCCAGCCGCCCCAAATGCAGAGCAACAGCGCCAAAATGCCGAACGTCGCCAGCAGTTGTGTGGCCACGCAGATGAAAAACAGCCCCAGCCCCAGCGCAATGGACGCCAGAACCACACCGATCTTCAGCGCGAGCGTGACACGGTCCGTCCGGCGTTTCACCAGGCATTCCACATACGTATCCAATAAAAGCCCTCCGATATGGTATCATTCTACAAAAACAGTATAGCATACCCGTTTTTTTTTTACAACCTGCGACATACTCCCCCGCCGATTTTCAAACGGCCTTGTATCCATTGCAAAGTCGTGCTATATTGTAAGCAGATTTCAGTCTGTCTACGCGATGCGGAAAGGATGTTGACGTATGCCAGATTTTGCAAACCCGTTTCAGGGGAATGTGGATCGCAAACTGACCAGGGACGAGCTGATCCAGGCCATCCGGTTGGACATTGCCGGCGAGCTGGAAGCCATCTATGTATACGATGCGCATGTGCAGGCGACCGACAGCCCCGAAGCCCGCGCCGTGCTCAGCGACATCCGCGACGAGGAAAGAACGCATGTGGGCGAGCTCATCACGCTGCTCCGGCACCTCGACCCGAAAGAAGCCAAGCTGTTCCTCAACGGCGAAACCGAGGTCAAGAAACTGCTGGAAGGGCTCGACAAGTCCGCCGGAGACTGAGGATCGTCCCGGTTTCCGCAAGCGCCCGCACCGTTTTCAAACAGAACAACAAAAAGCCATGCACGGGCCTTTGCAAAGGCCGGGTGCATGGCTTTTTTGTATGCGGGGACGGGCATACGGACGCCGCCGCTCCGCCAAGGCGCGAACCGGCTCTCAGAACTCGATCCCTCTGCGCGCCTGGATGCCCCGGTCATACGGATGCTTGACGCAGCGGATCTCCGAAACATAGTCCGCGCAGTCGATCAGCGCCTGGGGCGCGTCCCGCCCGGTGAGCACCAGTTCGACCCCCTTGGGCCTGCCGCGCACGCAGGCAAGCAGGGCCGCCGGGTCGAGCATGCCCGCGGAGGCCGCACCGATGGCTTCGTCCAGCACCACCAGGTCGTATTGGGGCAGCGCGGCGCACGCCTCCCGGAAGCAACGCTCCTGCCCTTCCCGGCAGACCGCCCGCTCTGCTTCATCCATGTAGGGGATAAATTTTTTCACATCGGTGCGCAATACACGGATGCCCAGCCTGCGCAGGGAATACAGTTCTCCGGTATCTCGCCCCTTGAGGAACTGCACGACCAGCACGCGCAGCCCCGCGCCCGCAGCCCGGCAGGCCAGCCCCATTGCCGCCGTGGTCTTGCCCTTCCCGTCGCCGGTATAGATATGCACCAGTCCCGTTTCCGCCATGCTTTGCTCCTCCCTGTTTTCCACCGAAGCGGATGCGTTGTTCCATCCAGTATACACCGCGCCGGACATATGGTAAATGCCCCGCCGGGGCGGCGGCGTTCTTCCCTCCGGGCGGTTGACGAACCGCGGCAATGCGTCTACAATGAAACTGGTTTCTTTCCCGGCCGCGGGGCCGCTATCCCGACATTTAAAAGAGGTAACACTGATGAACGAATACACATTCGACGACCTGCGCACGCCCGAAGGCGCCACCATTTTTACCGACGGCATCGGCGCGAACATTATGACCCGCATCCTGATCGAATCCAAAGCCCAAAAGGTCTGGGATATGGCCGAGGTAAAAAACCTGCCCTCGCTCAGCACCTTTGAGATACGGAAAATCATCACGCGGGTATTCGACAACTCCCTGGCCAAAAAAGGATACTTTGGCGCCGACGGCGGGGACGCGCTCAAGCTCAGCCATAACATCCGCAAAAAACTGATCTACGATTTTCTGGAACAGCGGCTTCATCCCAGCATTTTCCGCCTGTTCCACTCCGCTGTGCACGAACTGGAAAACCTGTCCTCCGGCCAGACGCTGTACCTCATCGCGCCGTTCGCCTACTGCCCCGTGGGCATCGGCTATTCCAAAGTGTATGCCAAGGCGTTCAGCCTGCTTTTGCAGTCGTCCATCCTGCTCGCCGCGTTCCGACGCTGCATCGACACCAATTTCAGGATTGACGACCCGCTCAGTGAGCTTTTATTCCGCCGACGCCTCTATACCATCAAGGCCGGCTGCGACTTCATCCCCATGGACAAAGTGGAGAACGCCTACCTGTACCGCGCAAGAATCGCCAAATGGAACTGGCTGCTGCGCAACCAGTATACCGATATCCTGCTGGAAAAACGACTGCCCCGCCACATGGGGGAAGCGGGCTTTTTCCGTCCGCGCATCTTTGCCGCCGTGCGCGACAAGCGGTACGGCCTTCCAACGGACACGTGGTACAGCGCGGATGTCGATGGACTACGCTGGGAAAACGGCGGCACCACCCTTTTCGTCACGCTGTATGATGTTGAGCGGCCCGACCGCGTCGTCGGCTCGGTCGATCTGGCCGACGTCATCTTTACCCTTATCGCCCAAGACGAGACATAAGCCTTTTGGCGCGGATCAATACGATATCGCCTAAACAGAGGAGTCCTGCCGATGGATCAAACGGATGCAAAAACCAAGTATTTTCACCTTCTTGCCGCCCAATACCCCTCGGTGCAGGATGTCTGCACCGAGATCATCAACCTGCAGGCCATCCTCAACCTGCCCAAGGGCACCGAGCATTTCATGAGCGACCTGCACGGGGAGTATGAGGCGTTTTACCACATCCTGAACAACTGCTCGGGCGTGGTGCGCGAAAAAGTGGACCTGCTGTTTGCCTCCACCATGTCGGAATCCGAGCGTTCCGAACTCTGCACACTCATCTATTATCCCCGCGAAAAGCTCAAGATGACCCGGGTGGACGGCAAAAACTCGCCCGCGTGGTACCGCTTCACGCTGCAGTGCATGATTGAGCTGGCCAAGATGCTTTCTTCCAAATACACGCGCTCCAAGGTCCGCAAGGCCATGCCGAAAGCATACGCCTACATTCTGGATGAGCTGCTGCACGCGCAGCCCGACGAGGACAACAACCAGCTGGTCTACCACGACAAGATCATCGACACCCTCATCGGGCTGGGCGGCGGCGACGCGTTCATTGAGGCGCTGGCCGTGCTCATCAAGCGGCTGGCGGTGGATCACCTGCACATCGTGGGCGACATCTTCGACCGCGGCCCCCGCCCCGACACCATTATTGAGTTCCTGATGGGCCACCACTCGTTCGACATCGAGTGGGGCAACCACGACATCCTCTGGATGGGCGCGGCGGCGGGCAGCGAAGCCTGCGTGGCCACCGTGGTGCGCAACAGCGTATCCCACCACAACATGGATGTGCTCGAGCGGGGCTATGCCATCAGCCTGCGTCCGCTCACCCTGTTCGCGCAGCGGGTCTACAGCGCGTATGACGACCCGAACGAAGCCGCCCTCCAGGCGATCTCGGTGATCCTGTTCAAGATTGAGGGACAGATCATCAAGCGGCACCCGGAATACCACATGGAAGACCGCCTGCTGCTGGACAAGATCCATTACGAAGCCAAGACCGTGCACGCCTACGGCAAAGACTGGCCGATGCGCACGGTGGATTTCCCCACGGTGGACCCCAAAGACCCCTATACGCTCACACCGGAGGAACAGGCCGTGCTTGCCGATCTGAAAAACGCGTTTCTGGAAAGTGAGCGGCTTGCCCGGCACATCCGCTTCCTGTATGAAACCGGCAGCGTCTACCTCTGCTTCAACCAGAACCTGCTGTTTCACGGCTGCATCCCGATGAACGAGCACGGGCAATTCGAAACGCTGTTCGTGGACGGCAACGCCTGCAAGGGCAAGGCGTATATGGACGCCACCGAGCGGGTGGCGCGCCGCGCCTATTTCGGCGACCGGGATCAGAGCAGTCTGGACTTCATGTGGTACCTGTGGTGCGGCAGCAAATCCCCGCTCTGCGGGCGCATCGTCAAAACATTCGAGCGCATGTGGGTCACCGACCGCGAAGCCTGGGTGGAACCACAAAACGATTATTATGTATACTGCCAGCAGAAAGCCTCCTGCCGTATGGTACTGCGCGAATTCGGTCTGTTCGGGGATTTCTGCCACATCATCAACGGCCACCTGCCCGTCAAGGTCATCCGCGGCGAGCGGCCGGTTAAGGGTGGCGGCGCGCTCATCACCATCGACGGCGGCTTTTGCCGCGCCTATCAGAAAACCACCGGCATCGCAGGCTATACCCTCATCTTCAACTCACACGGTCTGCGCCTGATGTCGCACCAGCCCTTCAAGGGAAAAGAGCATGTCCTGCACGAAAACGGCGACATGCAGTCCCAGTCGGAGGTGATTGCCACCGCGCCCAAACGGGTGCTGGTGATGGACGCCGACAACGGCCACGCCATCCGCGAACGCATCGCCGACCTGAAAGAACTGATGCGCATCTACCAGACCGAAGACCTGGACGGGCGCGTGTGATGGACGGCGGAGGTTACAGCGCGTGCCCGATCACATGTTCGATCTGGGTGGGCAGATGCAGCAGGCGGGCTTTCATGAAATCCGGCCGGAGCGGCAGCACGTCTACCCGAGCGAAATCGACCCACACAAACTCCAGATGCGGCGTGCCGTCCTTCTCCAGCTCTTTGGAAAAAAAGGTGCCGTCGGCGGGAATGGCGGGTTCCCCGTCGAACTCCACCAAATAATAGAATCCCAACTCGTGGAACGTTTTTCCTCTGTTGCGGAAAAAGTTTTCATGCACCACCAGCAGCCGGTCGATTTTGACCGGCTGCCCCATTTCCTCCTGAAATTCACGGCACAGCGCCTGCTCCGAATCCTCAAACGGCTCCACCCGGCCGCCCGGGAAGGCATAATAACCATCCTTTTCACTCCGGTGCAGCAGCACTTTCCCTTGCCGGCACAGCACACCGGCCACACGAAAATGAAAGATACCGCCCGGTATTTCAAAACGGATCATACGGCTCATCTCCTTTACATTTTGGATAGATTCACACAAAATACACGTCGAGTAAAGCAACGCGCCCGTGCGCAGGCAGGCAAATCGCCTCCTTGCGCACGGGCGCCCGAATGTTTGAAAAAATGCCGCGCAAACCCGCAGCTCAGGAATCGATATAAGACTGAATAAGCGTGTGCAGCAATTCGTCGCGGTCAAGCTTGCGTATGAGCGCCCGCGCATTGTTGTGCGTGGTGATATAGGTCGGGTCCTCGGAAAGCAGATAGCCCACGATCTGGTTGACGGGGTTGTATCCTTTTTCTTTCAGGGCGGCATACACAGCCGTGAGGATTGTTTTCATTTCCTTGCCTTTGTCCTCATGGATCGAGAAAATCATAGTCGGTTCATTTGGCTGCTCGTGCATAACAGCACCCCCTGTTAGAATTAGGATACCCTATACCGGACCAATTTGCAAGACCCAATCCAAAACATTTTACACGCGCAGGACCGCGCCAGCCTGCTCCAGCGCCGCGAGCATCTTCTGCACCGCCGCGTCAGCCTCCCTGTCGGTGAGGGTGTGGTCGGCCACGCGCAGCGTGACGGAGAACGCCACACTCTTTTTGCCCGCCTCGATCTGCTGCCCCTGATAGACATCGAACAGGTGAATGCTTTCCAGCTTATCTTTTGCCGCGCCGCGCATCGCTTTTTCCAGCGTGAGCACGGGGACGGACGCGTCGCAGAGCACGGCAATGTCCCGCGTGGTGGCCGGAAATTTCGGCAGCGGGTGGTATTCCGCGCTCGTGCGCGCATGGGCAAACAGTGTGGCAAAGTCGATCTCCGCCGCATAGGCCCGCACGCCGATCTCGTAGTTTTCCAGCACCTGCGGATGCACTTCGCCAAGCAGCGCCAGTTCCTCGCCGCCCGCCAGAATGCGCGCGCACCGACCGGGATGATAGTACGGCAGGTCGGTCACGCGCTCCACGTCGAACGCGTCGATGCCCGCACCCGCGAGGATGGCTTCCACCGCGCCCTTGAGCGTGAAGTAGTCCGTGCCCTCGCCATACAGGCCGATCTCGATCTTTTGGCGTTCATCCGGAAGTTCCTGCCCGACTTCGGGCAGGTAGACGGTGCCGGCCTCATACAGCGCCGCCTCCAAATTGCGGGCCGCGTAGTTGCGCGCCAGCACATCCAGCATGGAAGGCAGCAGCGTGGTGCGCAGGATGCTGGTTTCTTCCCCCAACGGGTTGGAAATACGCACGCTGTTGCGCATCGGGTCGCCCGCCGGCAGGCGGATGAGGTCGCAGGCGCGCGGGCTGAGGAACGAATAGGTCTCGATCCCGCTCAGCCCGGCCGCGCGGGCCACCTCGCCCATCCGTTTTTCAAAGCGCTGCTTGGCGTTCAGCCCGCCCTGCGTGGTGGCTCCCAATGTGACCGTGACGGGGATCTGGTTGTAGCCGTAGATGCGTGCCACTTCCTCGGCCACATCGGCCTTGTGCTCCACGTCCGCACGGAACGACGGCACATGCACCACCCCGTCCCGCACGGTGAATTCCAGTCGTTTGAGCGCGTCTTCCATGAACACCGGCGAAAGCGACGTGCCCAGAAACGCATTGATCCAATTCGGATCAAGCGCCACGGTCGTTTCCGTTTTGGCGCTGCGGTCGATATCCAGAGCGTCGTCGCAGACGACGCCCGCGTCGAGCAGCTCCACCAGTTCGCAGGCACGCGCGAGGGCAACCGGCGTGGCGGCGGCATTCAGCCCTTTTTCAAACCGTGCGGAGGCTTCGGTGCGCAGGCCCAGCTTCTTGGCGGCCAGACGCACATCCGGCCCGCTGAACATGGCCGATTCGAACACGATGGTATGGGTATCCGGCAGAATGCCGCTGCATTCACCGCCCATCACGCCCGCCACGGCCACCGGTTTCTCCGTATCCGCAATGACACAAATGGACGGGTCAAGCGCATGCTCCACGCCGTCGAGCGTGGTGATGCGCTCACCCTCCTCCGCCCGCCGCACCCGGATCGCGCCGCCCGCGATGGAGCGCACATCGAACGCATGGAGCGGCTGGCCGTATTCAAGCATGACATAGTTGGTGATGTCCACAATGTTGTTGATGGGGCGCACGCCCGCCGCGCGCAGGCGCTCCCGCATCCAGCGCGGCGACGGCTTGATGCACACCTGCTTCACCGCGCGCGCGCAGTACCGCGTGCAGAGCTCCGGTGCGTCGATCTGCGCGGAGAGCAGATCGGAGGTTTTGCCCGCGCCGCCGCGCACGGCCGGAACATGCACCCGGCGGAGCTTGCGGTATGTGGCGGCCGCCTCGCGCGCCAGCCCGATGACCGACAGGCAATCCGGGCGATTGGGCGTGATCTCAAATTCCACGACCACATCGTCCAGCCCGACGGCCTTGCGGATGTCCTCGCCGGGCGCGCAGTCCTCCCGCAGGATGAAGATGCCGTCTTCGGCCGCGTAAGGGAAATCCGCCTGTGAAAGCCCCAGTTCTCCCAGCGAGCACAGCATGCCGTCGGACATCACGCCCCGCAGCTTGCCGCTGTTGATCCGCTTGCCGCCCGGCAGCAGCGCACCATCCAGCGCGGCGGGCACCAGCGCGCCCACGAACACGTTCTGCGCGCCGGTGACGATCTGCACCGACACCGGCCCGCCGGCATCCACCCGGCAGATAAGCAGATGATCGGAATCCGGATGCTTTTCTATTGAAAGAATGGAGGCCACCACGACACCGCGGATCTCTTCACCCAGGGTCTCATAGCCTTCCACCTTCTGCCCGGTCATGGTCATATCTTCGGAAAACTGCCGCGGGGTGACGCCTTCCGGCACATCCACATGCTCCGCGAGCCATTTCATCGACAATTTCATCGTGTACCCTCCCCCTTAAAACTGATTTAGAAAACGCAGGTCGTTTTCATAGAACAGCCGCATGTCGTCGATGCCGTAGCGGCGCATGACCAGCCGCTCCAGCCCCATGCCGAATGCGAACCCGCTGTACTCCTCGGGATCGACGCCGCCGTTTTGCAGCACTTTCGGGTGCACCATGCCTGCGCCGAGCAGCTCGATCCAGCCCTCGCCTTTGCAGAGACGGCAGCCCTCGCCGTGGCAGGCGAAGCACATCGTGTCCATCTCGCAGGACGGCTCGGTGAACTGGAAATGATGCGGCCGGAAGCGCAGCACCGCGTCCTGCCCATACAGAGTTTTGGCAAACGTGACCAGCGTACCCTTGAGGTCGGCCATGGTAATGCCTTTGTCCACCACCAGCCCCTCGATCTGGTGGAACAGCGGGGAATGGGTGGCGTCGATGGCGTCGGAGCGGTAGACGCGGCCCGGTGCAATGATGCGAATGGGCGGTTTCTGCTTTTCCATCACGCGGATCTGCACCGGCGAGGTCTGGGAGCGCAGCAGGACATTCTCCGTGATATAGAATGTGTCCTGCGTGTCACGCGCGGGGTGGTTTTTGGGGATATTGAGCGCCTCGAAATTGTAGTAATCCAGTTCCACCTCGGGGCCTTCCGCAACGGAAAAGCCCATGCCGATGAAAATGTCCTGAATCTCATCCAGCACCAGCGAGAGCGGGTGCTGCGTGCCGATGGGGCGGCGCTTGCCGGGCATAGTCACATCAAGGGTCTCTTGAGCGATCTGCTCCTGCATCTGCCGCTCGCGCAGGGCGGCCGCGGCAGCCGCGATCTTGTCCTCGATGGACGCGCGCACCTCGTTGGCCAGCGCCCCGATCACCGGGCGCTCCTCCGCCGAAAGCTTGCCCATCTGCTTGAGAATGGCCGTCAGCTCCCCTTTTTTGCCCAGGAACCGCACACGCAGGGCTTCCAGCTCGCTGCTTTCCCGCACATCGGCGAACGCCTGCGCGGCCACCTGCGCGATGGTCTCCAACTGTTCTTTTATCAACCCGATCTACCTCCTGTGTAATCTTCATCCTGCAAAACGGCAAAATAAAAACGCCCCGCCCCTCCAAAGGGACGAAGGCGCGATTTTCCTCCGCGATACCACCCTGCTTTTTGCCATAGAGCAAACACTCCTGCGGCGGATAACGGCGCCTGCCGTCGCCGCCTACTGAGGAAAAAAGCCCTTTCCCGTTGAGCGGCGCCGCTCCAAAGCGAAACCCGGAAAGCCGGTGCCGCAAGGCCGCTTTCAGCCGCGGCGGCCTCTCTCTGTGCAGAACCATTGGCTTTCCGAAACTTTTTCACTGCGTTTCCAATGCAAGCATTAGGATAGCACAGTTTGCGCCCGATTACAAGCGCAAAACGGTAAAACCCCGGATTTTCAGCCTTCTTGGCCATACTCTGCACCATCTTCCTCGCTCCACACGCGTACGCAGTTGCGGCCTTCGCTTTTAGCCTGATACAGCATCTGGTCCGCATAGCGGTAATAATCGTCAAACGTGAGAGTGTATGCCGTGACCACACCCACGCTGATAGTAACCGGCACGATCACGCCCTCATGGACGAACATATGCCCTTCCACTTCCTTGCGCATGGCTTCCGCGAGCAGGCGCGCCTCTTTTGCCGTATATCCCCGCAAAAACACCATGAACTCTTCGCCGCCGGCCCGGCAGAACAGGGTCTTTTCCCCGATGACGGCGGCCACACAGGTGCAGGTCTCGCACAGCACCTGGTCACCGAATATATGCCCGCAGGTATCATTGATCCGTTTGAAATAATCCATGTCGAAATACAGCACCGACCACGGCCCGGCTCCCTGGCGCAGCTGCTGTTCGGCCAGCCGGGTGAACGTCTGCCGGTTGTAGATGCCTGTCAGTCCATCCCGTTCCGCCTGCTCCTGCAGAATCTGCGTCTGGTCATGTTCGGTGGTCATGTCCCGGATTACCGCAATGGAGCCGACCACCTTATAAGCCTGGTTGTGGAACGGGTATATCCGGCAGTGGTAATAACGGTTCTGACATTTTGCCTTCAGACGCACGTCAAATTGGTGGTTTCCGAAACCGTCCTTTCCCCGCCAATTCGGAAAACGTTCTTCGATCAGGCGCTGCATCCGCCGCCGTCCTTTCCGGTCGTTTTGAATCACATCGTTGACATGGAGAGCAAAGATGTCCTGCATAGCGCGGTTGAAATTAAGCACCTCCCCGCTCTCCAGAAAAATGATCACGCCCTCATCGATAATCTGAAACACCTCTTGATAGGCGATCGGCACCAGCGAAGTCAGATCATACTGCCAGATGCCGAACAGCCCGATCAGGGCGCTGATGAAAAACATAAACGGAATCGGCGGGAGCACGTTCCGTCCCGAAGGGAGGATTGCGTGGACAAACGCATACAGGATAAACACGGATGCCGCCAGCATGATGGTGCGCGCCCGCGTACGCACGCCGCCCTGCGCGCGGCTCCAGAAAAAGACGATGATGCTGACGGAAATGATGTTGACCGCATAATTGAGCAGCATGGCAAAGTTGCCCAGGGTGGTCAGCTGCATGAGCAACTCTCCGAACCGGTCGGATTTCAGCTCCGCGGCTTTCCAGATGAGGTGATGGAACGGATTGGTGAACACCAGCGCCAGAACGAAGGTTTCCCATACATAGAGCGCCGCCAGCACTCGTTTGAGCAGCGGCCTGTAGAACCCGGTGTAATACAAAACATAACTGAAAAATGCCGGAACGACGTAGAGCGCGCCGATCTGCGACAACGTCAAGCAAATCAGTTTCTGCCAGCCGACAAACATCGGTGTGCATTCAAGCCAGACACACAGCAGCCATACGAACGTCGCGCAGCATGTCAACAGTAATTGCGAGCAACTGGTCACAGCGCGGTTCTTCCACGCAAAATACGCAATGAAAGAAATTAAAAGAACAGAAAGCAGGCCAAAAAACAATTCCAGCGGGCCCAGCAATCCCAACACCCTTTCTACACACCGGCTTTTTACATCGTTCAGGTCAGTTCCACAATCGTCACGCCGCTCTCGCCCTCGCCATACCGTCCCAGACGAAACGATTTGACCGAACGGTTGCCTTTCAAGTGCTGCTGCACGGCGGTGCGCAGCGCGCCGGTGCCTTTTCCATGGATGATCGACACCTGGCTCAGCGATGCAAGCCGTGCGTCGTCAATGAATTTATCCACCGCTTCCAGCGCTTCCTGCACCGTCTGCCCGCGCAGGTCGATCTCGGTTTGCGCGGCGGTGTGTGTGCCGCGCAGCGTGCGCGCCAGGCGTGCGCCGCCGGCGCGCGCCTGCACCGTCACCCGCTCGTTTTCCAATAGCCGCAGATCGCTTTCGGGCACGCGGGTCTTGATGATGCCCGCCTGCACTTCCACCATGCCGGACGCATCCGCAGTGGAAAGCACCGTACCTTTCTGGTCGATGTCGTGGATGAGCACCCGGTCGCCCGAACGCAGCCTGCGCGGCAGACGGTAGGGCTGCGCCTGCTTTTTGCGCACCGGATCGGCCGTTTTTTCCAACGCGTCCAGCCGGGCGCCCACCGTGCTTTTGGCCAGTTCGCGCAGCGCCTCCGCCTTTTCGGCGGCTTCCATTTTACGCAGCTCGTCGATGTCCGTCAGCAGAGCCTGCGCTTCGGCGCGCGCACGGCCCACCATCGCCTGCGCCTGCACCCGCGCGCGCTCCAATTCTTTTTCCCGCGCGTTTTCCATCTGGTCACGCAGGTGCGCTGCGGCTTCTCTGTCCTGCTCGGCCTGCCGACGGAGCGCTTCAGCCTCCGTGCGCGCGGCTTCCAACGCCAGGCGGTTCTTTTCCAAACCCTCCACCACCTGCTCGAAGCGGGTATCCTCGTTGGAAAGCAGGGCCTTTGCCCGCACGATGATGCTCTCATACAGCCCCAGCCTGGCCGAAATGGCAAACGCGTTCGACCGGCCAGGCACGCCGATGAGCAGCCGGTAGGTAGGCCGCAGGGTGGCCACGTCGAATTCGCAGGAGCCGTTTTCCACACCCGGTGTTTCCAGCGCATAGAGCTTCAGCTCCGCATAGTGGGTGGTGGCCGCCACTTTTGCCCCACGCAGCCGCAAATGCTCCAGGATGGCGACCGCCAGCGCCGCACCCTCGGTCGGGTCGGTGCCGGAACCGAGTTCGTCGAGCAGCACCAGGCTGCGTGTCCCGCAGGTATGCAGGATGCCGATGATATTGGTCATGTGGGCCGAAAAGGTGGACAGCGACTGCTCGATGCTCTGCTCGTCCCCGATATCCGCCAGCACCTGCTCGAAAAACGACAGCTTGGAATCGTCCGCCACCGGCACCGCCAACCCGGACATCGCCATCAGCGTGATGAGGCCGAGCGTTTTGAGCGCCACCGTCTTGCCGCCGGTGTTCGGCCCGGTGATGACCAGCGTATCGAATGGCTCGCCCAGCCGGATGTCGATGGGCACGGCTTGGTCAGGTGGAAGCAGCGGGTGGCGCGCCCGGTGCAGGTCGATGATGCCGTCGTCCGCAAGATGGGGCACGCCCGCTTTCATGGCAAACGACAATCTGGCCCGCGCAAAGACGAAATCCAGCTTTTCCGCGGTGCGAACATCCTGGGCGATTACGTCCGCAAAGGTGGACACCTCGGCGGAAAGCGCTGCGAGGATGCGCTCGATCTCCTTTTCCTCTTTGACATACAGCACTTTCAGCTCGTTGTCGGCTTCCACCACCGCCATCGGCTCGATGAACAGCGTGGCGCCCGAGGCGGAGGTGTCGTGCACCAGTCCGGGCACTTCCGAACGATATTCGGCCCGCACGGGGATGACGAACCGCCCACCGCGCTGGGTCACAATGGCCTCCTGCAAAAATTTGGCATAGCGCTGGGAATGCACCATCTTGTCCAACTGCTCGCGCACGCGCTGCCCGGCACGGCGGATATTCCGGCGAATGTCGGCCAGCTCGGCGCTGGCGGTATCCGCCATCTCCTCCTCGGGCAGAATGGCCGCGGTGATCTTTTCTTCCAGATATTTATTCGGGGCCAGCGCGTCGAAAAAATCATCCAGACAGGTCGTTTCCTGCTCTGCGCCGTCCCGCCAGCGCACCAGCGCGCGAATGACGGAAAGCACCCGCGCCACCCGCAGCAGGTCGCCCATCTGCAGCGACGCGCCGATTTTGGCGCGCTGCAGTGCGTCCGATACATCCTGCACACCGCCAAACGGCGGATCGCCAAACCGCGTGCTCAGGCGGACGGCATCCGCCGTCTGCGCCAACTGTTCGCGCGCATCCTCCAGCGAGCCGGAGGGCGTGAGCGCCCGTGCGTGCCGCGCGCCGCCCGGACAAACGCAGGCTTTAGCAAGCCGGTCACGTACACGATCGTACTCCAGCACCATATAAGAACGTTCGATTGACTCCATGTTCTCCCATCCAGTTGCGGCTCGAAGCCGCGGGTTATCCATATTCCAACAGGCGGAAAGGCTTTTCATCGCAGGCAGGCTCGCCCTGTTCCGCCCAAATTCAGTGCACAAGCAGCATTAGTATACCATGTTTGGAGAAAAAATTCGACGGGAAATTTGTAAAATGTGGAACAACGGTTGCCCCGCGCCTGATTTCACCCCGGTTTTACATTGAACATCCTGCCGCAATCTGGTATAATACATACGGTCTGTTCACCTGTCATGCAACCGCATGAAACGATCGTGCGGGCGCTTCGCCGCCCGTAGACTATATAATAGGAAAGAGGTCTTCGTCTTGCCTTCCAAAGTCGTAGTTGGCGCCCAGTGGGGCGACGAGGGAAAAGGAAAAATCATCGACATCCTCGCATCGCGCGCCGATGTGGTGGTGCGTTCGCAGGGGGGCAACAACGCCGGCCATACCGTCAAAAGCGGCGGAGAGGTGTACAAGCTGCACCTCATCCCCTCCGGCATCCTCTACAGCACCACCCCGTGCCTGATCGGCTGTGGCGTGGTGGTTGACCCCAAAGTGCTGCTGGGCGAGATCGACGGGCTGGAAAAACGCGGCATCTCCTGCGGTAACCTGCGCATCGACCCGCGCGCCCATGTCATCATGCCCTGGCACATCGCGCTGGACGGCCTCTCCGAGCAGGCGCGCGGCGCGTCCGATATCGGCACCACCAAATGCGGCATCGGTCCGAGTTATATGGATAAGGCCGAGCGCTGCGGTCTGCGCATCTACGACCTGGTGCACCCGGAAGTCTTTACCAAAAAAGCCGCCTCGGTCGCCGCACTGAAAAACAAGATCATCACGCAGGTCTACGGCGGAAACGCGCTGGATGCGGACACCATCATTCAGGAATACATCGCCTACGGCAAGCGCCTCGCCAAATATGTGGACGATGTGTCGGTGCTGGCCTACGAGTCGGTGAAGGCGGGCAAAAACGTCCTGTTCGAGGGGGCGCAGGGCGCGCTGCTCGACATCGACCTCGGCACCTACCCGTATGTCACCTCCTCGCATCCCACGGCGGGCGGCTTCTGCACCGGCACCGGCGTGGGTCCCACGCTGCTGCAGGATATCATCGGAGTGGCGAAAGCCTACACCACCCGCGTGGGCAAAGGCCCGTTCCCGACCGAGCTCTCCGACGAAACGGGCGACACCATCCGCAACCGCGGCAATGAATTCGGCACCACCACCGGCCGCCCGCGCCGCACCGGCTGGTTCGACGCCGTGATCGTCCGCCACGCGGTGCGCATCAACGGCCTGACCGCGCTGGCGCTGAATAAGCTGGACACGCTGGCCGACCTGCCCGCCCTAAAGATCTGCACAGCATACAAACTGCCGGACGGCAGCACCACCGAGCACTTCCCCCCCACACTGGAGGAACTGGAGGGCTGCGAACCGGTGTATACGGAGTTACCGGGCTTCTCCGGCGACCTGAGCGCCTGTAAGAGCTTTGACGACCTGCCCGAAAACGCCAAAAACTACGTGCACACCATTGAAAAACTGGTGGACTGCCGCGTATCCATGGTGGGCGTCGGTCCCGACCGCGCACAAAATCTGGAACGGTAATTTTTCCTGGCGTTTCCGCCACCCGGCGAAGCAAAACAGAACCGGCAACCATAGCAAAGCCCCCGAAACAATGTTTCGGGGGCTTTGCTGCGCCATACAAAACCGGGCGGCATATCTGCCGCCCGGTTGTACACAAAAAACACAGCAGACCGCACCCTCTGTTGCCGCATGAGGAGCAGGACCTGTGCCGGCCTAACTGCCGCAGTCGTACTCTTAATAGTTTTCCGCTTTGACTTCAAAAAACGCCTTGGGATGTTTGCACACCGGGCAGATCTCCGGCGGGTTTTTGCCCACATGGATATGGCCGCATACCCGGCATTTCCAGACCACGGTACCGTCTTTCAGGAATATTTTTCCTTCTTTGAGGTTCTCAAGCAATTTATTATACCGTTCTTCATGGGTTTTTTCGATGTTGGCCACCAACGCGAATTTCGCGGCAATCTCATCAAACCCTTCCGCTTTGGCTTCTTCAGCAAAGGTCTTGTACATATCGGTCCACTCGTAGTGCTCGCCCGCCGCGGCCGATTTCAGATTGGCTTCCGTATCGCTGATGCCGCCCAGATATTCAAACCACAGCTTGGCATGCATGCGCTCGTTGCCCGCCGTCTCCTCGAAAATGGCGCCGATCTGCTGATAACCCTCTTTGGCCGCAACCTGCGAGAAATATGTATATTTGTTGCGCGCCTGGGATTCGCCGGAAAAAGCGGTCTGCAGGTTCTGCTCCGTCTTCGTGCCCTTCAGATCTTTCATGTATCAAACACTCCTTCATTTCCACACAAAATCCATCCGTCGCTGGAAAGACCCGCGCAGACTTATTTGGAATTCTCAAGGCATTTGCTGCAAACGCCCTGAAAAAACACATCTTGAGTTTCCACCGTGCAACCATCCAGCCCCTGTACGGCCAGTTGCCCGATCTCCACTGGAAAATCCATAACCGCGCCGCAGCGGGTGCAGCGGAAATGCCCGTGCACCGAGGTATCACCGTCATAACGCGCCTCACCGTCCTCGATGGAGAGCTGGCGCGCCAAATGCTCCCGTACAAACAGGCCCAAGGTGTTGTATACGGTCGTTTTGGAAAGCGACGGATTGTCCGGCAACAGCGCTTTAAACACATCGTCCGCAGTGGGATGGCTCTTGGATTCCCTCAGATATTCAAAAATGCGCAGCCGCTGCATGGAAGGACGAATCCCATGCCGCACCAGTTCGGCCGCCAAATCCGTGGTCTGGACCACTCTGCACCCCCCCCCTGCGATCGTTATGCTGTAATGATTACAATATTATTGTACCGCACTCACAGCCGTTTGTCAAGACACGAAACGGGAATTTTTTTCCATCCTTCGACAAACATACCTCGGCTATGGCGCTTTCCGGTGAAATTCTGCACAAACAGACCCGCTCCGCTGTTATTCCTTTTCGGGCGCCGCGGTTCCGGACGTTTCGCTCTGCCCGGCCGCAAGTGCCAGCAGCTTCGCGCTGCGCTCCATAAAACCGGACATTTCCTCCGCCGTCAGCGGCTTCTGCCCCAGCTGTGCCAGATCGTAGATATAGCGGCTGAGCAGCGCGGCGCGGTCTTTTCCCAGCGTGGGCAGCGCCTGCACCACGGAATTTTCCAGATTAAGGATGAGCGTGCCCTGCGGCGCTGGCGCGGCCGGGCCGCCCTGATACATCCGGCTCATCTCCTGGAACCGGCGGGCATTTTCCTCGAGAAGCATGACGGCGGGCGTGGCGGAATTTTTGAGCCGCTCGGCCTTCACCGTCAGATCGTCTTTGCCCAGCAGTTCCTTAAAGGAAGACGCGACTGCTTCGGCATTTCCACCCGCCTCGCCGTCCTTGACCGCATAGCTGATGTCCGCGTCGATGCGCACGAATTTCATCTCTTTTTCCTTATATTCCAAAAAACTGATGAAATGGCTGTCGATCATATGCGACAAGACGGCGGCGTCTTTGCCCTCTTCCTTGAACAGGCGGACATACTGCGCCTGAAGATCCAGATTAGAGACATAAAAGATCTGATTGTCTTTGTCTTTGGGGAAATCCATCAGCGTTTTATACCCGCCGTTGATGGATTTGAGCAATACGATATCCTTCACGCGCTCATAGAAGCTCTCGTCGCGGATGCAGCCGAACTTAATGAACGGGGCGATGTCGTCCCAGTATTTCTCGTAGTTCTCGCGCTCGTTGTTGAAGATCTCGTGCAGCTTGTCGGACACCTTTTTAGTGATGTGCCTGGAGATCTTCTGCACATCGCCGTCGTTCTGCAAAAAGCTGCGCGACACGTTCAGCGGCAAATCGGGGCAGTCGATTACGCCCTTGAGCAACAGGAGAAATTCCGGCACGACTTCCTTGATGTTGTCGGCAATATAGACCTGGTTGTTATACAGCTTGACCTCGCCGGGCTGAACCTCCACCTTGTCGGCCTGCTGCGGAAAATACAGGATGCCCTTGAGATTGAACGGGTAATCCACGTTGAGGTGAATCCAGAATAACGGCGGATTGAAATCCATGAACAGCTCGGTGTAGAACTGCTCGTATTCCTCCTTGGTGCAGTCTTTGGGCGCTTTCAACCAGAGGGGATGGGGGTTGTTCACCGGGCGGGATCCGGCGGGCGCTTCCTCACCCTCTTTGGCTTCTTCCGGCGCTTTGGGGTTGAGGAAAATCTCATACGGCATGAACTGGCAGTATTTGCGCAGCATGCCCCGGATGCGGCCTTCCTCCAGAAATTCCACTTCTTCGCCCGAAATATGCAGCGTCACCGTCGTGCCGCGCGTGGTGCGCGTACCCTCGCCGATCTCGTAGGCCGACTCGCCCTTGGACTGCCAATGCACGGGTTTGGCGTCTTTTTGGTAGCTCAGCGTGTCGATCTCCACTTTGTCTGCCACCATGAACGCCGAATAGAACCCCAGGCCGAAGTGCCCGATGATGCCGCCCTCGTCGCCGGGCTGATCCTTGTATTTTTTTACGAATTCCTCGGCGCCGGAGAACGCCACCTGCGTGATGTATTTTTCCACTTCCTCCTCGGTCATGCCGAGGCCGTTGTCTTCCACGCGCAGGGTTTTGTCGTCCTTATCCACGAAAACATGGATGAACGGCTTGGCGTCGTCCTTTTCCGCCTCGCCCATCCCGGCCAGCCGCTCCAGCTTGCGGATGGCGTCCGAGCTGTTGGAAACCAGTTCGCGCAGAAAAATATCCTTGTCGGAATACAGCCATTTTTTGATGATGGGCAGAATATTGTCCGAATGTACCTGAATGTTGCCTTCACGCATGATATTCGATTCCTCCTGTTTGTTCGATGAGGGGATTTCCCCATATGATGACGGGCGCAGGCCCGTGTTTTACGATTGGTTTATTTGGTGGTGTCGATATACCTCCGGTAGGCCCAGAGGTATTGCAGGCCCGAAATAACCGTGAAGACCGCCGCTGCCCACACCAGCAGATAGCCGATCCAGAGCGGACCGCCCAGCCCCGCCACCAGCAGTGCAAGGATGATGGCGTACATCTGGCTGTTGGTCTTGACCTTGCCCCAGATATTGGCGGGGATGACTTCGCCGCTGCCGGCCGCCAGCAGGCGCAGGGACGTGACCAGAAATTCACGTGCGATGATGAGCACCACCGCCCAAGTGCTGGCCAGCCCGATCTGCACGAAAACGACCAACGCCGCGCAGACCAGCAGCTTATCGGCCAGCGGGTCCATAAACTTGCCGAAGGTGGTAACCTGGTTGTACTTGCGGGCCAGCTTGCCGTCGATGAGGTCGGTCACCGAGGCGACGATGAACACCGCCAACGCGGCCAGCAGCCGCCAGCGCCCGGCGGGCAGCAGCGCGAACACCATAAATACCGGCACCAGGATCATGCGAAATACCGTAAGCTTGTTGGGTGTATTCAAGCCTGCATCTCCCCTTCTTCCAGACTGCCGATCAGGTCGTCCCCACACACCTCATCGAGATGCACGGACACGAACGTGCCCGGCCGGTTTGTCTTCTGCGAACGGATGAAGATTTTGCCGTCGATCTCCGGGGCTTCCGCCGCACTGCGCCCGAACCAGCACCCGGCATAGCGGTCATAACCCTCCACCAGCACCTCGACGGTGCTGCCCAGACGGCGCTGGTTGTTTGCGTCGGCCACCAACATCTGTTCTTCCATGATCTGCTCCTGCCTGCGCTTCTTCACGTCCTCGTCGATCTGGCCGGGCAATTCGGCGGCGGGGGTGCCCTCCTCCTGCGAATAGGCAAACGCGCCCAGCCGCTCAAAGCGCGTCTCCCGCACAAACGCGGCCAGCTCGGCGAACTCTTCCTCCGTTTCGCCCGGGAAACCGACAATGAGCGTGGTGCGCAGCGTTACGTCCGGGATGCGTGCGCGCAGTTTGCACACCAGCGCGGTGATCTCCGCTTTAGACATCCGGCGGTTCATGGCGCGCACCACCCGCGGGCTGACATGCTGGATGGGCATATCGAGATAGGGCACCACTTTTTCCTCGGATGCGATGGTGTCGATCAGCTCGTCGTCGAGGGCTTCGGGGTAACAATAGAGCAGGCGCACCCAGTGCAGGCCGTCGATGCGGCAAAAGCGGCGCAGCAGCTCCGGCAGCATTCGTTTGCCGCCGGATAGATCCGTGCCGTAGCGGGTGGTGTCCTGCGCCACCAGCGTCAGCTCGCGCACGCCGCGCGCCGCCAACTGCTCCGCCTCACGCACCAGATCGTCCAGTGGGCGGCTGCGATACCGGCCGCGCAGTTTGGGAATGATGCAGTAGGTGCAGTGGTTGTCACAGCCCTCGGCGATCTTGAGGTAGCTGTAAAACGGCAATGTGGTGAGGACGCGCGTACCGCCGGCCGCCAGGCTTTCCGGCCGCCCGGAGAAATCGAGCGTGCCGCCGTCAGCCGCCGCGCGCACGGCCTCGGCGATGTCTCCTGCCCGGCCCACCTGCAAAATGCAGTTGACCTCCGGAAACTCCTGCCGCATCTCCTTGAAATACCGCTCGGACAAACAGCCGGTGACCACCAGCCCGCGGATGGCGCCCTCTTTTTTGAGCTGCGCCATTTCCAGTATATTTTCGATGGACTCCTTTTTGGCGTCCTCGATGAAACCGCAGGTATTAACAATCACCACATCCGCTGCGTCGGCGTGCGGCGTGAGAGTGAACCCCTCACCGGTCAGCTTCGCAAGCATTACTTCGGCGTCCACCTGGTTTTTAGGACATCCCAGCGAGATCATTCCCACCCGGATCGGTGTGTTTTCCATTGATTCCTCCCGGCGTGCCGGAGCACACCCGTTCAGCCGCCCGACGGGCGGCGCGGCTCACCATACGACAAAACACAACTGCATAACCCAAGCGTTACGCGGTCGTGTCCCACCCCAGCGCTTCGCGCGCCGTATCCCAGTCATAACCCGCGCGTTCCAGCGCCGCGAGCGCGCGCCGTCTGTCTTTCTCATCAGCGGACGCGTGCGGGTATTTCTTTTCCAAAAACGCCGCCGCACGGCGGACCGGCTCACCGTCCAGCTCCGCGCAGATTTCTTCCGCGAGCGTTCGGGCCACGCCGCGCCGGCAAAGCTCCAGCACGGCGCGCCGCCGGCCGTACAGCCTCCTGCCATACAGCTCGCGCGCAAAGCGCTCGGCAAACGCGCGGTCGTCCAGCAGGCCTGCGCGCTCCATCTCGTCCGCCGCCGCTTCGGCCGCTTCCGCGCCCTCGGTGCGGGCGATTTTACGCGCCAACTCCGCCTTGGCGTGGTCGCGCCCCGCCAGCAGGCGCAGCGCTTTGTTGCGCGCCTTGTCCGCCTGTGCGCGGGCAAACAGGCTTTCAAGTTCCTCATCTTCCAGCGCGTCGCCTTTGGCGACGCCCGCCTCCAGCAGCGCGCCGCCGCTGAGCGAACAGAGGAATCTATCATCCGAAAACAGGCCGTACCGCCCGTTTTTGAGCAGGCGGACCGCAGTGACCACCGTACTCAAATATCGTCTGCCTCCACATCTATGCTGGCCGCCTTGGAGCGGGCCGATACCGCCGTCGGCTCATCGTCCCCCACGCCCAGCAGTGCGTCCAGGTCGTCGTCATCCGCCTGCGCCGCAGGCGCGGCGGCTCCGGCCGGGGCCTTTTTGCCCTTTACCGGTTCTTCGGCGGGTTCTTCCTTACCCGCGGCGCGCACCTGCTTCTCGATCTCCTCGGCCAGCGCGGGGTCTTCTTCCAGCAGCTTCTTCACATTGTCGCGCCCCTGCCCCAGCCGCCTGTCTTGATACGAGAACCATGAGCCGCTCTTGTGGATGATGTCTTTCTCCACGGCGAGGTCGAGGATCTCGCCCTCGTGGGAGATGCCGGTGCCGTACATGATATCGAATTCGGCCACCTTGAACGGCGGCGCGACCTTGTTTTTCACGATCTTGACCTTGGTACGCGTACCGATGACCTCATCCCCGTTTTTGATCGCTTCTTTTTTGCGCACGTCCATCCGCACCGAAGAATAGAACTTCAGCGCGCGGCCGCCGGTGGTCACCTCGGGGTTGCCGTACACCACGCCGACCTTTTCACGCAGCTGGTTGATGAACACCGCCGCGCAGTTGAATTTGGAGAGCGCGCCGGCCAGCTTGCGCAGCGCCTGCGACATCAGGCGCGCCTGCAGGCCCACATGGCTGTCGCCCATATCGCCCTCGATCTCCGCACGGGGTACCAGCGCGGCCACCGAATCCACCACCAGCACGTCGATGGCGCCGCTGCGCACCAGCGCCTCCGCGATCTCCAGCGCCTGCTCGCCGTTATCCGGCTGCGAGACCAGCAGCGCGTCCACATCCACGCCGAGCGCTTTGGCATAGACCGGGTCAAGCGCGTGCTCGGCGTCGATGAACGCCGCGCTGCCGCCCGCTTTCTGCGCCTGCGCAATGATATGCAGCGCCACCGTGGTCTTGCCGGACGACTCCGGCCCGTAGATCTCCACGATGCGCCCGCGCGGCACGCCGCCGATGCCCAGCGCCAGATCCAGCGAAACGGAACCGGTGGAGATGGACGCCACATTCATCGCCGCATTCTGCCCCAGACGCATCACCGCGCCCTTGCCGAACTGCTTTTCGATGTTGGCCAGCGCCGTGGCCAGTGCCTTCTGTTTATCGTCTGCCGTATTGGCAGGAACGGCCGCCGCCGTACGTTTTCTGGAATCCATTCCGCGCCCTCCTGACATGCCGCTTTCTTCCTGTTATTATAGCGTTTTTTCAAAGCAAAAGCAACAAAACCGACGGAACCCGCCTTCGTTTTTTCTTTCCGCGCCGCAGACCGCAAAACTGCTAGGATTCCTGCCGCGGCGGGTCGGAAATGGCGCCGCGCGCTTTTTCCGCCAGCCGACGCAGCAGGCCGGAAAGCACCTGTTCTTCCTCTTCGGTGAGTTCCGCCGTCACCAGCGCGTCCCATTCGCGGATGGCCCCTCGGATGGCGGGCAAAACGGCGTGCCCGGCCTTGGCAAGATACACCCGATAGGCACGGCGGTCGCGCTCGTCCACCTCGCGCCGGACATACCCCTGCCGCTCCAGCTTCTGCAGGGCCTTGCAGGTGGTTGCCTTGTCGATGCCCAGCCGCTCGGAGATCTGCTCCTGGTTCTGGCCGTCGTGCCGCTCAAGCGTGAGCAAAAACACATACAGTCCCGCCACGCGTCCGAAATCGCCCAGCCGCCTGCTCATAAAGCTCTTCCGAAACCGGTAGAGCATGGAAATATACCGCCCGATGAACTGTTCACTGTCCACTGTTTCGCACCTCTGTCCGCCCGCCGGCGCGCGGGCTGTTCCTTCAGAATTATACAAAACCCTTGTAAAAAGCAGCCTGCTTTTTGCGTAAAATCCCGTATTTGATTCATATAGTTGCATACTCAACTAACTCTAGTTATAATGGAAACGGCTGTGATTGTCAAGTACGCGTGCGGGGGCACCCGTGCCCCGCGCCGATGAAATACAGGACTTTCGTGGCAAAACCCCCAAAGGAACCACCGATTCATTCCGAGCGCACGGCTGCGTCCAAAATGCTCCGCATACGGCAAGTATTCGCGCGCCTTCGTCCTTGCCGAACAAAAAACAGTCTCGGCCAGCCACGCACTCTCCATGCAATCCGCGGTTTCCAAAAGAAAGGACTGTTTGCCTTGCAAGACCAAACCGTTTCCACCGCGTCCGCCGGACGGCCTCTCCCTTCCCATTACAAATGGCTGGCGCTTTCCAACACCACGCTGGGCATTTTGATGGCGGCGCTCAACAGCAACATCATCCTCATTTCCCTGCCCGCGATCTTCCGCGGGATGCATGTGGACCCCATGCAGGCGAGCAACGTGCCCTATATGCTCTGGATGCTGATGGGCTACACCGTGGTGACCGCCACGCTGCTCGTTTCATTCGGCCGCATATCGGACATCTACGGCCGGGTGCGGCTGTATAACATGGGATTTGCCGTGTTCGCCGTCACCTCGGTGCTGCTGTTCCTCGTGCCCGGGCGGGGCGTGGCCGGTGTGCAGCAGCTCATCGTACTGCGGCTGCTCCAGGGCGTGGGCGCGGGCTTTCTCTTTTCCAACAGCACCGCCATCATCACCGATGCCTTTCCCTCCCATCAGCGCGGCATGGCCATGGGCATCAACCAGATCGCAGGCATCGGCGGCTCTCTCGTTGGGCTGATCGCGGGCGGCCTACTTGCGGACATCAACTGGCGGTTGGTGTTTCTCGTCAGCGTGCCGGCCGGCCTGTTCGGCACCGTCTGGGCCTATCTCAAACTAAAGGAAACCACCCGCCCCGACCGCTCGCAGAAGATCGACTGGCCGGGCAACATCACCTTCGCGGTGGGGCTCACCGTGCTGCTGCTCGCGCTCACCTACGGCATCATGCCCTATGGCAGCGACAAAATGGGCTGGCGCAACCCGTTCGTCATTGTGGGCTGCATCGTCGGCGTGCTGCTGTTGGCCGCGTTCATACTGGTGGAGCTGCGGGTGAAAAACCCCATGTTCCACCTGCGCCTGTTCCGCATCCGCGCGTTTTCCTGCGGGTGCATCAGCCTGTTCCTTTCCTCTGTGGCGCGCGGCGGCCTGCAGTTCATGCTCATCATCTGGCTGCAAGGCATCTGGCTGCCGCTGCACGGCTTCAGCTTCGCATCCACACCGCTCTGGTCGGGCATTTACATGCTGCCGATGATGGCGGGCTTCTTCGCCATGGGGCCGCTGAGCGGCATGCTTTCCGACCGTTTCGGCGCGCGCTGGTTCTCCACCGGCGGCATGGTACTCACGGCCGTCGGCTTCATCCTGCTGACATTCCTGCCCGCCAATTTCAGCTACGGCGTGTTCTTCCTCCTGCTGCTTGTGCTGGGCTTCGGCATGGGCATGTTCTCCGCACCGAACACCACCGCCATCATGAACGCCGTGCCGGCCAACCAGCGCGGCGCGTCGGCCGGCATGCGCTCCACCATTCAGAACACCGGCATCGCCCTGAGCATGACGCTCTACTTCACCATTCTCCTGCTGGGGATGGTGCACCAGCTGCCGCCGGTGCTGGAGCAGGGCATGGCGGCACAGGGCGTGCCGGCGGCCGCGGCGGCGCGCATCTCCCAACTTCCGCCCACGGTGGCGCTGTTCTCGGCATTTTTGGGATACAATCCCATGAGCAACCTGGTACCCGCATCCATCCTCTCGGCGCTGCCCGCCGCTTCGCGCGCCACGCTGCTGGGCACCCGGTTCTTCCCGCTTACCATCGCGCCCGCAGTGATGTCCAGCCTGCGGCTGGCATTTTATATGTCCGCGGCCATGTCGGTGGTGGCGGCGGTGGCCTCGTTTCTGCGCGGCGGCCGGTATGTCTATGGCGAAAACGAAAACAGGGCAGGCAAATAAAACGCCCGCATCCTACAACACAGAAGGCTTTCCGGTCACGGGTGGACCGGGAAGCCTTCTGTGTTTTGTCTGTTTTTATTTGAGAAAGCCGCCTTTGCGCAGCGCCTGCGCGGCGCACTGCACGCCCAGCATGCCGGTCTCGAACGTCAGGCCGCCCTGCATCCACACGGCATAGGGCGGGCGCAGAGGCGCGTCGGCCGAAAGCTCGATGGACGCGCCCAGCGTGAACGCACCCGCCGCCATGATCACCGGGCTGTCGTACCCCGGCATATCCCACGGCTCCGGCCGCACAAACGCATCAATGGGCGAGCCGCTCTGCAGCCCCTGGCAGAACGCCACCAGCGCGTCGGCATTTCCAAGCTCGATGGTTTCGATGATGTCGGTGCGGGGCGCATCCCAGCGCGGCGTGGCGCCAAAGCCAAACTGCTCGAACAGCGCCGCCGCGAACACCGCCGTTTTCAGCGCCTGCGCGGTGACATGCGGTGCAAAGAACAGTCCTTTGAACATTGCGCGCGTGTTGCCCAAACTGGCGCCCACCTCGCGCCCCACGCCCGGCGCAGTGAGACGGTAGCCCGCCAGTTCGACCAGATCGTGCCGCCCGGCGATATATCCGCCCGAATCGGCCATGCCGCCGCCGGGGTTCTTGATGAGCGAACCGATGATGAGGTCGGCGCCCACCTCCGGCGGCTCTCTGTCCTCCACAAACTCGCCGTAGCAGTTATCCACCACCACGAGCGTATCGGGGGAAACGCGTTTGACCGTCTCGCACAGCGCTGCAATGACGTCGATGCAGAGCGACGGACGCAGGCTGTAGCCGCGCGAACGCTGGAGATAGGCCACTTTCACCTTGCCCCTGCGCAGGCGGGCGGCCACCGCATCCAGATCAGGTGCGCCGTCGGGCAGCAAGTCGATCTGCTCATAGAGCACGCCGTAATCCTTCAGAGAGCCCTGCCCCTCGCCCCGCAGGCCGATGACGCCGTGCAGCGTATCATACGGCAGGCCGGAGCAGGAAAGCAGCACGTCGCCGGGGCGCAGCACCGCAAACAGCGCGGTGGAAATGGCGTGTGTGCCGGAAACAAAATGGTGGCGCACCAGTGCGTCCTCGGTGCCCAGCGCCTGCGCAAACACCGCATCCAGCGTGTCGCGCCCGCGGTCGCCGTAGCCGTAACCGGTGGACGGCGCGAAGTGCGATTCGCTCACGCGGTTTGCGGCGAACGCCGCCAGCACTTTGCGGCTGTTCTGTGCCGCCATCCGCTCGATACGCGCAAACGCGGGCGCGCAAACGCGCAGCGCCTCCTCCGAAGCATCCTCAACAGATTTGTCGATTGCAAAAATATCGTTCATAAGCCGAAGCCGGCCCTCCTATTGTTATTGATCGGCTTTCGCCCGGTATCCCCGGACCATCCGCCCGATGCCCGCATAGTCGTTACGCACCGCCACATTGCAAAGTCCCGCGTCTTCCAGCAGGCGCGCCACATCTTCCGCCTGCCCCATGCCCACCTCGCAGGCAAGCAGGCCGCCGGGGCGCAGCACCGGCACCCACGCGCAGAGCGCCCGGTAAAAACGCAGGCCGTCCGGCCCGCCGTCCAGTGCCAACACCGGCTCGCGGCGCACTTCCGCCTGGAGCGCGGGCAGCTCCTCCGTGCGGATGTACGGCGGGTTGCAGAGCAGCACGTCAAACGAGCCGGACAATACGCCGCGCGGCGGCAGGAGCATGTCCCCCTCCACCGCGCGGACACGGTCTTCCAACCCGTGCAGGGCGATGTTTGCCCGCAGATAACCCAATGCGTCGGCGGAATATTCGAGACAGACGGCTTCGCAACCGGTGGCGCGCGCCGCCGAGATGGCCACGCACCCGCTCCCCGCGCAAAGCTCCAGCAGGCGCGGCGCGGCGGCATCCGGCGGCTGCACGTTCAGATACGCAATAGCCGCTTCCACCAGCAGTTCCGTCTCCGGCCGCGGGATGAGTACACCCGGCCCCACCTTGAACGGCAGGCCCATAAACTCCCATTCGCCCAGCAGGTATTGCAGCGGCTCACCCGCCGCGCGGCGCTCCACGTCGGCCCACAGCGCGGTGCAGACGTCTTCCGCCACGGGCGTGTCGCCGCGCAGGGGCAGTTCCTCCCGCCGGAGACGCACATGCTTCTCAAGCAGGCAGGCGGCGTCGAACGCCGGTTTATCCGCCTGCGTCAGCCGCTGCCGAATAGCGCGGTAGAGCGCGCGCGCCGTCATACCGCCGCCCCGCTCACCACGCATCGTCCGCGCGGTTGCCCGTGAGCACCGCCTGAAGTGAACGGATGGCTACTTCCAACTGGCTGTCGTCCGGCTCGCGGGTGGTCAGCTTTTGCAGCCAGAGTCCGGGCGCCAGCACGGCGCGCATCAGACCGGTGTCATGCCGTCCCGCAAACTTGATGATCTCATACGAAACGCCCACCACCAGCGGCAGCAGCAGCAGCTTGAGCAACACCCGCACGGCCAGATTATCCCAGGTGATGAACGAGGAAACCACGATGCCGATGATGATGACAATAAGCAGGAAACTGGTGCCGCAGCGCGGGTGCAGGCGGGTGTAGCGGCGGGCGTTCTCCACCGTCAGCTCGTCCCCGTGTTCATAGCAGTAGATGGTCTTGTGCTCCGCGCCGTGGTAACCGTACAGGCGCTTGACATCCTCCATACGCGAAAGCAGCGCCAGATAGCCCACGAACAGCCCCAGCCGCACGGCGCCCTCCGCCAGCGAGCGGAAGGCGCCGTAGTGGACGACGCCGGATGTATATTTGACCAGCACGGCCGGCAGCACAAGAAACAGCCCCACAGCCAGCAGCAGGCCCAGCACCATGGAGAAGCCCGCCACCGCCGTCATCCCTTTGGAGGACGGCGCATCCGATTCATCTTCTTTTGCCGCCGCGGCGGTGTCCGTCTGCTCCGAAGGCGATGCGGCATCCGCCCGCACGGCCTCCTGATCGGTTTCCTCCAGCATGCCGGAGATCTCGGCCGAGGTCATCAACGTCTTGTAGCCGAACACCAGCATTTCCACAAAACTGACCACCCCGCGCAGGATAGGCAGCCCCAGAATGGGCCAGCGGTCGCGGATGCTGCTGTTTTCCCAGGTTTCCAGATGGATCTCGCCGCCCGGTCTGCGCACCGCCATGGCGGTGGACTGCGGGCCGCGCATCATCACGCCCTCGATCACGGCCTGCCCGCCGATCATCGTGCGATGGTTCGTCGTTGTCACTTGCAAACTCCTCCGTTTGTCGGCCGGCCCACAACCGCCTATTTGGAAATGACCGGCAGCGTAATGGTAACGGCCGTGCCCTTGCCTTCCTCACTGGCGATCTCCAGCGTGCCGCCATGCAGGCAGACGATCTCGTCCGCTACCGCAAGCCCGATACCGGAGCCGCGCCGCGTGGCGTTGCCCTTGAAAAACTTCTGTTTGACACGGGAGAGATCCCTTGCCGGGATGCCGCATCCCGTATCGCTGACAATAATGCGGACATGGTTGCCGCAGTCGATCGCATCCACCTTGACCACGCCGCCCGCGTCTGAATATTTGAACGCGTTGTCCAGGATATTGACGAACACCTGCCGCAGCCGGTTGCGGTCGCCCATCATGGGCGGCAGGCTGGCCGGCTCGTTGTATATGAACGTCAGGCCCTCGCGGTGCGCGCGGTCGGAAAACATCAGCACGGCCTCGCCCATTTCCGCGAGGATGTCGATCTTGTCGATGGCCATGCGGAAACGGCCGCTCTGCATCCGCGAAAAATCCAGCAGGTCTTCCACCATGGCGGAGAGCCGCCCGGTTTCATCCGTGATGACGCGCATGCCCTTATGAATGGTGTCGGTATCGCCGGGTGCGCAGCCCTGGATGGTTTCCGCCCAGCCTTTGATGGCGGTAAGCGGCGTGCGCAGTTCGTGCGAGACCGAGGAGATGAAATCGTTTTTGATGCGGTCGGCCGTGCCGAGCTCCCCGGCAAGGTTGTTGATGGTGTCGCAGAGCGCGCCGATTTCGTCGTCATAGCTTTTGCCGATGCGGGCGTTGTAATCGCCGGACGCGATGCGCCCCGCCATGGCGGTCACTTCGCGCACCGGCACCACGATGGAATTGATGAAATACATCCCCGAAAACAGAACGAACAGAATGATGGCAATGCAGATGATGCCGCTGATGAGCGAGAACAGAGCAATCTGCCAGTCCACCTCCGTCATCGAGACCACATAACGCGCGGCGCCCAGCTCTTTACCCTGAGAATCGCGCAGGATGCTGGTGACCGCCATCACCTTTTCCCCTGTGGAGGCGTTCACGCCCATCCAGTTGCCAAGGCCCTGCGCGGATGCGCTCGCCTGCGTGAAATCCGGCATGGAGAGCTTCTGGTCGGGCAAGAAATCGCTGGAGGTGAGCAGAACGTCGCCCTTTTTGTTCAGGATGAGCAGCTCCATAATACCCCTGTCCGAGAAGCTGGCCACAAAATCCTTCGCGGTAGCGTAGAAATCCGGAGTCTGCGGGTCGATGTCGCGCGTGAACTGGGTGGCGCGCACCCGCGCCTCGGTGGTGAGATAACTCTGCACCGCGCTGTAATAGTAGTTGTGCACGGCAAAGGCAAATACGACCCACACGATGCCGAGGATGGCGACGATGATGCCCATGCTGTTGAACACCCACCGCCGGGTGATGCCTTTAAATATGAAGACCTGCCTGAATTTCATGGATGACGCTCCTGCCGTCCGCGCAGAGCAGCCCGCCGGGCTGTGTCTTTACGCGGGTTCTCCTTTGCTCCACTTGTATCCGAACCCCCATACCGTGAGAATATGGCGGGGGGCCGACGGATCTTCCTCCACTTTCATCCGCAGCCGGCGGATATTGACGTCCACAATCTTCAGTTCGCCGAAATAATCCTCGCCCCACACATGGTTGAGAATATCCCCGCGGGAAAGCGCCGTGTCCGGGTTCTCCAGAAAATATTTCATGATCTGGTATTCCATCTGTGTCAGTTCAATGGGCTGGCCGCGCCGGTAAAACGTGCGGCTTTTCGTATTCAGCACAAAATCCCCCGACACGATGCCGTTTTCGTCCTCTTTTTCACCGGCTTCGAGGTTCAGCCGGCGATAGAGCGCATCCACCCGCGCCACCAGTTCGGACGGGCTGAACGGCTTGGTCACATAGTCGTCCGCACCAATCATCAGCCCGCCCACTTTGTCCATCTCCTGCGTGCGCGCCGTGAGCATGATGATGCCGAGCGTCTTGCTTTTCTGGCGCAGTTCCCGGCAGACGGCAAAGCCGTCTATCCCCGGCAGCATGATATCCAGCAGCGCGATGCGGATCTCGTTCCCGTGTGACTCATACAGCTTGAGCGCCGCCTCGCCCGTGCCTGCTTCCAGCACTTCATAGCCGGCCCGTTTGAGATTGATGATGACAAACTCACGGATGGCCTGCTCGTCTTCCACCACCAGGATGGTCTTGGTCATGCAATCTCCTTCTTTCCGTCTGCCCGCCGCCGCGCCCGGGGCGCCCGTCTGTTTCAAAGCCTGCCGCTCAGTCCACCAGTTTGAACTGCTGGCGCACCGTACCGATATCCAGCATATACGGGCTGTTTGCGCCCGCTGCATCAGCCTGATAGGCATACACCATGCCGTCGCTTTCGTCTATACGCTGCAAAGCGGTGTTTGCGCTCACGGTACTCCACACATCGCTGGAATACGCCAGGATATCAAACAGGTGCGCGCCCACCGTCCGCGTGGCGGGGTTCCATTCATAAAACGCCCAGTCGGAATCGCCGTTCTCCCGCTGAACGGTGATCGTCTGCGTGCCGGTCTCCCATTTTGCCGGAAAAAGAAACGTGTATCCCTCCGTGCTGTTGATGACCGAGGAGAGTTTGGGGACCAGCGCGCCGTTTTTCCAGATCATCCACTGCACTTTCCAGATTTTTTCGGCGGATTTTGTGCCGCTGATCTCTTCATAGCCGGGAAGCTCGATCGGTACCGGGATCTCGATGCTGCCGTCCCCGTCGATATCCTGGCAGGTAACGGACACATCGCGCAGGGTCTCCGCATTCGCCATTTTCTGGTCCGGGTCATACAGCGGGGAGGTAAGCTGCCCGTTTTTCCAAAGCACCATCTCCGTCACCATCTTATCGGGGCCCTTACGGCTGTCGATCAGCACGGCCGGAGACCCGTCCTCACTGGTGGGATACAGGCCGGCGTAACCGGTCACGGTGCTGTCGAGCGGTGCCTGGCTGACCGGCCCGACCGAACCGGCGGCGGCGCCCACCAGCTCTGCAGATGCCTTTTTGTCGGCGCCGTCAAGCTTCAGCAGCAACAGATCGTCGCGGTTGCCGCCGGTCATGTTCGCGCGGATCATCTCCGTATAGGTGTCGCGGTAGATCTTCTCATAATTGTTGCCGTGGAACGCATAGATGCCCAGCGCCATGTCGGTGCTTGTGAACGAGGTCCATCCCACGGCCAGTTCCTCGGTGCCGCTGCCGTCGAAATCACCGAACACGATCCGGTCAACTTCGTTGCCGTCCCCGCTGATGTCGCAGGTTTCCTTCCATTTAGAGCCCGCCTGATGCAGCACCATGATGTGGGTGCCGCTTTTTTCTTTGGTGGGGCTGTAAAAAGCCAGCACCGAATTGGTGGCGCCGTGGTCGAAGCTGTGCAGTACGAAGGAGGAACGGTAGTCGCCGTTGTGCGGGTATTTGAGGGTGGGCGACCCGCCGCCCAGCGCGCTTGCGAGCGCCTGCTCGATGGCCTGCTGCTGTTTGGTCAGCTTCGGCGGGTTCATCAGCGCCGTGACGTCGGTGGACACGACCGTGCAGCCCGACAGCGCCGCCGCCAGCAAAAGAACCATACCGCAGAGCAGCCATTTTAAACCCTTACGCACGCGTGACATCCTTTCCGGCATCGCCGAGCCGACCCGGCCGCCCGTTTTTCCCGCCGCACAGCGGGCGGGCGGCCATGTAAAGCAAAAAAAAACGCCGGTCAAAGCCGGCACAAAAAATGGAGGGACAATGTAATCGGAAAAATTGCCAACTGAACTTCGGCAACATGATTTCCTACCACAAATTATAGCACCACTCCCGCCGCCGGTGGTTACACTTTTATTACAAACCTATTACTTTTTCTTCAAAAAACGCGGCGTGGCCACAAATGCCGCGCCGACTGCGAAATCCACCCCTTGTGCGCGAAAAAGCGCGTTTCCGCGCTGCCCGTCCGCATACGGCGCACTTGTATTGTAACGCATTCCGGCAAAGAAGTAAACAGGCGGCGCGGGTGGAAGGTTCTCAGCGTGTAAGCTCGCGGGGCTTCACGGCTTCGATACGCTTCCGAAGAACCAGGATCGTCGTCCCGATGGTGAAGCAAACAAAGAACGCCATCTGGAAATATGCCGACACCATATACTGCGGAATGATCGGCACTTCCGAGCTGACAAAGCCATAGGCGAAGATCAGCACGCGGAGGAAAAACGTCAGGAAAACACCTGTGCAGACCAGCCAGTGCGGTCCGAAACGCAGTTTTCGTTTCCGGAACAGGCCGACCAGCAGGTAAACCGTCAGGAAAACATAGCAGCCGCAGGCGATGACAAACAAGATGGGAAATACCTTTTGATACCCAATGGTCACCAAATTCAAGAACGTCAGTTTCTGGTGATTGAAGCGAATGGCGCCCTGATACAGCATGTACCCCGATGTGCGGACAAACGGCGTCTCTTTCGAGGTATCGGCGAAATCCGACGTTTTATCCCAGCTGCCCACCTCGTTGGTAACGGCCTGATAGATATCATCGCCCGCCGGCATGGGGTCGCTTATGATCGGATACGGTGAGCAATCCTTGAACGTCACGTCATACCAGATCGCATAGAGCGTCTTTTTGACAGTCGGCACAAGGTAGGCGCCGCGCCACGGGGAAAGCATACCGACACTGATGGTCTTGGGATACGATTTGAGCTTTCCGCTGTCAAACGCCGCGTTCAGTTCGGCAGCAAGGCGCTTGTAATATGCGCTGGCAGTCGCCGCGTTTTTGCAATACCCCGCCGCAGCCACCGCGTTGCGCAGGTTCCAGGTGAAAAACGTGCCGTGCGTCTCCTGGTCGTCTGCATTAACGAAAATCGCCATCTTTTGCCCTTCCAGATACGGTTCCAGCTCCCGGAAGGCCGGACTGACCGCATACGCCGCCTGCCTTGCGGCCTTCGTCACCGGTACGTTGGGCATCCATTTGCCACCGTCGATCCGGCACAGGGCACTGTATGCGTTGATGAAATTCGCGTCGGCATATTCGTTGGTGACAAATTTCCCGTACGCATATGCGTTGGCCCCGGCGATGACGGCGCTGCACACCCCCACCAGAACAAACGGCAGAACCAAGACGGCAAGGCTTTTCACGCGCGGCTTGCCCCTGAGTTTGAAGAAGGTCATAACGGCGCATAGCAGGCTGGCCACAACAATCAGCGGGAGTACCCACGCGGAGTCCTCGCGTGTGAGCAGCGTGGCCGCAAGAGACAGACCCAGCAGAACCGCCCATGGTTTCCATGCGGTATACCGCTCCCCGACCCGGGCATAGATCGCCACCATGCTTGAAACGGCAAGGAAAGCAAAACTGGCGCAGGTAAAATCCCGGATCACACGTGCGGTGGCGGTGGCGGTATAGCTGCCCGGATTGAACAGCACCACGCAGTACGACACGGCAAGGATCGCCCGGCGGGGGATCAGCTTGCGGATGGCGACGATAAAGATGACGCAGGCAAACACGTAGAGGAGCTGCTGCGCAAGCAGCAGCGGGATCCCTGTAAAATGGACCCCCGCCACGAACAGAGAATAAAACGCGCCTTTTACCAGCGTATTCTGGGTATAGACGCCCAGCCAGTGCCCGCGGATGATAGAGGCGGCGTGGGCCAGAAACACCGTATCGTCATCTTCCTGACCCGGCAGAAACGCGATCGGCTGGGCGGCCGTCATCCAAAGCCGGAAGAGCGTGACAGCGGCCATTGCCACGAGCAAATACAGCCGTTTCCGGTCAGGATATTTTTTCCAGCATGCGCGAATATACGACATGTTTTTTCATTCCTCCGTCTTTTGCCGACCGCCCCTGAAAAAGGCCGCCTGCCCGCGACCCGTCTTCTCCCCCGCGGGGGCCGGCTTTCCCTTCCGTTTTGTCGTATCGGCCCGGGTGCCCGGAGCACCGCCGCGCCGCACGGTTCTAAATCTGTATGCCGAAAACCGAGCAGATCGCATCCACCACGCCGTTTTCATCGTTCGACTTTGCCACGTGGCGGCTGACCGCTTTGAGTTTCGGGTGCGCGTTGGCCATCGCATAATTTTCGCCGCAGACCTGGAGCATCTCGTAATCGTTGAGATAATCGCCGAAGGCCATGCACTCATCCGGCGCGATTCCATATTCTTTCTGGAACACGCGAATGGCTTCTCCCTTGTTGACGCCGGGGTTCATCAAATCCACCCAGTGGGTGCCCGAAAGGACGACACCCAGCGCGTTGTCAAACGGCTGCAGCAACGGGTATGCATGTGTTTCGGCGTTTTCCATGTCGAACACGGCAATCTTGCAGATGCGGTCGCGCCGCGCCGCCTCCAGCACATCGCCCACCCGTTGGCAGCGCGTGTAATACAACGCCACATTTTCCATAAAAAACGGCACGTCGGAGTCCACATAGGCGCTTTTTTCGCCGCTGAGAACCGGCATCAGGCCGCCGGCGCCGCGAATGGCCTCCACCACCGCCGTGACGAGCGCTTCGGGGATCTCGCTCACCCACAGGCTGCGCCCACGGTCGATGACCATCGCACCGTTTTCCGAAATAAACGAAACCTGTTCCTGGACAGGTTCAAACAGTTGCCGCAGATTATAATACTGCCGCCCGCTCGCAACGGCGAACCGCACCCCCCGGTCGAACAACTGCCGCAGCACGGGGAACAGATGCGCGGGCAATTCCTTTTGGCTGTTGAGCAGCGTCCCGTCCATATCCGAAGCCACCAGTTTCAGCACGATACCCCTCCTGACCATGTCCAGCATATCGAGCACCCCAAACGGGCCTGCCGGGCAGCTCACAAAACGGGCGCGCAGACCGAACTTCATTATATACCATTTTAACCGCCCACGCAAACCATCCCCCATCCCGCATGCCGAGCATCCGCGGCTTTTCCAAAAGGCGCAAAATCCCGCATTCCAGTCACGCGGACGCCGCTTCGCAATAGGATGAAAAAGGAAGCCTCACGCCGCCGGTGCGGATGCACCGCCATGTTCCTACATATTGGTTCTGCCGGGCACCTCATGCCCGGGCAAGACCCGCACGACAGGGTGGATTCTGATGGATCTGATAGCGATTTTTCTGTTCGCGCTCTCGGCAAATCTGGACAATTTCACGGTGGCCATCACCTACGGGATGCGCCGCATCCGGATCGGCTTTGCCGCCAATCTTCTGATTGCGGGCATTTCCGGAGCCGGCACCTGGCTGTTCATGTCGGTGGGCGTCCTGATCGGACGCTTCCTGCCGCACCCGCTGGCCACCGCCGCCGGCAGCCTGATCCTGGTGGGCATCGGTCTGTGGAGCATCAAAAGCGCACTCCGTCCCAAAACCGCCCGTCCCCCGCAGGAAACCGGCGTCCGCCTGGGCGATCTGCTGGAGCAGCCGGAAAAAGCAGACGCCGACGCGTCCGGACGCATCGACCTCAAAGAAGCGGTCATCCTCGCTTTTGCGCTGACGCTCAACAACGCCGGGCTGGGGCTCGGGGCCAGCATTGCGGGCGTCAACATCCTGTTCACCACGCTCTGCACCGCCGTTTTGAGTATGGCGCTGATCTGCGCAGGCTGTTTCGTGGGGAAAAACTGGGCTTCGCGCCTGTTTGGGCGCTTTGCCCCGCTGGTGGCCGGGATCGTCATTGCCGCGCTGGGCATTTATGAACTGCTCCCGGTTTTTTAGCCGTTGGCTCCGGCCGGAAACCCAACGGCATTTCCGGCAAAACAGACAAGTCCCTTCTCTTCTCGGAACAAGGCCTGACCTGAAACGGCCCACTGTATTTTTGCCGCCGGAACGGACATAAAGGCCTCCCTTCAGTCGTATATTCCATCAAGGGGGTCTTTCCACCGCCCCCGTTATGCATCTCCGCACATTTTATGTATCCGCCTCATATAATTCCCAACGGATATGCATTTTCTCCTTCCAGCCACAAAGTTTGTTATTTTGTAGACAATGTAGAATCACATGAAATATCTTTACATTATTTTTTCACTCTTTCACAACAATCGTCTTTACAATGTTGTGTGAATATGGTAAAATTCTAATAGAAAATCGTGATTTTAACCATGATTTGTTTGGATTGTCATGTCACGATTGGAACAATTCCACAAACATTCTAACATTTTCTTTTTAACGCTCTAAAATCGGATCATATTCATAAAACCGTTGACCGAGGTGGGAAAAATGTACACAAATGCACCAAAAAAAACAGGACGTGAACAAGAATTACAGTGTTTCCACGAGAGCGTATACCCGCTGTCCTTTGAATATTTCGGCGGGCACTCCTCTCATCGCAGCAAAAAATCCGGCGTTGTGTTCCGTGTGTGGGCACCCAAAGCAGTTTCCGTTTCCATTGTGGGAGATTTCAACAACTGGGACGCATCCAAAAACCCGATGATCTCCGTGGACGACCAGGGGGTATGGGAAGGATTTGTGCCCGGCATCAAAAGCTTCGACATCTACAAATATCAGATTGAAACAGCGGATGGGAAAACTCTTCTCAAAAGCGACCCTTATGCCACGCACATGGAAACCCGGCCGGACACCGCTTCGCGTTACTACAATCTTTCGGGATATCACTGGAAAGATCAGGAGTGGCAGAAAAAGAAAGAAAAGAAATCCGCTTACGATGTTCCCATGAACATTTATGAGCTGCATGCCGGATCCTGGAAAAAATATCCTGACGGCAATCCGTTTGAATACCGCAAGCTGGCCGAAGAGCTCATTCCCTACCTCCAGAAAATGGGGTATACCCATGTGGAACTGATGCCCATCATGGAGTATCCGCTGGACAATTCCTGGGGCTACCAGGTCACCGGCTATTTCGCCCCCACCTCCCGTTATGGCTCGCCCAGGGACTTCATGGCTTTCGTGGATTACTGCCACCAGGCCGACATCGGCGTCATCATGGACTGGGTGCCCGCGCATTTTCCCAAAGACGCGCACGGGCTGTACCGCTTCGACGGGGACTGCTGCTATGAGTATACGGACCCGCTCAAGCAGGAACACAAATCCTGGGGCACCTGCGTGTTTGATTACAGCAAAAGCGAAGTGCGCAGCTTCCTCGTCTCGAACGCCATCTTCTGGCTCCAAAAATATCACATCGACGGCCTGCGCGTGGACGCGGTCGCTTCCATGCTCTATCTGGACTATGACCGAAAAAACGGCGAGTGGCGGCCCAACCAGTACGGCGGGCACGAAAACCTTGAAGCGGTTTCGTTCCTGCAGGAACTGAACAGGGAAGTATTTTCCCGCTTCCCCAACGCGCTGATGATCGCGGAGGAGTCCACCGCGTGGCCGCTGGTGACCAAACCGGTGGACGTCGGCGGGCTGGGCTTCAATTTCAAGTGGAATATGGGCTGGATGAACGACATGCTCGATTATGTCTCCACCGACCCCTATTTCCGTAAAGACCACCACAAAGACATCACGTTCTCGTTCCACTATGCCTTTTCCGAAAACTACATCCTCCCCATCTCTCACGACGAAGTGGTGCATGGCAAGCGCTCGCTGCTTGAGAAAATGCCGGGCGATAAGGCGGAGCAATTCGCCGGCGTGCGCGTCTTCCTGGCCTACATGATCGCCCACCCCGGCAAAAAGCTGCTGTTCATGGGCAGCGAGTTTGGCCAGGTGCACGAATGGGACTGCCATGACGCGCTGCAGTGGCAGCTGCTCGGTGAAAAAGGCCATCAGAACCTGCAGGATTTCACCGCGGCCCTCAACCACTTCTATCTCGACCAGTCGCCTTTGTGGCAGAATGATTTCTCATGGGAGGGATTCCAATGGATATCTTACGACGACAACCTGCAAAACATCATCGCGTTCCGGCGTATTGACCGGAAAGGTGAAGAGCTCGTCTGCCTGTTCAATTTCGCCCCGGTAAAACGTGACGATTACCGGATCGGCATTCCTGCCGCCGGCTATTATCAGGAAGCGTTCAACACGGATGCGGAACAGTTTGGAGGAACGGGGGAAAGCAATAAGGAGCCGGTGCCAACCGAAAAGATTCCTCTCCACGGGTACCAGCAATCCATTGCGCTCACCGTTCCGCCGATGGCGGCACTCTTCTTGAAGCATCAACCAAAATGAATTTCGGCTCAACGTAATGAAAGCGGGAGGTATGGGTTATGGCTGGGAATACAAAATGCATCGCAATGCTGTTGGCCGGCGGACAGGGAAGCCGGCTCGGCGTTCTGACGAAGAGCAGGGCTAAGCCTGCTGTTCCGTTTGGCGGCAAATATCGCATCATCGACTTTACGCTGTCCAACTGCGTCAACTCCGGCGTGAGCACCGTGGGCGTGCTGACGCAATACCAACCCCTGGAGCTCAACGACTACATCGGCAACGGCCAGCCTTGGGATCTCGACCGCATGGACGGCGGGGTCCATGTCCTGCCGCCTTACCAGCACCGCAAGGGAGCCGACTGGTATTCCGGAACCGTCAACGCAATCTACCAAAACATTCCCTTCATCGACCGCTACAATCCCGACTACCTGCTGGTGCTCGGCGGCGACCACATCTACAAAATGGATTACGCGAAAATGCTCGCGTTCCATCGTGAAAAGCAGGCGGACTGCACCATTGCCGGCTTGGTGGTGCCCAAAGATCAGGCTTCGCGTTTCGGCATCATGAACACCAACGGCGACAACAGTATTTACGAATTCGAAGAAAAGCCCGCGAGGCCGAAAAGCAACTTCGCTTCCATGGGCATCTATATCTTCTCCTGGAAAAAACTGCGGGCCTACATGACCTCTGAAGAAGGCCGCAAGCTGGACGACTTCGGCAAGCACCTCATTCCCGCCATGCTTGAAGCGGGCGAACGCATTTTTGCTTACCCGTTCGAAGGCTATTGGAAAGACGTGGGCACGGTGGAAAGCTACTGGCAGTCCAACATGGATATGCTCAACCCGACTTCCGGCCTGAACATGCACGACCCCAACTGGCGCATCTACGCCCGCAGCGCCGCCGAACCGCCGCATTACACCGGGTGCAATGCCGTCATACGCAACTCGATTGTGGCGGAAGGCTGCTCGGTGGACGGCACCATCTATAATTCCGTGCTGTTCTGCGGCGCAAAGATCGAAGCCGGCGCCGTGGTGCGTGATTCGATCGTGCTGCCGGGTGCCATCATCCGTGCCGGCGCAAAGGTTCAGAAAGCCGTCATCGGAGAGACGGCGATCATCGGAGAAAACACCATCGTCGGTTTCCGCTCCGACGAGATTGGCAAACCGGTCGCCGGAATCACCGTCGTGGGCGACGGTGTGCACGTGGGCCGCAGCGCCATCGTGATGGAAGAAACCATGCTGGATGCTGATATTCCAGAGGTGAAAGCTGTATGAACAACAAAACAACCGGCATCATTTTTGCAGACATTTCCGACGGAAATCTGCATGAACTGACTGCCCACCGCCCCACCGCATCGGTGCCGTTCGGAGGAAGATATCGTCTGATCGACTTTGTCCTCTCCAATTTCCACCGGTCGGACATCACCGATGTCGGCGTGATCGTCCAGAGCAATTACCGCTCCCTGATGGATCACCTGGGTTCGGGCAAAGACTGGGATCTTTCCCGGAAACACGGCGGGCTGTCCCTCCTGCCGCCGCTGGCCGGCCAGCGCATGTATCACACCCGGCTGGAAGCGCTCTGCGGCATCCGCAACTACCTCAGCGCCAACCAGAGCGACTATGTTATTCTGGCGGACAGCGACGTCATCTACAGCATGGACCTGAGCACGCTGCTGGAGCGGCACGCGGAAACCGACGCGGACATAACCGCCGTCTATCGCATGGAGACGCTGGAAGGCGCGCCGAGTTTTTCGATCCACGCCTATGAAACCGACCAAACCGGGCGCATCACCGCCATCGTCGCCAACCCCAAACCCGGTGAGCAGCAGATCGGCATGCACCTGATGGTCTTCAACAAACCGCTTTTGCTGGAGATTATCAACGAAGCCGCTTCGTACGGCTTGAACGACCTGCACCGCGACATCCTGCAAAAACGCACGGACGTCTACCACATATACGGCTGGGAGTTCGGCGGATATGCCGCGCGCATCGATTCGCTGCCGCACTATCTGAGCACCAACATCGACCTGCTGGATGCCGATGTGCGCGAGGATCTGTTCCACCGCTACGGTTCCGTCTGCACGCGTGTGCGAGACGAAGTGCCCGCGCAGTATGGTGAAAACGCATCGGTGACCAACTCGTTCATCGCCGACGGTTGCGTCATTGAAGGAGAAGTGGAAAACTCCATCCTGTTCCGCGGCGTCACGGTGGGCAGCGGCACCAAAATCTCCAACTCCATTGTTTTAAAAAACAGCCATGTGGGCAGCAATGCCACGCTGGATTACTGCATCATCGACAAGGAAGTGCAGGTCCGCGACGACCGGTCGCTGATGGGATACGGCACATACCCCCTGTTCATCAGTTCCGGCAGCATTGTTTGATCGCAGCGGCCCCCGCCGGGCAGGCGGAAAAGGTTCCCACCCTTTCCGCCTGCCCGGTGGTCTTTCACCCCACCAACACTCCAGACCGTTTTTTAATGGTACAAAGGTTAAAAACAGATTCGGCCATTTCCGGCGGTATCAAGAACGTGTAAGAGAGGAGAACCACGCATGAAGATTTTATATGCCGCGAGCGAAGCGGTTCCTTTCGCCAAAACCGGCGGCCTTGCGGATGTAGCGGGCTCCCTGCCGAAGGCGCTTGTGGAAGAAGGCGTGGACTGCCGGGTCGTACTTCCGCTGTACGACAGCATTCAGGGCCTGCTGAGACAAAATCTGCATTTTCTCTGCCATTTTCAGGTGTCGGTATCCTGGCGCAGCAAATATTGCGGGGTTTTTGAGTCCAAGATCGGTAATGTGACCTATTATCTGATAGACAACGAATACTATTTCAAACGCCAGAACTACTATGGGCATTACGACGACGCGGAACGCTTTGCCTTTTTTGCCCGCGCGGTGCTTGAAATGCTGCCACACATCGGCTTCCAGCCGGATATCATCCATGCCAACGACTGGCAGACCGCGCTTACCCCGGTTTACCTGGCGGCCTACTACCGCAGCAACCCGTTTTTTGCCGGAATCAGATCGGTTTTCACCGTGCACAACGTGGAATATCAGGGCAAATACGGCTACGAGATTTACAACGACGTGATCGGCCTGCCGCATTATTTCTTCCATGTGATGGATTACGACGACTGTGTAAACTTCATGAAAGGCGCGGTCGTCTGTTCAGACGAGGTAACCACCGTCAGCCCGTCTTACAGCTATGAGCTGCGTTACCCGTATTTTTCGTTCGGGCTCGACCGTATCTTCAATATGTACGGCTACAAGATGCGCGGCATCCTCAACGGCATCAGCAACGAGGACTACAACCCGTCCACCGATAAATGTCTCTTTGCCAACTACACTCCGGAAGCCCCCGGCAAGAAAGCCGTCAACAAGCAGGGACTTCAGAAAATGCTGAACCTGCCGGAAGACCCGAGCGCCATGATCGTCGGCTATATCGGGCGGCTGGTGCAGGCCAAGGGCATCGAGCTCCTCCGCTACGTGCTGGAGGAACTGCTCCAGCACCATGTCCAGTTGGTCGTGCTCGGCACGGGCGACTGGAAATATGAAAACTTTTTCAGCGAAATGCAATGGCAATATCCGGGCAAGCTGTGCGCCCGCATCACGTTCTCCAACGACCTTGCCCGCAAGATTTACGCAGGGGCCGACACACTGCTGATGCCTTCGCGTTCCGAACCGTGCGGGCTCTCCCAGCTCATTGCGCTGCGCTACGGCACCATTCCCATCGTGCACCAGATCGGCGGGCTGGGCGACAGCATTTCCGACTGCGGCGACGGCAAAGGCAACGGCTTCACATTCAAGCAATTCAACGCGCACGATATGATCGGTGCCATCAGCCGGGCAGAAGGCTGCTTCACACACAAAGATGATTGGGATGTCTTGATACAGCGTGCCATGACGTGCGATTTCAGCTGGCACCATTCCGTGCAATCCTACAAGGCGCTTTATGAAAATGTACTTCACTGATAATCAGAGCCCGGACACGGGCAGACGCAGCAGCGTGATCTCCACCCTGCTGAAAATAAGACACGATAAAAAGAAGGAGGCGGACATTCCGATGCGCGCAGCCTATAATAAGGTTCAGGCAAAAACAAATGTCCAGACCAAACTGGAGTGCCATTTCGGCGTGACTCCATCTCGCGCAACACCTGAACAAATGTATAACGCCGTCGCCATGGCGGTGCAGGATATCCTTTCCGTACAGCGCAGAGAATGGACAGAAAAGCAAAACCGCAGCAAAGGCAAGACCGCCTACTACCTCTGCATGGAGTTTCTGATGGGCCGCTCCCTCAAAAACCATCTGTTCAATCTGGGTGTGACCGAAGTGTTTGCAGACTGTGTGAAAGATTTCGGGTTCGATCTGGATGACCTGTTTGAACTGGAACCGGACGCCGGGCTCGGCAACGGCGGTCTGGGCAGGCTGGCGGCCTGCTTTCTGGATGCGGCGGCCGGCCTTCGCTATCCGCTTTACGGTTATTCCATCCGGTATGATTATGGCATTTTCCGCCAGAAGGTCGTGGACGGCTGGCAGACCGAACTGCCCGATTTCTGGCTGCCGGGCGGCGAAGTGTGGCTGACCCCGCGGCCCGACGAAGCGGTTACAGTGGGGTTCGACGGCGAGATCAAAGATGAATGGAACGGGAACCGGCACTCGGTCTCCTATTCCGGGCAGCATGTGGTCACGGCGCTGCCGTATGATATGATGATTTCGGGCTATAAAAGCGGCGCCGTGGGCGTGTTGCGCCTATGGAGCGCGCGCAGCCCGTCGTTCGACATCGGCCTGTTCAACCAGGGCGATTATATGCACGCCATTGAAGAAAGCGCGATGGCCGAGGTCATCAGCAAGGTGCTCTACCCCTCCGACAACCACATCGAGGGCAAGAGCCTGCGCCTGCGCCAGCAGTATTTCCTCGTTTCCGCATCGATGCAGGACATCATCCGCAAGCACATGGAACGGTATGGCACACTGAACAACCTGACGGACAAGGTCGCCATCCACATCAATGAAACGCATCCGGCACTTTGCATCCCGGAACTGATGCGCATCCTGTTGGATGAACACGGATACGAATGGGACGCTGCGTGGTCGATCGTTACCAAAACCACCGCCTACACCAACCACACCGTCATGCACGAAGCGCTGGAGGTCTGGCCGGAAGATCTGTTTCAACGGATGCTGCCACGCATCTACCAGATCGCGCACGAGATCAACGAGCGGCTTTGCAAGCATCTCTGGATCTATTATCCCGGAGACTGGGCCAAAATCGCCAGCATGGCCATCATCTCCTATGGGCAGATCCACATGGCCAATCTGTGCATCGCCTGCTGCCACACGGTCAACGGCGTTTCCACCATTCACTCCAACATCATCAAGACCTCGCTGTTCGCCGACTATGCGCGTACGTTTCCGGAAAAATTCACCAACGTCACCAACGGCATCGCGCACAGACGGTGGCTGGCAGAATCCAACCCGCAGCTTGCCGGCCTTATCCGCGAACTGATCGGCAACGCCTATCTCACCGACGCAGGCCAGCTGAGCAAGCTCCGCGCCTATGCGGACGACCCGGCGGTGCTGGAACGGCTGGCAAAGATCAAACGCGCCAACAAAGCGCGGATGGCAGATTATATCAAAAAGGCCGAGGGCATCACGGTTGATCCCGACTCCATTTTCGATGTGCAGGTCAAGCGGCTGCATGAATACAAGCGCCAACTGCTCAACGCGCTGCACATCCTGCACCTTTACAACCGGCTGAAGTCCGACCCACAGTTGGACATCCCGCCGCAGACATTCCTGTTCGGGGCCAAAGCCGCTCCCGGCTACCTCATGGCCAAATATATCATCCGCCTGATCTGCTCCATCGCCAAAGAAGTGGACAGCGATCCGGTCATTTCCCAGAAACTGAAAATTGTATTTCTGGAAGATTACCGCGTTACCATGGCGGAAGCGCTGATGCCCGCCGCGGAGATCAGTGAACAGATCTCGCTCGCGGGCACGGAAGCCAGCGGCACCGGCAACATGAAACTGATGATCAACGGCGCCATCACGATCGGCACGCTCGACGGCGCGAACGTGGAAATGCACGAAGCCGTTGGGGATGAGAACATTCTGATCTTCGGACTGCACGCCGACGAGGTCGATCAGCTGCACGCCAGGGGCTACAGCCCCACGGCCTATTATCACAACAACGCCGACCTGCGCGCTGCGCTGGACCGGCTGAACGGCGGCATCGGCGGGATCCGGCACACCGAGATCAGCAATTCGCTGATCGGCCGGGGCAGCGGGCAGGCCGACCCCTACATGGTGCTGGCCGATTTCGCCTCCTACTGCGGCATCCATGAAGAGGCACTCAAGCGCTATGCCGACCCTGCGCAATGGAACCGCATGTCCCTGCTGAACATTGCATCGGCGGGCATCTTCTCTGCCGACCGCGCGCTCACAGAATACGCACAGCGCATCTGGAATCTGGAAGCAATGGACTGAGACGCCATTCCCCTTTGGGAACAGTCTACGTCCTGATATATTGGGAGGATCCGATTGGGCAACGAGATCTATGACGCATGGGACACCGCCTTCAAAAAGCCGTTCGGCGCGCTGCGCGCCTATCAGAGCGCATCGTTCTTTATCCGGCCGCCCCGTTCCGAAGGCGTGCATGCGGCGAGACTGTATATCCACGCAGACGGCGACGGCGGCTGGGGCATCGACATGCAGCCAATCGGCACAGACGATGCCGTCGATACGTTTTTTTGCACCTGCGCACTGGCGAAACCCGGACTGTACTGGTATACGTTCACGCTGGAAACACAGTACGGGCCGCGCAAACTGGTGCGCGGCAAAGGCGGGGCGGCGCAGCTGGCATCCGCAGAGCAAAAAGACGGCGAATGGCAACTGACCGTATACGACCCTGCTTTCCACACGCCGGACTGGCTGGCGGGCGGCATCCTCTACCAGATTTTTCCCGACCGGTTCCGCCGCGGCGGCGGCAAATTGCCGACCCGGATGCCGCCCGACCGCGTGCTGCGTGAAAAATGGGACAGCATACCTGAATATCGTGCGGAGGAAGATGAATTTGCGTTTTCCTGCACCTATTTCGGCGGAAACCTGGCCGGCATCACCGAAAAACTGCCGTATCTGCGCGAGCTGGGTATAACCGCACTGTACCTCAACCCGATTTTTGAAGCGCATTCCAACCACAGGTACAACACTGCCGATTATATGAAGATCGACCCTCTGCTCGGCACCGAGGACGATTTCCGCACCCTCTGCAAAAAAGCAAAGGCGCTCGGCATCGGCATCATCCTCGACGGCGTATTCGGCCATACCGGTGACGACAGCGTTTATTTCAACCGCACGGGCCGCTACCGCAGCGTCGGCGCCTACCAATCCAAGGAATCGCCCTATTACAACTGGTATCAGTTCACGTCATGGCCGGATCAATACCGCTGCTGGTGGAATTTCGACACCCTGCCCCAAGTGGATCAGATGGCTCCGAGTTTTCTGGAGCTCATCACCGGTGAATCCGGCGTGCTGGCACACTGGCTGGGCGCGGGCGCAAAAGGATGGCGGCTTGACGTGGCGGACGAACTCAATCCCGCGTTTATCGACCGCCTTCACGCACGCGTGAAGGCGACCGACCCGGACGGGGTGGTCCTCGGCGAGGTGTGGGAAGACGCTTCCACCAAAATCGCCTATGGGCAGCGGCGGCAGTACCTGCTGGGCCGGCAACTGGATGGTGTGATGAATTATCCGTTCCGGGAGGCCATCATCGCGTTCCTGCACGGCGGTGATGCGGACACGCTGCATTTCCTTGTGACTCAGATCGTGGAAAATTACCCTGCGCCCGCGATGCGCGTCACGATGAACTTGCTGGATTCGCATGACACCGAGCGCATCCTCACCGCGCTCGCGGGGGAAAACGGCGAAGGGCACGACCGCGCGTGGAAAGCCAAACAGCGCCTTTCCCCCGCGCAGCGAAAATACGGGCTGACCTTGCTGCGTCTCGCGTATGCCATCCTGTTCTTCCTGCCGGGCGTACCCTGCATTTATTACGGCGACGAAGTGGGTATGGAGGGATATGACGACCCGTTTTGCCGTGGCACATTCCCCTGGGGGCACGAAGACAACAACCTCTTCAACGATGTGCGCAGCCTTGCGAGACTGCGCCGCGCCTGTCCGATACTGGCCGATGGCTCCTACACTACGTTAGCGTCCAAAGGCGGTTTGTTTGTCTTCCGGAGAGGCGAAGGAGAAAGCCAGTTGATCTGCGCCGTCAACCGCTCGGAAGCGCCCGCCGCATTCACGCCGCCACCGGACGGGTTTGAATTTAAACTGCTGGCAGGCAAAGGCGAAGCTTTCTGGGATATCCCCGCCGAAAGTTTTAAATTGTTCGGCACAGGCAGCTGGACCAAAAAGTTATAAGTTTTTCTGTTTTTCATACAAAAAGCGCCGGCTGGTCCGGCGCTTTTTTATGTTGCGTTCTTTCAGGCGCGCAGGTGGCTTCCGCCATATTGAACAAACGCAGTCAGAAACCGCAGCAACGGTTTCCAGATATGCGGGTAGACCTGCTCAATCCACACGCGCGCCTGCGCCGCGTTTTCAATGGGGATCCGGCGGCTGCCGACATACAACAGAGTACCTCCGCTGTCCCGCACCACAAATGCCAGACGCGCGCTTGCCAGGCCGCCCACCGCCACATCGGAGGCAAACGCCGCGCCACCCACTGCGTATTTTCCGGCTGCCAGACCGCCGAACGCCACCGCGCCCACAGCCATGCCGCCGAACGCCATGCCGCCTACGGCCAGTCCGCCAAGCGCAATCAATCCCAGCGCCGCGCCCGCAAACCCAAGCAGCCCGAGTGCCAGCACGCCGAAACACAATCCACCGCACGCGATGATACCAAGCGAGATCGCCCCGACGGAAACGTTTCCGATTGCCAGAATACCTTTGGCAACATAAGGTCTGCCCCAGCCGACATTCACGTGAAAAAGCGGGATGCCGAATATGGTGTGTTTGCTTTTGTATTCGTAATGATAGACCGGCAGCCCAAACCGAAACTCCCGCGGCCCGGCATCCGCTTTGCCTTTCACCAGTTCATCCAGGCTGATGCCAAACAGCTTGCTTAAAAGAACAAGTTTGTCCATATCCGGCTGGGACTGCCCCGCTTCCCATTTGGACACCGCCTGCCGGGATACGCCGCACGCTTCCGCCAGCTTTTCCTGCGAAAGACCCGCCTGTTTGCGCAGGGCCTGCAGCCGCTCGCTGAATTCCATCTGTATCACCTCGCGTTTATCATACAGGAAAAACACGGGAATGGCTAGCATCCGGCGCTATCATTTTGTCAACCTCTGGTTGCGGCGGCCGATTTTTTTCACCGATCGTATAGAACAGCATAATATATACATATTATTCATGTGCCTGCGGCACGCGGCTTTGCGTTTTCCATTGCCTGCCGGATCAGGCGCATATTGTTTTGCAGGCGCGCATCACCAGGCGCGTATGCCAGCGCCCGCAAAGCATGCGCTTCCGCTCGCTCAAGCATCCCCAGGCGATAGCAGGCAATGGCACAGAGGTCATCCGGCGTCTGGTCCCACGCATATCCCATGTTGACATAAGTCTGCGAGCGCGACCGGATCTGAAGCGCCTCTTCCGTCAGCCAGAAAACCTGCGGCCAATCTTCCAGCGCATAGGCCATCTGCGCATATTCAACGTAGCCGTCACGCATCGCGGGCGCCTCGGCAATGGCGCGGGCATACCAGCGGCGGGCTTCATCCCACGCGCCGCTTTTCCACCAAGCGCAGGCGATCCAGCGCATGGCGGCGGCGCGTTCCTCCGCCCAGGTAGCCGAGGGCAGTTCCAGATAGGTCGTCAGCGTGCCGATGCAGTCATTCCAGCGCCCCGCATAGAAATATTCCCGTCCCAGATAGTAGCGCATCCGGTCGCTTTGCGGCTCTTCCCACACCGCTGCTTCCAGCAGCGGCAGATAGCTTTTGCGCGATTTTGCAGGGTCGGGGCGATGGTCGAGCGCCACGCCGTCAAGGAATACCGTCTGTTCGCTCTCGGGGTGTTCACACTCGATGTATTCGTGCACGGGATACCGCCAACGGTAGCCGTGCCGTGCATGGATCTTGGAGTATACGAACTGCACGTCAGGGCTGCCGTCCGGTTTCAGGCTCCAGTTGTACAGGTAACGCCCGCAGCCCGTTCCCGGCCGCCACGCCTGTTCCAACTTCTCACGCCAGCCCGGGCGGAACACCTCGTCCAGATCGGTGCAGACGCAGATGTCCACATCCTCCGGCAGATGCGCCAGCGAACGGTTGCGCGCCTCGTCAAACCGCCAGGGCAAGACGGTTTCGGCAAACACCTGCGCACCGCGCGCGCGCAGGTTCTCCACCGTGCGGTCGGTGGAGCCGGTGTCGGTCACCGCCACAAGGTCGGCCTCCCCCATCGAATCCATCCAGCGGTCCACAAAAGCTTCTTCGTCTTTAGAAATGGCATACACCGCCACATTCCACCGCATATACTCATACCTCATCAATCAATCGTTCATGGATCACCCGAAAATTTGCGCGCAAACGCGCATTATCCGGATGAAACGCCAGCGCCGCCGCCGCATCGCGTTCCGCCTGCGCATACAGGCCCAGGTGCCAGCACGCAATCGCACGCAGATCATGCAGCGCGCCGCTCCATGCCTCCGGCTCGGACAGATAGCTTCCCGAAGGCCGCCGGCATTCCAGTCCTTTGCAGGCCATGCCGTAGACCAGTGGCCACTCCTGCCAGCGATAGGCGGCCTGCGCTGTTTCCCAATACGGTTCGCGCAGGTGCGGGCTTTCTGCCACGGCGCGATACAGCCACGCGCGGGCGCACGGGACATCCCCTTTTTCCATAAAGCATCGTGCAAGGAACCGCATGGACGCACAACGTTCCTCTTCCCACCGGGCGGAGGGCAGTTTCAGGTGCTCTTCCAGCGTACGGATAGCGTCATCATACCGTTTGTGGAAAAAATACTCCCGCCCAAGCCAGAACACCGTACTGCTGTCCTGCGGATTCTCCTTTGCCGAAAGCTCCAGCAGCGGCAGGTACTGCCCGCGTGATTTGGATGGATCGGGATAATGGCTAAGCACCACGCCCTCTGCCCAGACCGCCTTTTGCTCCGCCCGGCCGCTGTACGCCAGCACCTCATGCACCGGATGCACCCAACGGTAATCCTTCCTGGCGTGGATCTTCTCATAGACAAATTGCACGTCCGGGCTGCCGTCCGGCTTCACTCTCCAATTATAGAAATAACGCGCCAGCCCGGCATCCGGCGTCCAGGCATGCTCCAGTTTTTCCCGCCAGCCTTTGTTGAACACTTCGTCCAGATCGGTGCAGACGCAGATGTCCGCGTCGCCCGGCACATGCGCCAGCGAGCGGTTGCGCGCCTCATCGAACCGCCAGGGCCGCACGGCTTCGGCAAACACCTCCGCGCCCCGTGCGCGCAGTTTTTCCGTCGTGCGGTCGGTGGAGCCGGTATCCGCGACGACCACCCGGTCGGCTTCTTCCATCGAATCCATCCACCGGTCCGCAAAACCTTCCTCATTTTTACAAATAGCATATACACAAACCCGGTACGGCATCGTCCCACCTCCTGTTATCGGACATTCTGTGTCCAGAATCCCCCTATCCAAAAATATGCGAAAATTCCGCACAAGTGCAAAAACCCGTTCCATTGTCGGCGGCCGATTTTGAATGTATTCCGTCCAACTCACGCAAAACCGAGCGCGATCATGTGCTTTTTCTTCATGTATTTATGCAATTTTCTTAAAATTTGCATTTTTGTGCGTGTTTTTTTAGCGATATGATTGACAATGACTGTTTGTTATTGTATGATGATGAGGGCAATGAACGTACCGTTCTCATAAAAAGAAACCATAAAGTAATGGGGAGGCTGCACGTAGCATGAAAATCAATGAATTGCTCAGTGAAACTGGCATTGAGCTGGGCGCTGTCGTCGGTTCAAAAGACGAAGCCATCGACAAACTGATCGGGCTGCTGGACGCCGAGGGATGTCTCTCGGACAAGGCGGCATTCAAAGAAGGCATCCTAAAGCGGGAATCCCACAGTTCCACCGGCATCGGCGGAGGCATCGCCATTCCGCACGCAAAAGTGGACGCCGTGAAAAAGGCCGGCCTTGCCGCCATGACGGTGCCCGCCGGCGTGGATTATCAGGCCATGGACAAAAAACCGTCCGATCTGTTTTTTATGATCGCGGCACCGGCTTCCGGCAGTGATATCCACTTGCAGGCCCTGCAGCGCCTGGCGGTTATCCTGATGGACCCGGCGTTCAAAAAGAGCCTGCTCGAAGCAAAAGACAAAAATGCATTTCTGGCGCTGATCGCCAAAAAAGAAGCGGAGAAATACCCCGAAAAGCCGGCGGCCCCGGCGCAGACGGAAAAAACCGCGGAGGCAAAATCTGAAACAAAGCCGGCAGCCAAATACCGCGTACTGGCGGTCACGGCCTGCCCCACCGGCATTGCGCACACCTTCATGGCGGCCGAAAATCTGGAGCTCAAGGGCAAACAGATGGGCATCCCGGTGAAAGCCGAGACCAACGGTGCGGACGGCGTGAAAAACCCCCTCACCACCGAAGAGATTACCGCCGCAGACGGCATCATCGTCGCGGCGGACAAAAACGTGGACATGGCGCGCTTTGACGGAAAGCCCGTCGTCATCACCAGCGTGTCCGCCGGCATCAACAAAGCCGAGGAGCTCATCCGTCAGGTGGTGGACGGCAAAGCCCCCATCTACCATCATGCCGGCGGAAAAGGCAGCGCCCGCGCAGAAGAAGCAAGCGGCGAAAGTGCCGGCCATCGCATCTACAAGCACCTGATGAACGGCGTTTCCCACATGCTGCCGTTCGTGGTTGGCGGCGGTATCCTCATCGCGCTGGCGTTCCTCATTGATTCCCTCAGCGGCGTGCACGGCGGCCCGAACTTCGGTTCCACCACGCCGGTCGCGGCCTTCTTCAAAGGCATCGGCGGCTTCTCGTTCAACATGATGCTGCCGGTTCTGGCCGGTTTCATCGCCATGAGCATCGCGGACCGTCCCGGTCTTGCGGTCGGCTTTGTGGGCGGCCTGGTCGCCCAGTATGGCGCCACGTTTGCCAACCCACAGGGCACCACGGCGGCTGCCGACATCGTAGCCAAGACGCACACCGTCAGCGCGGGCTTTCTGGGCGCGCTGCTGGCCGGTTTCGTTGCCGGTTATCTGGTCCTCCTTCTGAAAAAACTGTTCAGCTATCTGCCGAAAGCGCTTGAGGGCATCAAACCCGTTTTGCTGTATCCGCTCGTCGGCATTCTGGTCATCGGCATCATTATGGCTGCCATCGACCCGTTGATGGGCCTCATCAACATCGGCATCGGCGATTTCCTCAACTTCCTCAACAGCACCCACCTTTCGGCTCTGGTCGGCATCATCGTCGGCGGCATGATGGCCATCGATATGGGCGGCCCGATCAACAAGGCGGCCTATCTGTTCTCCACCGGCCTGCTGACCAACGCCGCACAGGCTGGCGTCTCGGCTTCCTCGGCGGCTGTCAGCTACCGCATCATGGCCTCCTGCATGGCGGGCGGCATGGTGCCCCCGCTGGCCATCGCGCTCTGCACCACGTTGTTTAAAAACCGCTTCACCCCGAAAGAGCGCCAGTCCGGTCTGGTCAACTACGTCCTGGGTCTCTCGTTCATCACCGAAGGCGCCATCCCCTACGCGGCGGGCGATCCCATCCACGTGATCCCCTCCCTGATGGTCGGTTCCGCTGTAGGCGGCGGCCTGTCTATGATTTTCGGCTGCCAACTGCGCGCCCCGCACGGCGGCATCTTCGTTCTGCCGACCATCAGCAACCCGTTGGGCTATTTCATTGCGCTGGCGGCCGGCATGATTGTGGGCGCCATTGTCCTCTCCATCCTGAAAAAGCCGCTTCCGAAAGAAGTGTATGACGCGGAACCGGTTGCGGGCGACAGCGACCTGTTCTAAACGGAACCGCATAAAAACACGCCGAGAATCTCGGCTTTGCACATAAGCGCACGACAACAGCCCCCTTTTTTGTTAAAGGGGGCTGTTGCTCTTTCGGTAGCTTTCATGGCCTTTTTCGGTTGTACGGGCATCGGGCGTTTTGCTCAATCTTCCACAATCAGGTGGGGCACTTTCATCTGGCAGTCCAGCACATCTTCCCGCAGCGGCATGGCCGGGATGGCGCCGCTTTTGCCGGTGACCAGCGACCCGACGGCATTGGCGTAATCAATGATCGTTTCGAGTTCCTGTGTGGAAAGACTGCGGAGTTCCTTCAAGCTTTTGCCCTTGAGACCATAATGCACCGCGCCGGTAAAGGCGTCGCCCGCGCCGTTTGTGTCAATGGTATGTACGTCATAGGTGGGCAGAATGTTGCTGCGATCGCCCAGACGGTAATACGCTCCCTTTTTGCCCAGCGTGACGAGAACCAGCGACGCACCGGCTTTCTGAAGCTCCCGCGCGCCCGCATTCAGATCGGTCTCCCCGGTCAGGAGGGCCAATTCCTCTTCGGACAGTTTCACCACATCCGCATACGCAAGGCCGGCTTTCATCTGCTCCACGGCTTCTTCTCTGCTGTTCCAGAGCGGCGCACGGTAGTTGGGGTCATAGCTGATGACCGCACCCGCGTCTTTGGCGGTCTGCACGGCTTTAAACGTTGCGGACCGGGCGGGTTCGTCGGTCAGCGAAAGCGAACCGAAGTGCAGGATGCCAGTCTGGCGCAGCAGATTGAGGTCGAGCTCATCCTCCCGGAGCAGCACATCCGCGCCGGGCTTGCGGTAAAAACTAAACGACCGGTCGCCGGAAGAATCCAGATGCACAAAAGCCAGCGTGGTGTGCACGTCGTCGGTCAGCACCAGATTGTGCGTATCAATACCGAGCTCGTCCAGCGTATCTTTCAGGAAACGGCCGAAATCGTCGTCGCCGACCTTACCGATGAATGCCGTTTTGGCACCCAGGCGGCTGCTGGACGCCAACACATTCGCCGGCGCTCCACCCGGATTGCGCGCAAACAGAGCAGCCCCATTGCCGCCCACTCCGGCGGGTGTGAAGTCGATGAGAAGCTCGCCAATAGCTACAACGTCAAACATAAAAATGCCTCCTAAAATATAAACATTCTCCGCCGGCGACCTTTGCGTAAATTGGCGCGGGCGGCAAAAGGACATACGGCTGCGAAACAGTTTCCCGACCGAGGGAGAGCGGACACACCGCCTTTTTTCTTCGCCACAGATCCGGGCGTCTTATTCGGACCGGCTTTGCAACGTCTGGGAACGAATCAGCTCCGTGCGCTGCAGCGTGCCGCTCGGCTGCACCTTGGGCAGAAACAGCCCGTACAGGTCGGTCGCCCTGCATTCCAGCGCATAGATGTGCCTGGCAAAGGTGCCAAGCCCCATGATGTCGGCATGACGCGTGACGATGGGCAGGCGGGCCGCCTGCCCGGCACAGCGCAATATCTCCCGTCCGCGCGGGCCCAGGCCCACCACCCGCAGATAAGGCGGACGGGCGGCCGTATGGGAACGGGAAAGGCCCAGGAACGCGCCCCAGATGGCACGGCGCACCCGCGCGAGTGTATACCGCTTGGATTTGACGGCGGCAAACAACTGCTCCAGCCCCCCCGCGTGGCGCACGGCGGCCAGCATGCGGTTTTCCAGCCCCTCGGATACATCCGGCACCCGGGCGATGGCCGCCGCATCCAAACAGCGCAGGCGCGCCAGCACGGCGCGCTCGGCATAAGCGGCGCGGTAGGGCGCCGCGCCATCCTCCAGCGCCCGCCGGTAGAGCAGAGCCGCCGCCTCGGGCACACAGTCCAGCGCCTTGTCGTCCCGCCCGGCCGCAAGCAGCGCGCGCACCCGCGCCGCGCTGGCAAATCCGCCCGGCTCCCCCTGCGCATCGTGTCCCGCAAAGATACGGCGCACCGCGACCGGCGCAAACGGCGCCTCCAGCTTGGCGCAGGCCTGCAAATACGCGATGGCAAGGGTATCGTTCGGCCGGGAAAGCGGCGTGATGTCGGCCTGCGGAAACAAGGTGCGGACGGCGTGCTGCCTTGCGCGCGGGAACGAACAGCCCGACGCGAGCGCGTCGGCAAAAGCGCCGCTGCCGTCCGCCTCTCCCAGCATTCGCACGCAGTCGGACAATTTTCCGGTGTCGCCCGTTTCACTGCCGAACACCAGCCGGTCCACACAGCCCAGCGCGCTGAGCAACGAAACCGCCCCAACGGCAAATGTGTCGGCCGCCGCCATCGCCCACGGCAGCGGCAGCTCGATCACCAGGTCTGCGCCCGCCCGCAGGGCGGCTGCGCAGCGCAGCGCGGGCGGCATACACGCAGGCTCTCCCCGCTGGGTAAAACAGCCGCTCATCACCACCGCGACGGCGTCGGCCCCCGTGCGGCGCGCCTGTTCGAGCAGATAGGCGTGCCCCTTGTGAAACGGATTGAATTCGGCGATCACTCCCGCTGCCCGCATCCGCTCACACCGTTCCTTCCCGCCGTTTGCCGCGCGCCTGACCGCCCGCCGCAAACAACCATGCCCTGATGCGATTCTGATGCAGACGCAGCCGGCCCGCAGCCTGGCTCCTGCGCGTCAAAACCGTCATAAAGCAAACAGAATCCCGCATACTACTTGCAACTGCTTTCCCTACCTTATATAATAGTACATGTTGTATCGGCATTGCAATGCTTTCATCGAATGCTTTATTTTATTATGCAGGGGGATCATACATGAAAATCTTGGTCATCAACGCGGGAAGTTCTTCGCTGAAATACCAACTGATCAACGTGGAGAACAAGGACGTGCTGGCAAAAGGCAACTGCGAGCGCATCGGCATCGACGGGCGGTTCAAGCACAAAACAGGCGACGGCCGCGGGTTTGAGCGCGAAGTGGCGCTCCCCGACCACCGCGCGGCGTTCCGTCTGGTTATCGAAGCCCTTACCACCGGTGAATTTGCCGTAATCGGCAGCACCAGTGAGATCGACGCGGTGGGCCACCGCATCGTGCACGGCGGCGATAAGTTCACACACTCCGTGCTGGTGACCGACGAGGTGCTCAAAGAATTTCAGGGAGTCATCAATTTCGCCCCCCTGCACAACCCTCCGGCACTCAGCGGCATTGAGGCCTGCCGGGAGACACTGGGCAAAGCTGTGCCCAACGTCATGGTGTTCGACACCGCATTCCACCAGACCATGCCGCCCCAGGCCTACATCTTCGGCGTGCCGTATAAATATTATGAGCAGTACCGCGTTCGCCGCTACGGCGCGCATGGCACCTCCCACCGCTATGTCAGCCTGCGTTGCGCGGAGCTGCTGGGTAAAAAGCCGGAAGAAACCAAGATCGTCACCTGCCATCTGGGCAACGGTTCCTCCATCTCCGCGGTGGACGCCGGCAAATGTGTGGACACCAGCATGGGCTTCACCCCGCTCGGCGGCATCATCATGGGCACCCGCAGCGGCGACCTCGACCCCTCGGTGGTCACGTTTATCATGGAAAAAGAAGGAATCAGCCCGCGCGATATGGAAAACCTGCTGAACAAGGAATCCGGCTTCATCGGCATCTCCGGTATCTCCAGCGACGACCGCGACCTGGAGGAAGCCACCGCCAAGGGCATTGAGCGCTCGAAGATTGCGCAGGACGCCCAGCGCTATCAGATCAAAAAACTCGTCGGCGCTTATTCGGCGGCCATGGGCGGCCTGGACGCGCTGGTGTTCACCGGCGGCATCGGCGAAAATTCCTCGCTGCTGCGCGCAGCCGTCTGCGAAAACATGGAATACCTCGGCATCACCTTCGACCCCGCGAAAAACGAAGAAACCATCCGCGGCAAAGAGGGCGACCTTTCCCTGCCCGGCGGCAAAGTGCGCGTTTATGTTATCCCCACCAACGAGGAATATATGATCGCGCTCGACACCAAGACACTCGTCGGCTAAAAGCAACCCTAATAAAACGAATATATAAAAAGCGACGTTCCAAGATCTGGAACGTCGCTTTTTAACATTCCGCCGCCGCGGAATGCGTTTTCCATACAGATGCGCGGCAATGGCGGCACTGCTTGCTTTATGACGTGTGATGCGACTCCACAATCTCGCGTTCGCGAAACAACAGCGAAATGCACCAGATGCCCGCGATGGCCACGAGCGTGAAGATGATACGGCTGACAGCGGAACCGGCTCCACCGAATGCCCAGCCGACCACATCAAAATTAAAAATGCCGACGCTGCCCCAGTTAAGCGCGCCAATAATCACCAGCAGCAAAGCGATCCTGTCCAGCATGAAATCAACTCCCTTTTGTTTGCAGCCGCGCGGTTTCCTTTACGGTAACCGCAACGGTCCGTCAAAGGTTCAAAAAACAGATGAAGCATTCAGCTACCATCCGCTTTCGCAGATAGTATGGACAAAAACGGGCGGATTATGCATCCGCCCGTTCCATCGCCTTTTATGTATTGCCGGTTATTCCTCGGCGCCGCTTCTCTGCTCTTTGAGCAAATCGCGGATCTCCTGCAAGACCACCAGATCCGGCGCGGGAGCAGCCGCTTCCTCTTTTTTTTCTTCTTTTTGATGCAGCTTGGAAACTGCCTTGACCATCAGGAAAATGCAGAACGCAATGATGATGAAATTGATAATCGCCTGCAAAAAATCACCGTACGGCAATATGATGCTCTTTGTCCCCGGAATTCCATTGATGGTATAGGTTAGCTTGGAAACGTCGATATGTCCGGTAAAAATACCAATCAGCGGTGTCATAATGTCCTTTACCAGCGCCGTCACGATCGAACTGAACGCGGCGCCGATGATGACACCGATAGCCAGATCAAACGCATTGCCTTTCATGGCAAAATCACGAAATTCTTCTAAAAATCTTTTCAATACATACCCTCCGTTGACTATAAGTGCCGTATACAAATCGGACGACCGCTTTATTTTAGCAAACAAAGAGGATATTTGTCAATTTGATCCCGTTCCGCCCATTTCCAGCTCAGTCTGCAGCAAAGGCAGCTCTTCCTCGAAATCGACGCCGAATCGCACGTCCGTGCCCGCGGCTTTGGTACGCCGGATGCTCCCCGCCGTGAAATCCACCGCGAGCTGCGTGGCCGACGGCAGCGGCAAGCCGCGCATCAGCCCAGCCAGCAGTGCGCTGCCGAACACGTCGCCCGTTCCATGATAGTATCCCTCGATTTTTTCGTTGAACGCATAGGCGATGGAACCGGCATGTTTTGCATAAGAGGCGGCACCCAGCTGCCCATCCCCGAACCAGATGCCGGTGAGCACCACGCGCGGTGCGCCCAGGGCGACCAGCGCATGCAGCAAGCGCTCCACATAGGCGCGGTCATATGGCCCTTCACGATACGGCTCACCCAGCAGAAATGCCGCTTCCGTCATGTTCGGCACGATCAGGCCCGCTTTGGCGCAGAGCCCGGCCATACCTTTGGGAAAATCGGGGGTGTAGACGCTGTAAAGCTTGCCGTTATCCGCCATCACGGGATCTACCATCACCAGCGTATCGTCCGCGCGCAGCATATCGAAGATCTCAGAAACAATGCCAAGCTGCGCGAACGACCCCAGAAACCCGGAGTAAAGCGCGTCGAAATGCACATGCAGCGATTTCCAATGCGCCGCGAAAGCTAGAAGGTCGTCGGTCAGGTCGCGGTATGTAAACCCGGTAAATCCACCGGTATGGGTGGAAAGCACAGCCGTGGGCATGATGCTGGTGCGGATACCCGCCGCGGAGAGAATAGGCAGCGCCACCGTAAGCGAACACTTGCCCATGCCGGAAATATCGTGGATGGCCGCAACGTGTTTCTGCATGGATGTTTTCCTTCTTTATCTTAAAATACCCCGGCGGAACGGCCGGAAAAATCCGTTTTGAACCATAAGAATGCCGCCCTGCGGCGGCAAACAGTGCATATGTGTGGAAAGCGGCCAGACAGTGGCGGTCAGGTCTTGTGAATGAACGCGCAATGACAGACCGGGCAGGTCACCGCCAGTTTACCGCGCCCTTTGGGCAGCCGCAGCAGCTTGTGGCAGCTGGGGCAATGTATGAACACGTGCGTTTTCCGTTCACGGATACGCAGCGCCAACGTGGAAACGGTGCGGGATATCCACAAAAACGCCCGCCGGAACGCGCGGCCGACCGGCACGAACACATGCCAAATGGTCTGCATCAAGCGCGCGAACTGCCATTGCTCCCGGCTGCGGGCGATGGTGTTGCGTGAAAAACCGCGCAGCACCACCAGCACAATGAGCGCCAGCGAAACGATCCACATGAACGGAATGCCCAGAACCGCCGCGGCCACCAGCAGCAAAAACAGGGAAAACGGATCGACGCCGTATCTGCCATCAAAAAAATGGGTATACATGATATCCTCCTTTTGCGGAAGGCTCATATGAAAAACAGCCCGCCGTGCATGCTGTTTTATTTTGTATAGCTATAGTAGCGCCTTTTTCTCCGGCTGTCAATAACCGCACATCAAAACAGCCCCCGCCGCATTGTGCGGGAGGGCTGGTGCCGCGCGCATGACCGAAAGCGTTTACCGCCCGGCCGCCGCCGCTACGCGGCTACATCCCATGTTTTTCACGTTTCTTTCTTTTGATGGAAAAACACGGCCCGTTAAAGCCGGAATACCGGCTTCAACGTTCCGTCAAGAGATTGGAGCGAGATCCTGAACGTTTGAACGCCGCAATCCTCGGTGAAGCTCTCCCCCTGCTGGAACAGCAGCACCAGTTCCGTTTTAGTCAGATAGAAATCCTGTTCCGCGCCGATCTGTTTGAAAGGCCGGCGCAACCGGTCCGTCAGTCCTTTTGCGTGGATCTGCGCCTGCACCTGCTCGCTGAGCACGCCCACATAATCCGCGTGATCGACAAACAGACCGCTCAAACTGTAAACGCGCCCGTCCGCCGTATTCACCGTCACACCTTTTTGCACTGTTCCGGTCCTGCCGTTCTGTGTGAAGGTGCGCGTCGTCACCAAGCTAAACGTCCCGCCCTCATTGCGGGTCACTTCGTAGCCAAAACTACCGCGAACCGGCGCCGCTTTCGCGGCGTATTCCGCCTGCTTCTGGGCACACAGCGCCTGCTCACGCAGAGAACGGTTCAGCTTTTGCTGGTTCTGCACGTTGCCGATACCGGAGACGTGCGGATATACGCACTCGAACTGCACGCCCGGCGCATCCAGCGGGCTGTGCACCGTTTCCACATGCACATGCCCCAGCGCCGTGGCCGGCAGTGTGAACGCAAGCGAAAGCAGGACAAGCGCTGCGAGCTTCAATCGTCTGAACATGCCGCCACCCCCTGAAAGAGTGCTTGCGCGCGGCACAATGCTAGTGTGCGCAGAGCGGCGGCAAAAATCGCAAAAAAAATCGGGCAGCCGGCGGTTATTTTGCCTTTTCATCCAATTCGAGGTGACGTACGCCGGCGGTGAAAGAACTCCTGCCCGTCCACATATACTAACAAACGAAAAGCGCATTTTTCATTTTTGGGAAACTGTTGAAAAACAAATCCGCACAACAGCAGTATTCCCACTGCACACGAAAAAAGCGCCGACCTGAACGGCGGCGCTTTCCATTTTGCGGAATATCAAAGATTACTGGCGATGGACGGATTCCATCTCGCCGATGGTGATGCCACGGACGTGCACGATGGGTTTCCACACATTGCTGCGCACGAAAAACGCGCGCAGATAGATAACCATCCATGTCAGGTAAAAATAGGGGAAATATACCACCGCCTTGCGCAGCCCGCGCAGATCCTCCGGCTTCTCGAACACCACGGTCATGAACGCCGCGCCGCAGAAGCTGCCCAGAATGCCCACGATAAGCACCAGATTGTTCAGCACGGAGGTACCGATAGGGAACACGCCAAGCACCGTCAGCGCGATGTAGACGAACGCGCTCACCGCGCCCAGCAGCGTGATGGGCAGCGTGAGCAGAAACATCAGCATATCGAATTTCACAAGGCTCGGGCGTCTTACAAACCCCCGGGACATGGGGCGAATGTATTTGCCCAGGCACTGCACGAAGCCGTTCGTCCAGCGGGTGCGCTGTGTCATCGACTGGCTCTGCGTCAGCGGCTGCTCGTCGAACACGCGGGCCGCCGGCACCCAAGCCACCCGTTCGCCCAGCATCACCGTCTGCATGGTGTATTCCAGATCCTCGGTGAGGGTACTGACATCATAGCCGTGCACGCGCAGATGGTCGGCCGCGATCATGAAGCCCGTGCCGTTGATGGACGCCGAAAGGCCCAGACAGGCGCGCGCATAGTTGGAAAACCGGTTCTGCATCCAGTAATAAATGGCGTGGCAGCCCGACACCCATGTGTCGAACGGGTTCTTGATGTCCCGGTAGCCCTGCGCCACCTTCACGCCGCCGCACAGCGCGCGGTTCATCTCCGTAAAGAAATTCTTTTCCACCAAATTATCAGCGTCGAAAACGCAGAAGGCATCGTAAACGTCCCGTTCCGCAAAAATTTTCTCAAAGGCGAATTTCAGCACATACCCCTTGCCGATTTCCGCGCGGTTAAACCGCTCGTAGACAATGGCGCCGGCCGCGCGCGCGGCATCCGCCGTACCGTCGGTGCAGTTGTCGGCTACCACGATCACATCAATCATCCCGTCGGGATATTCCTGCCTGCGGATGCTCTCGATGAGGTTGCAGATGACCTGCTCTTCATTGCGCGCGGCGATCAGCGCGGCAAAACGGTGACGGACCGGCACCTCCTGCTGCGGCTGGCTGTGCATCCGGATCGCCACAACGCTGACCGCCATCTGATACAGGAAAAAGGCGCATGTCGAAAAATTGAACAACAGCCAACAGTTGATCAGCCCGTTATAAAACCATGCCATGGAAAATCACCTCGTGCACAGCGGCGCAAACGCCGCACATGAAAAGAACGCGCGGCCTCCCCAAAACCGTGTCGGCCGCGTTTTTATCCATCACCCGATTATATCACATCGACGGCCATTTGTCGAGAGAGACACGTTCCTTTTCTTTCAAGTAATGGAGATTTCAAACGGCTGCCTGGCGCGGAAAACACAGATATGGGGAAAGCCCGCCTGTACGGCCAGCCGCATCCCTTCGTCGACGTGCGAACCCACGTCCTGCAGGGTGTGCGCGTCCGAACCGATGGTGAGAATTGTGCCGCCCAGGCTGCGGTAGAGCGAAAGCCCCCAGATATCCGGCATGGTCATGCCGTAGGCCTGCCGCAGACCGGAGGTGTTCAGTTCCAGCCCGATGCCCTTTTCAATCGCTTTGCGGAGCACGCGGGTGATCTGCCCCTCGAATTTCCGGACATCCACATTTTTCTTCTGCTCCCCGTTGATGTAGCGCAGCGGATAGGTCAGATGTGCGAGCACATCGAACTCTCCCCACTCCACCATATGCTCCATTTCCTCATAATACGCCGCCAGCAGCGCTTCGGGGTCCTGTTCTTCATAATCAAGGAATGCGAAATCGTCCACCCCTTTGATATGGTGCAGCGAGCCGAGTACGAAGTCGTATGGATGGGCGCGGATGACGTCGTGCGCCAGCTTGGTGTCATACATGACATTGCCGAGCTCGATGCCCTGCAAGATCTCCAGCCGGTCTTCAAAGACCTTTCTGGCCTTGAGAACATCGAAAAACGACTGACGCACCGAGCGGTCGTAACCGTCCACCTCATATCGGTCGATCTCGCAGTGATCGGTGACGGCGATGATGCCGATCCCCTTTTCAATGGCGCTGATGCAGATTTCGGTGGTGGAATGCTCCGCGTCGGGAGAATTGTCCGTATGGATATGCAAATCGGTGCGCATGCTTTTGCCTCCAAAAAAGCCGAACCGGCCGCCCAAACGCCCGACCCGCTCAAATTTTCTTTCAGTTTATGATGAGAAATGCATGAAAATGTGCTATGATAGGAAAGCGATTTGCGGCTGTCCGGCCATCGCCCCGCCTTCTTCATTATACACCATCCGGACGCCGCGCCAACTGCCGGAGCCGTATTTTTTGTAAAAACCCGGCTTTTTCCGGATTCCCGTCGGCATGCGTCCCGCCGTGCCGGGCGGCACACGGGCGCGTAAACTGTCCATTTCCGGCCTGCACGCTTTATGGCGCCCGCAGGCCGGCAGTCCCTTTACACAGGAGGTACGTATTTTTATGAAAGCCGTCATTACCGTCATCGGCAAGGATATGACCGGTATCATCGCCCGTGTGAGCAGCATCTGCTCCGAAAACAAGATCAACATCACGGAGGCCACGCAGTCGGTTCTGCAGGATGTGTTTGCCATGATTATGCTGGTGGACATGAGCTCCGCCCAGATCGACTGCGCCGGCCTGAGCGACAAAATGGACGGACTCGGCAAGGAAATGGGCCTGACCATCCATGTCATGCACGAAAATCTATTCAATTCTATGCACCGCATCTGAGCACCTGGCGGGTAATCTACTGGAGGGTTTTATACCATATGTTAAACGTTGGAGATATCTTGGAAACTGTGGAAATGATCGAGCACGACAACCTCGATATCCGCACCATCACCATGGGCATCTCGCTGTTCGACTGCTGCGATCCCGACATCGACAAGGCCTGCAATAAAATCTATGAAAAAATTGTGCGCAAGGCGGAAAAACTGGTAAAAACCGGGGAAGATATTGAAAAGGAATACGGCATTCCCATCATTCACAAACGCATTTCCGTCACGCCCATCTCGCTGATCGCATCCAGCTCCGGCAACCACGATTATGTCAAATACGCGCTGGCGCTGGACAAAGCGGCCAAAGCGGTGGGCGTCAACTTCCTCGGAGGCTACACCGCGCTGGTGCACAAGGGCTTTGCGGGCGCGGATTCCAAATTCATCGAGTCCATCCCCGAGGCGCTGGCCAGCACGGAATTTGTCTGCTCCTCCGTCAACGTGGGCACCACCAAGGCCGGCATCAATATGGACGCCGTGGCGCTGATGGGCCGCATTGTGCGTGAGTGCGCCGAGCGCACGGCCGACCGGCAATCCATCGCGGCAGCCAAACTGGTGGTATTCTGCAATGCACCGGAAGACAACCCCTTTATGGCGGGCGCGTTCCACGGTCCGGGCGAACCGGAAACCGTCATCAACGTGGGCGTGTCCGGTCCGGGCGTGGTGCGCGCGGCCCTGCAAAAGGCCGGCGACTGCGACCTGACCGGCGTGGCCGACTGCATCAAAAAGACCGCGTTCAAGATCACGCGCGTGGGCCAACTGGTGGCCAAAGAAGCCGCCCGTCGGCTCGGCGTGCCCTCGGGTATCGTGGACCTTTCTCTCGCGCCCACGCCCGCACGCGGCGACTCGGTGGCCCACATTCTTGAAGAAATGGGTTTGGAGTGCTGCGGCGGCGCCGGCACCACGGCGGCGCTGGCCCTGCTCAACGACGCGGTGAAAAAAGGCGGCGTGATGGCCTCCTCGCATGTAGGCGGCCTTTCCGGCGCGTTCATTCCCGTGACGGAAGACGCGGGCATGATCGCCGCGGCACGCTGCGGCGCGCTGCGCATTGAAAAACTGGAAGCCATGACCTCCGTCTGCTCGGTGGGGCTGGACATGATCGTCATCCCTGGCGACACGCCCGCAGAGGTCATTTCCGCCGTCATCGCGGACGAAGCCGCCATCGGCATGGTCAACAGCAAAACCACGGCCGTGCGCGTCATTCCCGCCATCGGCAAAACGGTGGGCGACGAACTGGAGTTCGGCGGCCTGCTCGGTTCCGGCCCGGTGATGGAAGTCAGCCGCTACTCTCCGGCCCGGCTGATTGCCCGCGGCGGCCGCCTCCCCGCCCCTATCCAGAGCTTAAAAAACTGACTAATATGTGCAGATTGGCCGAAAACAAATTTAGCCATTGTGAACATTGCAAAATAAAATAAAAAGTCTATCATAAGTAGCGTACGTGGGCGGTGCACCGCCCCGAATGAATGGAGGTACTGCCATGCAGGATATCATTCAAAAAATCATTGAAATCGATAAAATGGCACAGACTATGACGGCGGAAGCCCAGCAGCTTCGTTCCGAAGCGGAAACATCCATCCGCAAAGATAAGGACAAGCTGCGGGAAGAATATCTGGAGCGCGCGCGCAAGCGCATCGCCAAAACCGCCGCCACCGAAGAAGGGTTCCAGCAGCAGTCGCTCGCGGAAATCGAGAAGAAATACGCTGCAACCGCCGACACCCTGCGCGCGATGTATGAAAAAAATCATACGCAATGGGTCGATCAGCTTTTTAAAAAAGTGATTGGCGGGTGATGGCATGGCTGGTACATCGGATAGCATCGCACTTGCCACAAAGATCCACGCGATGTTCGGCAAGCGGATCACGGCGGACAATTACCGTGAACTGCTGCGCAAACAGAGCGTGGGCGAGATTGCCGTTTACCTCAAGCAGCAGACCAATTACAGCGATCTGCTGCACGATGTGAATGAATCCTCCGTGCACCGCGGGCAGCTCGAAAACGTGCTGCGCCGCGCAATCTACGAGGATTACACGCGGATGCTGGTCTACATTTCGCCGAACAACCGGAAGTTCTACCGGTTTTTCTTAGTGCGGATGGAGATCAACGAGATCCTCAGCTATCTGCGTTTCCTCAATGCGGGCCGCGAAACGGAATACCTGTTTTCGCTGCCCTCTTACTTCGCCGAGCATGCGGATTTTGATCTGTATGGCCTGGCAAAAGTCCGCAGCTTCGACGAGTTGCTCCGTCTGCTCGCCGACACGCCTTACGCCGACATCCTCAGGAATTATGACCCCGCGGGCGGCGACGCGCGCGACAGCGTACAGATCGACAACGCGTTTGAGCAGTATTACTACAAATACCTCAACCACGCCATCGAAAACAATTTCGCCGGGCAGGATAAAGACAAGCTCAAACGCGCCGTCGGCGTGGAAATTGATCTGCAAAACATCACACAGATCATCCGGCTCAAACGGTATTTCCATGCATCCCCCGATTACATCCGCTCCCTGCTCATTCCGCATACGGTGCGCATCAAGGCGGACGCGCTGAACAAAATGGTCGAAGCGCCCGATGCCGATGCCGCCTTGGCCATCCTCGCGGACACGGGCTATGCGGCGTTCTTCACACCGGGCAGCTTCGATTATATTGAGGAAGGCGCCAACCGCGCCGTCTACGCCTACAACAAAAAGCTGCTGGCCACTTCCAATTCTTCGGCCGTGGCCATGCTGGCCTACCTCAACCTCAAGCAGCTGGAGCTGCAGAACGTCATCACCATCATCGAAAGCGTGCGCTACGGCCTGCATCCGGCGGACACCGAAAAACTCCTGGTAGGCGTGACCGCCTGAGTTTTGCCCCGCGGATGACAGCGGCACACTTTTCATATTTTTTCAAGGAACCACGAAGGAGGCGGCTTTTGTATGGCGGTTGCCAAAATGAAGCTGGTCAACATCGTCGGTCGGCTCAAAGATTTCGACACGGTAGTGCAGCAGTGCTGTATCAACGGAAATTTTCACGTGGAGCAATCCGCCACGGCGCTCGAACACGTTGAGGAATTCCATCCCATCGATACAGTGAATCCTTATGAAAAGGATTTGCAAAAGAGCATCGATATCGGCGTTCACGCCAATATCCCCCTGCACTACAGCAATTTTGAACATCTGGATATGTCGACCGAGGAACTGAGCGCATACGTTTCCAAGGCGGGTTTCACACTCGACGCGCTGTACGCGCGTGTCCGCGATCTCACACAGGCAAGCGGGCGCTACAAACAGGTGCTGGTCCAACTGGAACACCTCAAAACGCTGCATGTCAGCCTGGACGACATTTTCAACTGTTCCTACATCGGGTTTCGCTTCGGCCGGCTGCCCAAAGACAGCTATCCGAAAGTCTATGCCGACCATGAGGGCGTTGAACTGTTGTTCGTCCCGCTTGAAGAGAGCGACCTTTTCTACTGGGGCTTTTATGTGGCTCGAAAGCCCCAACTTGCAGAAGCGGATGAGTTTTTCAATTCGCTGTATTTTGAGCGAATCCCCATCATCGAACAGGCGCACGGCACACCGTCGGAAGCGTCCGTAAAGATTCAGAAAGAGCTGGAAAAGACCGAAACCGAACGGCGGGATGCTGAAAAAGCCGTCGAAAAATACTGGACGGCCAACCGCGAAACGTTCCTCAAAGTTTACTCCAAGCTGCGCTATCTGCACGACAGTTTCGACCTGCGCAAATACGCATCGGAATACGATGACAATTTCTATATCTTCGGTTGGGTGCCGGAACAGGAAATTCCGCGTTTCACCAAGCAGTTCGACCGGTTCCCTCATGTGGACTGTGTCGTGGAAGGCATCGAGGAAGCGCCCGGCATCGAACCGCCAACCCATCTGGTCAACAATAAGATGGCGAAGCCGTATGAAGGCTATCTGGAGCTCTACGGCCTGCCGCTTTACAATGAGATTGACCCCACGCCGATCATGTCCATTACCTATTCGGTCATTTTCGGTATCATGTTCGGTGACATCGGGCAGGGCTTTGTCATTCTGTTGCTCGCACTGTTCATGAAGCTCAAGAAGAAGATGTTCTTAGGCGACATTCTGATCCGCTGCAGTATTTTCTCGATGATTTTCGGTTTTCTTTACAACTCGTTCTTCGGTTTTTCGGGTGAACGTGCCGTCCTGCCTCTCAACTTCAACCACGGCCAGTCCATCCTCCCGGTGGAAAACAGCGGCAACCTGATGTATGTGCTGCTGCTGTCGGTGGCCGGCGGCGCCTGTCTCATCATCTTTTGCATGGTGCTCAACATCATCAACGGTGTGCGGCAGAAAAACCCCGAAAAGACATTCTTCAGCCAGAACGGCGTAACCGGTCTGGTCTTCTATGTAGCCATCCTCATCGGCGTGGCGCTGATGATGTTCAAGGGCAGCAAACTCATCCTTAACCCGCTGTTCATCATCCTGCTGCTGGTGGTGCCGCTGCTCATCATCGCCTGCAAGGAACCGTTGGGGCGGCTCGTCGAGCACAAGAAAGACTGGGCGCCGCACAACATCGGCGAATTCATCATGCTGGCATTCTTTGAACTGTTCGACATCCTGCTTTCCTTTGTTTCCAACACCATTTCCTACATCAGGGTGGGGGCGTTCATCCTGAGCCACGCCGCCATGATGAGCGCCGTCTTTATCATCGCGCAGATGACCGGCAACAGCAACAACCCTATTGTGCTGATCGTCGGCAACCTGTTCGTCATCGGCCTGGAAGGGCTGATCGTGGGCATCCAGGGCTTGAGGCTCCAGTTCTACGAGATGTTCAGCCGCTTCTATGAAGGCGGCGGCAAAGCGTATGAGCCGGTGCGCATCCGGTATGAAAACTGACTGCCTGGACCGCACATGATTTTGCTTTTCCTTTATTCTTATTTTAATCCATAAACATTTTGGAGGAGAATTTTTATGTACTATCTGATTGCTTTGGGCCTGCTTGCCATCATCCTTGCCCCGCTGTTCGTCACCTACTACAACATGAAACGCGGTAAGAAAACCACCCATTCCAAACGTGCGCTCCTGTTTAACCTCGCTGCCTTCGCGGTCGTCTGCCTGACCGCCATCGTCCTGCCGCTGGGCGGCTTCGCTTCCGCCGCCACCACCGACAGCACCGGCCTTGCCACCGGTCTTGGCTATCTGGGCGCCGGCCTCTCCACCGGTCTGGCCTGCATCGGCGCCGGCGTGGGCGTCGGCCACGGCGCTGCGGCTGCCATCGGTGCGGTCACCGAGGACCCGAAGGTGTTTGGACGTGCGATGATCTTCGTGGTGCTTGGCGAAGGTATTGCGATCTATGGCCTGATCATCTCCTTCATGATCGTCGGCCGTCTGTAAGTAAAGTTGGTGAAGCGAAATGCGCTTTTACCTGATAAGCGATAATGTGGATACATTGGTGGGCATGCGGCTCACCGGCATTGAAGGCGTTGTGGTGCATGAGAAAAAAGAAGTGACCGAAGCCCTCCATGCCGCTATGGATAATCCCGACATCGGCATCGTTCTTGTAACGGAGAAGTTGGTGGCGCTCGTCCCCGACTTGGTCTATGACTTGAAACTCAACCGCAAGACCCCGCTGATTGTCGAGATTCCCGACCGGCACGGGTCCGGCCGCGCGCAGGACTCCATCACCCGCTATGTACGCGACGCCATTGGCGTAAAGATTTGAGGTGGGCGCAATGTCTGAAACAGATGTCAATCTGAAAAAATTCACTTCCGCAGTGCTCAACGACGCGGAACAGGAACGCGCAAAGATCCTTGCGGAAATCGAAGCCTACCGCCAGCAGGAACTGCAGCGCGCCGAAGAGGATGTGCTGCACGAAGCATATAATCTCATCCAAAGTGAGATCGCAAACATCCGTAACCAGCAGAGCCGCGCAATCTCGCTGGCCGAGCTGGAAGGCCGCCGCAAGCTGCTCCTGCTGCGCGAAGAGATCACGCAGAAAGTGTTCAAGGAAGCCGCCGAACGCATCGTGGCCTATACCCAAACCGACGCCTATTCCGAATGGCTGTGCGATGCCGTCAAGCAGAGCAGCGCCACCATGGCGGAAGGCGAACTGGTGATCGAGGTCAAGCGCGGGGAACACACCCCGGCAGCGAAACTGATTGCAGCCAGCGGGCGGAAAGCAACCGTACGGGAGGTGCCCGGCATCCTGATCGGCGGGTTCATCCTTGTCAACAACGAAAAAGGCTTTGTAATCGACGAAACGCTCGACCAGAAGCTGCAAAATGAAAAAGACTGGTTCGCCGCATCTTCGGGGCTCACCCTGAGACTCTGACGGGCCGGCTGTGCGCCTGCGGCCGCAGCGCATATTTTCAAGGCTTATTGAAGTAGGTGAAAAAATGGGTTCCAATAATGTGATTTACGGTATCAACGGCCCTGTTGTCACCGTGAAAGGTACCAAGGACTTCTCCATGCAGGAGATGGTGTATGTCGGCAAAAGCCGTCTGGTCGGCGAGATCATCGGCATCACCGACCAGTTCACCACCATCCAGGTCTATGAGCAGACCACCGGTCTGAAACCCGGCGAGCCCGTTTACAAGACCGACGCCCCGATGTCGGCCAACCTCGGCCCCGGCATCCTGACCAACATCTACGATGGTATTCAGCGCCCGCTGAAATACATTGAGAACAAATGCGGCCCGTTCATCGAAAAAGGGCTGGACGTGCCCGCACTGGATACCGAGAAAGAGTGGGACGTGACCGTCACCGTCAAGGTGGGCGATGAACTCAAAGGCGGCTTCATTTACGCCACCATCCCCGAAACCTCGCTCATCGAGCACCGGTGCATGGTGCCCCCGACGGTCTCCGGCAAAGTGGTAGCCGTGAAGCCGAACGGCAAATACAAGGTCAACGACACGGTCCTCACGCTGGAAAATGCGAAAGGCGAAAAACACGACCTCACGCTTTGCCACAAGTGGCCGATCCGTGTGGCGCGCCCGGCGGAAAAACGCATTCCCATCGACCGCCCGCTTATCACCGGCCAGCGTGTCATCGACGCCCTGTTCCCCATCGCCAAGGGCGGCACCGCCGCTATCCCGGGTGGTTTCGGAACCGGCAAGACGATGACCCAGCACCAGATCGCCAAATGGTGCGATGCCGACATCATCATTTATATCGGCTGCGGCGAGCGCGGCAACGAAATGACCGACGTGCTCGAAGAATTCGCCAAACTGATCGACCCGAAATCCAACAAACCGCTGACCGACCGCACCGTGCTGATCGCCAACACCTCCAACATGCCGGTGGCTGCGCGTGAAGCGTCCATTTACACCGGCATCACCCTCGCGGAATATTACCGCGACATGGGCTATCACGTCGCCATCATGGCCGACTCCACCTCCCGCTGGGCCGAGGCTCTGCGCGAGATCTCCGGCCGTCTGGAAGAGATGCCCGCGGAGGAAGGTTTCCCGGCATACCTGCCGTCCCGCCTGTCCGCGTTCTATGAACGCGCCGGCTATATGCACAACTTCAACGGCACAGAAGGTTCGGTCTCCATCATCGGTGCCGTTTCCCCGCAGGGCGGCGACCTTTCCGAACCGGTCACACAGAACACCAAACGTTTCATCCGCTGCTTCTGGGCACTGGACAAAGCGCTGGCCTACGCGCGCCACTATCCGGCCATCAACTGGATCTCCAGCTACAGCGAATATATCGCCGACCTCAAACCGTGGTTCGACGAAAACGTCAGCCCGGATTTCATCAAGTTCCGCAATGAGATCAACACCCTGCTGCACGAAGAAAATAAGCTGATGGAAATCGTCAAGCTCATCGGTTCCGACGTGCTGCCCGATGACCAGAAGCTGGTCATCGAGATCGCGCGCATCATCCGTGTCGGCTTCCTCCAGCAGAACGCGTTCCACGCCGAAGACACCTTTGTGCCCATCCAGAAACAGTTGAAGATGATGGAGATCATCCTGCATCTCTACCACCGCTCGAAAGAGATTGTGGCGGCGGCCATCCCCATCTCCAAAGTGCTGGAAACCGGGCTGTATGACAAGGTCGTCAAGATCAAATACGACATCCCCAACAACAAACTGGAACTGTTCGACGCATACAACAAGGAAATCGACGACACGTTTGACAAAATCATCGCCGGCGCAAAGGCAGCCAGCTGACCCCGACAGGTGCCGCGCCGTGCGGGTATCCCGCGCGGCGGCTGCCTGATCTTTCGATGCGCCTAACGCATGGAGGTTCATATGAGTCTTGAATATGTAGGCCTCAAAGAGATCAACGGCCCGTTGATTGCGCTTGACGGCGTCAAAGACACCGCCTTTGAAGAAATGGTGGATATTGCCCTTGACGACGGCACGCACAGAACCGGCCGTGTGATTCAGATTGAAGGCGAAAAAGCAATCATTCAGGTGTTTGAAGGCACGCAGAGCATTTCACTCACCAATACGCATACCCATTTTCAGGGCCGCCCGATGGAGATCGCCCTTTCCAAAGAAGTGCTCGGACGCATCTTCGACGGCGTCGGTCGCCCCATCGACGGCCTGGGCGAGATTTTCCCCGAGCAGCGCCGCGATATCAACGGCAACCCGATCAACCCGGTCTCCCGCATCTATCCCCGTAACTATATCCGCACCGGCATTTCGTCCATCGACGCGCTGATGACCCTGATTCGTGGCCAGAAGCTGCCGATCTTCTCCGGTTCCGGTATGCCGCACAACGAGCTGGCCGTGCAGATCGTACGCCAGTCGCAGATCGCGGCGGAGGAAGGCTCCGAATTCGCCATCGTGTTCGCCGCCATGGGCGTCAAGAACGACGTTGCGGACTATTTCCGCCGCTCGTTCGAGGAATCCGGCGTGCTCCAGCGCGTGGTCATGTTTCTCAACCTCTCCAACGACCCGATCATCGAACGTATCCTCACGCCGCGCTGCGCGCTGACGGTCGCCGAGTATCTGGCGTTTGAGAAAGACATGCACATCCTCGTCGTGATGACGGATATGACATCCTACGCCGAGGCTCTGCGTGAATTTTCCTCCTCCAAGGGCGAGATTCCGGGTCGTAAAGGGTTCCCGGGCTACCTCTACTCCGATCTGGCTTCGCTGTACGAGAGAGCCGGCATGATCAAGGGCCGCAAAGGTTCCGTCACGCAGATCCCCGTGCTCACGATGCCGAATGACGACATCACCCACCCGATTCCTGACCTCACCGGTTACATCACCGAGGGCCAGATCGTGTTGGATCGCAACCTCGACCAGACTGGCATCTACCCGCCGGTGGGCATCCTGCCTTCCCTGTCTCGTTTGATGAAAGACGGCATCGGCGAAGGCTATACCCGCGGCGACCACTCCGCCGTTTCCAACCAGTTGTTTGCCTCTTACGCCAAGGTGCAGGATGCGCGTTCGCTCGCCTCCGTTATTGGTGAAGAAGAGCTTTCGGCGGTTGATAAGAAATATCTGGAATTCGGCCGGAAATTCGAGAAATTCTTCGTTGGGCAGAGCGCAAATGAAAACCGCGCCATTGACTATACGCTCGATCTGGGCTGGAAACTGCTTTCCCTGCTGCCTAAAGAAGAACTCGACCGGGTGGACAGCAAACTGCTGGACAAATACTACAAACCCGAATCTGCAGAGGATCTGAAGGGGGAATAACGCATGGCGGAAACTGTATTCCCCACAAAAGGTAATCTGATCGCCATCAAGCGTTCCCTTTCGCTGGCGAAGCTCGGCTATGACCTGATGGATCGCAAGCGCAACATCCTCATCCGTGAGATGATGGGCTTGATCGACACAGCCAGCAAGGTACAGGGCCAGATTAACGACACCTATGCGCGCGCCTACAATGCGCTGCAAAAAGCCAATATCACGCTGGGCATCATCGACAACATTTCCAAAACGGTGCCCATCGAAACCGGCATCAATATCACGTCGCGGAGCGTGATGGGTGTGGAGATCCCCATCGTCACCTATGAGGACCAGGCACCCAAACCGTATTACAGTTTCTCCACCTCCAACTCCATGCTGGACGATGCCTATATCAGTTTCTACCATGTCAAGCAGCTTACGGCTGTGCTGGCAGAAATCGAAAACAGCGTCTACCGGCTGGCCAACTCCATCCGCAAGACACAACGCCGCGCCAATGCATTAAAGAACATCATCATCCCCCGTTTTGAGGAAAATGTGAAGTTCATCACCGAAGCGCTGGAAGAAAAAGAGCGTGAGGAATTCTCCCGCCAGAAGGTTATCGGCAAGACCAAAGAGCGCAAACGCCTCGAGGCCGCCGAACTCGAAAGCGAGACAAAAGCCGCGTCCTAAGCCAATCATGGAATGCAAAAAACCGCCGCTGCCAAGCTAAACTTGACAGCGGCGGTTTTTTATATAGTGTTTGGAACAGCCCCAACTATTGTATAAAGGAACAGCCGGTTTTGCATGTCCTCTTTAATGGAATGATTTTGCCAACTGCGCAATTTTGGTTTCAATCGTCTGGATAACCGAAAGGAATGCCTCATCGTTTTTACCGGTTGGGTCTGGAAGCCCCCAATCTTCACGGCGCTTGCAGGGCAGGTAGGGGCATTTCACATTGCAGCCCATCGTGATAACCACATCCACAGGAGGAATATCTGAAAGCAGCTTTGGATGCTGGTTTTCTTCCATATCGATCTTGTAAAGCTGCTTCATAATGCGAACCGCGTCAGGGTTGATACGGTCTTTTACCTCTGTCCCTGCAGAATAGCTTTCAAAAATATCATCGGCAAAATGTTTCCCAAGCGCTTCGGCAATCTGGCTGCGACAGGAATTGTGAACACAGATAAAAGCAACCTTGGGTTTACTCATATTCAAACCATCCTTTCGTATTGTTTGCAACCCAAATAAGCATAACTAGTACCTCAACGAGAACGCCGACTGTGGTCGCCAGTGCCACAGGGCTTTGTGCACCAAACAGTGCAATGGTGACAGCAAACGACCGTTCAAAGAAACCGGAGTGAAAAGATGATGACCAACGTCAGCAACAAGCCAGCGATGGTGATGTCACCAAATTTTGGAACATCCCTCTTTTCAAGGTGATCAAGCCCATGTTTTTGTGATATAACGGCGCGTGATTACCCCACCTATCCCAAGAAGGAACGCGACCATGGGCGTAAACACTATCAGGATAATCATATCGTTTTACTCGAAACGCTCAAGGAACGCCGGAATGCCCAAAAGAAATCTGCCGATCAACACGCCCGCTGCCATGCACAAAACAACCCCTATTGTCAGATACTTTTCAAAGAAGCTGATTACCATATTTTATTTTTTATATTCATGCCCCCAAGCATGACCGAAATGTCATCTGACCCGCTGCAGAATCTTCAAAACCTCTTCGGTTCTGAGGACTTTCCCGTAAGAAACCACTTTCCCGTCTACGACAAGGGCGGGCGTAGACATCACTCCATAGGCCGCGATCTGTGAAAAATCCGTTATGTGGTCTATTGCCGTGTCCATGCCGAGTTGCTCCAGTGCAGCTTTTGTTGCCGCTTCAAGCTGATTGCACTTGGCGCAGCCGCTGCCCAAAATCTTGATACGCGCACCCTCGGTTTTTTCATGTTCCGCCTTGGCCATACCCGTGGCATCACAGTTGCCGCAGCAGCGGGAGGAAGTTTCTTCCTTTTTCTTTCCATGGTTAAACAGTGACATATTCATACTCTCCTTTACAGTCAGCCGACGGTCTTTAGCAGCCGACGGAACCGTTGCCTGGCGTTCCAAACGCAGTTTTCAAAGCGGTTTTGACAAGTATTCCACCTATATGATAAACGTTTGAAGCGCATTAAAAACGTAACCTACTATAATAATTCCAACTGTACAGATAACAACAAACAGCGCCAGCAGCTTCGGTTTTACAGCTTTGCGAAGCATGATGATGGATGGCAGAGACAGCGTTGTGACAGCCATCATGAAAGACAGAATGGAGCCAAGCTGCGCCCCCTTATAGAACAGAGCCTCCGCAATAGGAATGGTGCCGAAAATATCGGCATATATCGGAACACCCACCAGCGTTGCCAGCAGGACGCCGAAAGGATTTTTGCTGCCAAGCACCGCTGCCACCCATTCCTCCGGAATCCAGTTGTGAATAACAGCGCCGATTCCCACACCGATCAGGATATAAGGAAACACCTTTTTGAAGGTGGTGAGCATTTGCTCTTTTGCATAAAGAATCCGATCTTTTTTCTTCAGGTCGGGCAGTTCAATATCCACACTTCCAGCCGTCAGGATAAAACTCTCCACGTACTTTTCCATATGCAGCTTCTCAATCAGCGTGCCCCCGATTACCGCAACAATCAGACCGACAACCACATAAAGGATTGCAACCTTCGCACCAAAAATACTCACCAGCAGAAGCAGAGAGCCAAGGTCCACCATCGGGGAGGAAATCAGGAACGAAAACGTCACGCCGACCGGAAGTCCTGCAGACGTGAAACCGATGAATAGTGGAATGGACGAACAGGAACAAAACGGTGTCACCGTACCCAGGAGCGCCGAAATGCAGTTCGCCCAGATACCATGAAAGCGCCCGAGTATTCTTTTGCTTCGTTCCGGCGGAAAGTAGCTTTGCAGATAGCTGATAACAAAGATCAGGAAGCACAGAAGCACGGTGATCTTTATGACATCATACAGAAAAAACTGGAGGCTCCCGATCCACCGGCTGTTCGTATCAAGCCCCAACGCGGAAAGACCTGTTTGGATCAGTCCGTCCAGCCATTTCATGCCCAAAATCTGATACTGGAAAAAATTCCAGATTGCCGTCCATATTTGCATTGCCGAAACATCCTCACTCTCAACAAAGGATCATTCACATCAAATATTTTTGATGTATCTTGCTCTTTAAAAGCCATCGTCACAATGGTTTTTCACTTATGCAGCAGTTGGTTGCTTCTATAACCGTATTCGGTGTTGTCAGCTCTTTCAGCAGAACAGCGGCATGAGCGCTGCCCGTTTTACTTATTTTGTAATGTGTCCATTTGCCCTCCTGCCGACTCTCCACCACACCTGACTCAACCAGGATCTTCATGTGGTAGGAAAGCCCCGACTGCCCCAAGTCCAACTGCTCCAACAAAACGCAGGCGCATTTTTCACCGCAGCGCAGCAATTCAAGTATCCTCAAACGTTTTTCGTCGCAAAATGCCTTGAAGACTTTTGCGTGTTCTTCATACGCCGTTGCCAACCCATCACCTCATATCAAAATTATTTGATCTGTTATCAGTATAGACGTCAAATCAAATTTTGTCAATATGAATTGCAAAATATCTGCACAACCCTCGGGCCATGCAACATCCCAGCGAATTTTTGTACATAAAAATAAAAAAACAGCTCAAAACCTTCGTTTTAAGCCGTTTCTGGTGGAGATAAGCGGGATCGAACCGCTGACCTCCTGCATGCCATGCAGGCGCTCTCCCAGCTGAGCTATACCCCCAAAAGCAGTGCCACTCGCAAGCGGCTTAATTAGTATAGCACTCTCTAAAATGAAAAGCAAGCACTTTTTGCGCTTTTTTCATCTTTTTAGACATCTTCTAAAATTTCCTGCACGCGGCCGACCTGATTGCCTTCTTCCAGCATCACCTTGATGCCATGGGGATGTGTCGGGCTGTTTGTCAGGATACGCCGCACATGCCCGCGGGTGCGTTTCCCTGTGGGCTGGTCTTTTTTCAGCACAATATCCACCAACGCACCAATATGGATATTGCTGCGGATCTTTCCATCCATTCGGGCTTTTCCTCCTTGAACAATACAGAAACAGGCGCGTCAGCCCTGCCCTGTCAGCTTAACGGCCGCCTGCGGCAGATAACGCAGGCGACCCTCCAGCCTTGTGGATTCCATCAGACAAATTGTGTCCACCTGCTGCGAAAGGGCCGGCACTTCCAGCATATCCGGATCGTACGCATGCGGGAGCACCACGCGCCTGCCAAGCGTGATATGCGGCGTATAAGGGCGGTTTTCCAGCATAAAGCCGGCGGCCCGCAGCCGGCCGCAAATCCTTGCCTGCAAGCCTGTCAGCGCCTCGTTTGCCTGCACGCCCATCCAGACCACATCGCCGCCCCGCCCGGGAAAGCGTCCCCATCCGCCAAGTACGAGTGTGAACGATCCGCCCGCTTCCTCACGCATAGCCTGTTCCACCAGGTCCGGGCGGGCGGTCTCGCCCAGGAACGCCAACGTCAGATGCAGGTTTTCCCGAGCCGTAAAATGCCCGCGCAGCGCGGCGGATTCCAGACGCCCCACGGCATCCATGATCTGCTTTGCAACATCCGGCTCAAACAAAACGGCAATGAACGTTCGCATGATCTCTCACCTAATTTCCCTCTGCACACCCACAACAGTTGCTTCGGTATTTTGGTCGACAAAATCCAGCACATGGTCCAGAATGCTGTCGGCCTGCACGGCGGAATCGGTCACGCAGGCAATACCCAGCACGGCCAACTGGTGGATATCCTGCTCCGCCACCTCGGCGACGGACACATTGAACACATGCCGCAGCTTGGCAAGAAGGCTTTTGACAACCATGCGCTTTTCCTTGAGCGAATGTGCCCAAGGGATATGCAGCCGTATTTCCAGCACGCCGATTTGCATCCTCACAACCTCGATTGATCTAATTTGACCCGCCGCGCGACAGCTTGCGCCCGCAGCCCATTTGGGTTGAACCCATTGTACTACATCCGGCGTGCTTCGTCAAAACCGCCCACAACACCCCCGCATACGCCGCCGGACAGCGGGCATACGGGGGTGTTGTGGGCGGTCACTCAATCAATAAAATAGCAGCTTGTCCACTGCTGTTTGCATTTCTTCTTCAAAACCACCGCATACTCGGCTAGCTGGTATACATCCTGGAAACAGCGGGAGCTATTGGTCACCCCTGCGATTGAGATGCTCATGATGGGGTACTGCTCCACCTCATTCCTGCGGTTTTTGGCAATGATAAATCCCTTTTGCAGATCTTCTTGTACGTAGAATTCCCGCACCTTTTTGTCAAACTCCGCAATGATCTTCTGGCAATAGATGTCCACGTCATATGTCCGGAAAATGGCGATGAAGTCATCTCCGCCCACATGCCCGACAAACGTGTCCCGCGGCACACAATGCTCCAGGCTGCGCGCCAACATCCCGATAATGCCGTCGCCCTTTTCAAACCCATAGACATCATTGTAGGCTTTGAAATTGTCGATATCGATGTAGAGGACCGCATATCGCTGCGCATTCTTGATACAGTCGCCAAGGTTTTGCTCGATCAGCATATTGCCCGGCAGGCCCGTCAGCGGATTTTGGTGCCTGGCATTGGATACCTCGATCTCCGTCGTCTTTTCCAGCAGTGTTTTGATGGTAACGATGCCCGCATACCGGCCGCCGTTGGTCACCACGATGCAGTCATACAGCTTACCGGTGGGGCGGGACATCGCCATCTTGGACACCACATCGATCGGCATCTGATGGTCTACGATCAGCGGATGCTTGTCCATAATCAGAGAAATCGGCCGACGGGCATGCAGACTGAAACCGAACGGGCCGCTCATCATGTGGTCGATGTGCGTTTTGGTCACCAAGCCCTCCACCACGCCGTGGTTCACCACCGTGATGCCCAGCAACGCGCTGTCTTTTAAGAAGATCTGGTAAACGTCTTCAGACAGCGTATCCGACGAGACCGTGTGGCTGTTGTAGCAGAGATTCCCAATGTAGATATTGGAGAGGTAATGGTAATACGTGTGGTTCTTGTGCTCGTTGCGGATACGGATTGCTTCGAGCACCTCCGGCACGACCTCGCAGACGCGCGGCTGCGGCCGCTGGATGAAATAGCCCTGCCCGTAATGTACGCCGATATCGATAAGGGTGTCCAGCTCTTCTTCCCGCTCAATTCCTTCGGCAATGAGGGATATCTCCGTCAGGCGGCTGAATTCGTACAGGCTTTTGACCATCGCCCTCTTATATCCATCCTGATCGATATCGCGGATCAGCTGGATGTCCAGTTTGATATAATGAGGGCGAACATCGGTAATGAGGTTCAGGCCCGAATACCCGGCACCCGCGTCGTCGATCGCGATTTTATAATCCTGCCGCTTATAATACTCTATGGTATTTTTGAACCCGTCAAAATCTTTGATGATGCTGCGCTCGGTAATTTCAAAATGCAGATTTCCCGGAGAAAGTCCGAACGGCTTGAGGTAATCCGCCGTAAAGCCTTGTTGGAATTTGGTATCGTGGATGGTGGCCGGATTGACATTCAAAAACAGCTTGATCCCCGCCTGCAGGCACATCACCGTTTCCAGCGCTCTGGTGCGGCATAAATTTTCCAGTTCCCAAAGCCGCCCGTATGTTTCTGCAGCCGCAAAAAGCGCCGTCGGCATACGCAACACCGAGTTTACGGGGCCGCGGGACAAAGCCTCATACCCCAGCACCGACCCGTCCCGCAGGGATATAATGGGCTGAAAATAGGTCTGAATGTCCCGCTCTGCCAGTATCTTGTTCAGCTCATCCTGGACCGAACGTTTCTGTTCCATTTTATCAACGCTGCCATACGTCTGCAACAAGAAACAACATCCTTTTCCGTCCATCTGCATGATACGAGCTTAATCGTATTATACACCCCCCTCCTTACAATAGAAAGCAAATATTTCCAACATAAATGTAATATTTGTGTAAAGCCCGGCAGACGAGGCGGCCGGTTCTGCCGACGGCGCGCCCCCGCGCAGAGCAGCCTGCTCAGGAAATATAAAACGATGCGGAAACGACCGCAAAAGCAAACACCAGCCACCCGGCTGCCGGAACGGCCCACCGCGCGGCCGCCGGACACCGGCGGCGCAGGCGGACAACTGCCAGCCCCAGAAACCCCGCGCCGGAAAACAGCGTCGGTACGATATAACGGAAGTCCATGGTGCAACCGAACGGATATTTGAGATTGAACACCAAAAACGAACCCATCTGCAGAATCCACAGGCCGCCAAGCAGAAAACGGGGCAGACGCGGCATCTCTTCGGCGCGCAGCACCCAGACCGTCGCGATGAGCGACAATACAATCAGCACCAGGTTCAGCATGAGAAGGGGCGCGGCATATACCAGCCCGCTCGTAAAGGTAAATTCCCCGAACATGGAGTTCTTCACCAGATAGAGCCACAGGTTGTAATCTCCGTAAGGATTGCAGAAAAAGCTGGTGAACAACTGCCACACAGGGAACGACAAAAACCGGGAGGCAAAACTGTGCCAGCCGATATAAAGCGGCCCGTTGGTGCTCATCGGTAACACATAACCGAACGGCTGGCCGAAAAGCAGCCAGTTGCGCACCGCATACCAAAGCCCCAGCGGCAGGCAAACCAGCGCAAACAGACCGAACTGCGCGATCCGTTTCCTGCGGTCGGCCGCCGACCGCTGCTGCCACAGCGCCGCCAGAAAAACGCCCGCCGTCAGCGGCGCGACCATCACGCCCGAAACCTTGGTGGTAACCGCCAGTGCGATCACCACCGCCAGCGCCAAAATATTGCGCACTGTTTGGTTTTTGTACCACTTTACGGTGTATAATAGGGATACGGCCATCCAGAAAACCATCAGCATATCATTGTTGATGCTGGCCGAAAGGATAAAAAACGTGGGGTGGAACGCAAGCACCGCCATTGCAATCAGTGTGGCCCTGCGCGGGAAATCCAGCTCCCGGAAAAAGCGCCGGCACACCACCAGCAGCGCGCAGGATGCAAAAGCCGGAACCAGTTTGGCCGCCTCAAACAGCGCCGTGATGCTTTTCCCAGGCGCCAGCAGCGCATACCCTTTCATCACCATCGCGTCCAGAAAAAACGCTACCGGCGGATGATAAAACAGGCCGGCATTGGTCGAAGGCAGACGGCCATAGAGAAAGATCGTGGCGACATAGCCCGCGTTCTGAGAACCGAAAACGGTACCGATATCATGCCCGCGCAGATCATAAGGCGTATACAACATGTATCCGATGCGCAGTACCAGCCCCGCCGCAACGATCGCCGCGAGCAAGCGGGACGTGCTGAGCCGCCTGTGGATGAACCAATAGCCCGTCAGCAGCCCAAGTGCCCCCAAAACAGCCAGCATTCCCGTTTTGATCCACGTTGTGGGCAGACCATTCAAACAAACAAACGAAATCGCCAATCCGCACACGATGCCCACATATGGCCACGGGCCCGCCGCCGGATTCGGGAGCCTGTGTTTCGCTATCCTGCGCTGCATGGTGTCACCCTTTCTCGTTCAACAATGTTCCCCGCCGGCCCAAGCGCCGGTCATCTCGTTCCTCCACACTGCGCGCATGCGTGAGCGCACGGCGCATATCCGTTCCATATAAAGGAGTGGTCACATGAAAACACCGGAAATTTTTCGCTTTGACGGCACACGTCCCTGCCGTCTGGATGAAATCGACCCTGCGGGCACCGGCCCGTTCCAAAACCGGGAGGAGATTCTGAAAACTTTTGAAGAAAACAAAGCCATCCTGGCCAAAGAACAGGAAAAACTCTACGCCCAGAAAGATTATACGCTCCTCGTCATCCTGCAGGGGCTGGACGCCGCCGGCAAGGACGGTGTGATTCGCCATGTGTTCAGCGGGCTCAACCCCGAAGGTGTGAAGGTCTGGAGCTTCAAGCAGCCCAGCGACGAAGAACTCAAACACGATTTCCTTTGGCGCACGCACACCCATCTGCCCGAACGCGGCCAGGTTGGCATCTTCAACCGCTCGTATTATGAAGAAGTGCTGGTGGTGCGGGTGCACGACCTGCTGCCGACCGAACATATTCCCCCGAACCTGATAACCAAGCACATCTGGGAAAAGCGCTACCGGGACATTTCGCAGTTTGAAGCATACCTGCGGGAAAACGGCATCCTGCCGGTGAAGTTTTTCCTTCACATTTCCAAAGACGAGCAGAAAGAACGTCTGCTTGCCCGCCTGGAAGACCCTTCAAAGAACTGGAAATTCAGTACTTCCGACGTCAAAGAACGAGCCTTCTGGAACAAATATCAGGCCTGCTATGAGGAGACCGTGAACCATACCGCATCCGCCGGCGCACCGTGGTACATTATTCCAGCAGACAAAAAATGGTATGCACGCTACCTGATTTCCCACATTCTCGTGGGCATCGTGCGAGACCTGCACCTGCAATACCCCGAAACCTCCCCGGAACAACAGAAAGTGCTGGCGGCCTACCGCGACCTGCTGGAACACGGCACCGGTGAGCATGCCTGACGGAGCCGCGACACGGTTGACAAAGCGGACCGCGGCTGCTACACGGAGTCAACCAATAATCAGCTGCGATATCATTTGCAGCATGGGAGGTATGCTTATGCCGACAGACATCCCCGCGGACGATTTTAAAGACTACGGGCAATTCCGCAAGCCCACCGGCACGACCGGGCTCGACGTTGTGAACGGGATGAACCGCAGCCATTATGACCTGACCACATGGGGCCTGGCGCATGTGCGGGTGCAGCCGCAGGACACTCTGCTGGACATCGGGTGCGGCGGCGGCATCACAGTGGAGCGCCTTGCGGTTCTCGCACCGGAAGGCACCGTCTATGGTGCGGACCATTCGAACGACTGTGTGCAGTGGTCCAAAGAGCGCAACCGCACAGCCATTGCAAACGGCCGGGTGCATATCCGGCAGGCCAGCGTGGAACAACTGCCGTTTGACAACGCCTTTTTTGATAAAGTATTCGCCGTCGAAACCGTTTATTTCTGGCCGAATCTTCCGCAAAATTTCGCGGAAGTAGCCCGCATAACCAAGCCGGGCGGGCAATTCGTCATCATCCACGAGGCCTATGCGTGCGAGCGGTTCCGGGACCGCAACCGGGAAACCGAAGCCAAGTGCCGCATGCACATTCCTTCTCCTGAGGAGGCCGTTTCCGGTCTGGAGCAGGCCGGATTCTCAAAGGTGGACGTGGATACGCTGGAAGACCGGAACTGGATGTGCTGCATGGCAACCAGATAAGGCCGGGTTCGCTGTCTTTGCAAACGACAAGCCGATATTTCACGATGGAAATATCGGCTTGTATCATAACGGTGTCTCCGCCTGCCGGCTCGACGGTTTCTCCGGTATCCATACGATACCACGGCCAAATGAACACCATATGAAATTTTTTAAAACATACCGGTCATGCCCCGCATCACGCGATGCCGCTAAAAACCGCACCGGGAAAACTGCTGTTCAGATCGTTCTGATGCAACTGCACCATACTGCCAGCCACCGCATTCCGATTCACAGAGCCGGCAAACACCGTCAACCCCAACTGCTGCGCCGTATACTGTGACTGCGCATACAACTGGGCTCTGCCGATGCCGCTCAGCGGCGGTTTCGAATCGATGCCGGTCTGGAAAAGCGACCGATAGGCCGGCAACTGGCTTTCAGTGTACAGCCCGGAAACATCGGCGTCCAGATTGGATACCGCGCTCAAATCACCGGTCTGCGCGGGCAGGGACAGCGCGGCCCCCAAGTTCTGCACACCCCATCTGCTTTTGCATCGCGGCGGCATCGTCCGAAAGACCATTGGCACAGGTACTGTTGTTGACAACCTGATAGGTATTCCAGTATAATCCGGCCAATTAGCTGACGGTCATGCTCTCACCTTCTCCCACACATTCATCATACCAATTTCCATATAAAAAAGCAAGGCTGTGTACGGTGCGCCATCCGTGTTCCCGGAGAAAACCCAAACACGCCCGTCATCACCTGTGCGCGTGCAGATATTGGCCCGCCAGCACGGCAGTATCATGCGCAAACGCGCCGGGCACATCGCCCTCCCGCAGTTGCCGGTCCAGCCGAAGCAGGCGGTGCAGCATCAGAAATGTGGGCAACTCGTTGGCCTCCTCGCGGGAAATCTTGCGGTAGGTGCGATAGCCTTCCAGCCATGCGCGCGTCAGCTTGGGCAGCAGCGGATGCAGTTCCATGCCGGAAACAGACGCCGCAAAATCATACAGAAACCAGCCGTATCCGCAGTCGTCAAAATCCAGAACCGCCACACTGTCACGGTCCAGCAGCAGGTTGGCCGGCCGCAGGTCCGCATGGATGAGGCCGAACCGGTCGGGCGTGCGCCCAAAACCGGCCAGCCGCTCCCGGACCACCGAAAGCGCGCCAATCAGCTCGCCGGCATCCGCCAGCGTTTCCAGCCGCGATTCGCTCACCGCTTCGCCGTCCAGCGTCGGGCGGGGCAAACGGCCCGCACAGTTCCAGAGAATGGCGTTCTGATGCAATTGGGCGGCCAGCCCGCCTAATTGCCGGAGCAGGGCAGCGAACGAGCAGGTATCCGCTTCGGGAGACATACCGCGCAGATAGCTGAACATCATGCAATAATAGTTCTGCGGCAGCAACGGATGGGAGATTTCGGTGCAGAACGAGCCGGTGCCGCTCTGGAGAGGCTGCGGCACCAGCAGGTTGGAATCGCGCCGGATCTCGCACATCCAAAGCGCCTCGGCAGCCAACTCCTGCTCGCTGCGACGCAGGCCGGATACGCGCAGCATCACGCGCGTGTCGCTTCTGGGATCTTCCACGATGTAGAAAAGATTATTTTTGCGGCAAAACGGGCGGCAATGCGCAGTTTCCGAAATATGATAGGCAGAGAAAACTCCCTTGAGCGACTCGGCCGGGGGCTCGATCAACAAAGGCATCCTTTCTTTCACCGGCATCTGTATCATGTCCATTCTCCTCCTGTTCTCATCCAGGCCTTGTTTGAAGATAGCAGAGCCTTGTCTGTTTCGGCTAAAAATCCGTCGGTTATTTTAAACAAGGCCCGGTGGAACCACGATGCTGCCCGCCCGCACGCCGACCCGACGGCTTGCGCCCAAAACACAAAGGCGCAGTTGCAAGCAAACACTTGCGACTGCGCCTTTGCAATCACGGCAGGACATCATCCTCACCGATTATACTTCAACACATCATTATACCATTTTGTTGTATTATAAACGAACGTGCGCGGCCTGTCAAGTCCCTTGCGGCTTTTACCGACCTTTTTGCAAAGCCACCCGCGTGTTGACAAGGCGGCCCGGCTCCTGTATACTGAAAAAAATCGTATAGGACAGTTCGGAACCATCCTGTCTCGAAACAAAACTACGGAATACAGCCGCCTGTGACACAGGCGGCTCGGGATGGCGCTGCTTTTCAGGCAGCGCCTGTTTTGTTGTATTGCGCTTCCGGCGGCGGGATGGGTTTCAAAAAGGAGAAAAAACATGAACGCATCCAGCAAAGCCAAAATCCGCGCCGTTACCACCGGCGCCGTGATTGCCGCGCTCTACGCGGCGCTGACACTCCTCTTCCAGCCCATCAGCTATGGCCCCCTTCAGTTCCGCATATCCGAAGTGCTGACGGTACTGCCGTTCTTCACACCCGCAGCCATCCCCGGTCTGTTTGTGGGCTGTATGTTTGCCAACATCGCCAGCTCGCTCGGTCCGGTCGATATTGTCGTGGGCAGCGCCGCCACCCTGCTGGCGGCCTGGCTCACCTATAAAATGCCGACCAAATGGCTGGCCCCGCTGCCCCCGGTGATCTGCAACGGCGTAATCGTGGGATTGGAACTCTATTTTGTCTTCCACGCCCCGCTGCTGCTGACCATTGGCTCGGTCGCATTTGGAGAAGCGGTCGTCTGCTTCGCCGGTGGCATCCCGCTCATGCTGGGCCTTGGGAAAGTGCAGGACCGCCTGTTTTCGCCCGCCAGGCATTGACTACCAGCCGATCGAGCCGGCGGCGATCTTCAGCATATTCCGAAACACGGCGGCCGGTTTTGCACGTTTGCGGCAAACTGCCCCGCTGCTCTCTGTTCAGTCTTCCCCTTTTTTCACCAGAAGATAGAACGTGCCGTCGTCAGCGGCCCGCATGTCCAGCACTGTGTGTCCCTCGTCTTCCAGACTGCGGGGCACATTCTGGATAGGCTCTCCGCCGTTGAGGTGGATCTCCAGCGTCTGGCCGGCCCCCAGTTCCTCCATGGCGATCTTCGTCTTGACGAAGGTAATGGGGCAGACCACGTCGGTGATGTCCACGAATGCATCCGCTTTGCTCATTGGGTTACCTCCTCCAGTCACTCAACCACCCCCATTTTTTCATCCTCCAGCAGCGTGATCGGTTCCTTTTCCATATGCCCCCCGCGGATATGAAAGCATCTCAGCACCGGCTCCTCGTCCATGAGAGAAAGGATGAGGTAGCGCAGCGAAGGATCGAACGCCAGGCGTTTATCTTCTGCCGAGGGCCTGGGGGGCGAAGACGGATGGCTGTGCAGGTTGCCCAGCAGCGCCCAGCCGTGCCGGCGCATATCCTTGATGGCCGCAAATTGCTCTTTGGGGTCCATTGAAAAGTGTTCGGGGCTCTGATCCATGTTGGTCAACAGGTAGATCCACTGTACGGTTGCGTTTGCTCCGTCCAAGGTGCCGCTCAACAACGCGCAGGCCTCGTACGGCAGGCCATTTTTTGCGTGAGCGAGAAAACGCGCCAGCTGCGTTTTCGGAACGTTCAGCATGGCTTTTGCCTCTCCGCGGCGCCTTTCAAATCACAGGGGGCCTGCCCGTAATCGGTCAGTCTGGTGATGGTAGGGTGCTTGCCGCAGACCGCGCAGTTTTCCACCTTGCCCAACTTGATCTTGCGGAACTCCATGCGCAGCGCATCGTAGGTGAGCAGAGCACCGGTGAGCAGTCCGCCCACGCCAAGAATATATTTGAGCGCCTCACTGGCTTGAAGGGTGCCGATGACGCCGCCCATCACACCCAGTACACCCGCCTGCCGGCAGGTGGGCACGGCGTCGGGGGGAGGCGGATTTTGAAACACACAGCGATAGCAGGGGCCCTGACCGGGCACATATGTCATGGTCTGCCCCTGAAAACGGATGATGCCCGCGTGAGAAAACGGTTTTTTCGTTATGACACACGCGTCATTGATGAGAAATTTGGATGGGAAATTATCGGTGCAGTCAAGAATGAAATCATAGTCCCGGTCTTTGATGATATCGAGGATATTGTCGGCGCGAATCCATTCGTTGTAGGTCACCACGTTAACATCGGGATTTATCGCATGGATGGTTTCCTTGCCGGACTGCACCTTGGGCTTGCCCACGTCCTTGGTCTGGTGGATGATCTGGCGCTGAAGGTTGGAGAGATCGACTTGATCGAAATCCACCAGTCCGATGGTGCCCACCCCGGCCGCGCCCAGATACATGGCCGCGGGAGAACCCAGCCCGCCGGTGCCCACCACCAGCACTTTTGCGTTCAGCAGCTTGATCTGCCCCTTCACGCCCACTTCTTTGAGGATGATGTGGCGTGAATAGCGCTCCATCATCTCATTGGTAAAATTCACAGACACTGCGCACCGTCCCCCATAAAATACAAACCCGACGACCTCTCCGTCCTGGACCGGATATATCTCAAACACGGCGCGGGCGGCATATCTGCCCACGGCCGCACCCGGCCGTCAGCCCGAATGCTGCACAGCCTGCACACGGGAGTCCGGCAGGGCCTCGGCCGCCTCCTCCAGCGCGAGCGCGGCGCCGCCTACCGCAATCGCGTCTTCTTCCAGGCTTCCGCCCCGATGGAACTTCACGCCGCTCTGCACCGCCCAGACCTGCTTTTGAGCCACGCCGGCCGCCGTTTCATAAAACAGATCGGACTGCCGGATAAGCGGCCCGCTGAGAATGACCAGACCCGGCCCGAGCAGGTTGATGAGGTTGGAAAGCCCGATGCCCAGATAGGTGGCGGCATGCCGCAGCACGCTCGCCGCCAGCGCATCGCCCTGCCGGGCAGCCGCGCAGATACTCTCCCATGTGACATCCGCAGGCAAATCGGAATGCTCACCCCTCGCGCGGCACTCTGCGAATTCAGACGTAACGGCACGGATAGTGGCATAGCAGTCCAAGCAACCGCGTTTTCCACAGGTACAGAGTCTGCCGTCCGCATTCACCACCATGTGGCCAAATACATCTTCCGCGTTTTGCGAAGTACGGATGAGCACGCCGTCTAAAAACGTGCCGGTGCGAATGCCCACGCCGCAGTTGACGTAAACCACACGCGGCACACCCCGGCCGATGCCGTAAAGCGCTTCAGCCAGCACGGCGGTATTGGCGCCGTTGTCCAGCGAGACCGGGCAGCCCAGGCCTTGGCGGAGCATCGACACCAGCGGCACATCTTTCCATCCAGACGCCTGAAAATACCGCGGAGAAAGAAGCACTCCGTCCGTGCGGGACATCGGCCCCACCGCGCCAACCCCGGCCAGCACGATCCGCCCGCCCGGAGTCGTGGCTTGATCTGCCAGCTCACGGGCGGTCTCCACGATCGTCCGCACCGTCCGCTCCGGTGTGGACTGTCCATCCATATGAAAACGGCGGGAGGCCCTCACGCGCAGTTTCAGGTCGGTAAGCACAATCTGCATGTAGGTGCGTGAGATATCCACGCCCAGCAAATAGTAATCCCGATCGGTCACGTCATACAGCGCCGGCTTGCGCCCGCCGGATGACTCGCCGAACTGCGGCCTCACCACCAACCGCAACTCCTCCAGCGGCCGCAGAAAGCGGCTGAGCGTCGTCAACTTGAGGCCCGTCAGCGCAAGAAGCTGACTTTTGGACACCGGGCCGAATTTTTGCAATGCGCAAAATACACGTTTTTCCTGTGGGCCACAGGTGGAAAACAGGTCGGGCAGCATGGGGATTTCCTCCGGCGCATCCAGCAAACCCGTTTGCCGGTGGCTGAAAACCAACCGGACAACCTGCCGTTTCGGATGCGGTATAAAATAAAACTAAGTTACTTTGTATACATGACTTTTATGCCTCTATTTTAAGAGAACCCTCTCTGTTTGTCAAGAAAAAACAAGTGGTACATAAAGATATAGCAGCGCCCATCCAACAAGGCGGATGTCAGACGGGAACCCATTTCTCAAACAAAAACCGGCCGTTTTCCGGCCGGTTTTTCAAGCAAATAAAGCATCCTCCATTACGATTCGGAAGGATGCGCGATAGATGACAAAACCTCTTCCACCGTTTTTCCGCTGGATTCAATCGCCTGAAGCAGTTCGTCCAACTGCACTCTTTTCTGCGCATCTTTCAGTTCTTTGATCTGGCTGTCCAGTTCCGCGATCTTTGCTTTATAATTGTCAATCTTCACTTGAAATTCCGCTTTTTTGGCTTCGATATCTGCGATCCGTTCCTCGGATGTTTTCGCCACGCCTCTTGCCATTAAAATCACTCCTAATAGATATTATTTGTTTACAGTGTATCGCACTGAAAAGAAAATGTAAAGAGCTTAAAGCAGATTTTTATCTCAAAACAAAAAAATATATTGACCGTTTGCCTTCTTTTTTCAGCCCATAAAAACGCCCCGCTTTTTATCCTATAGGTTTGCCAGCCGCTACGCATATTTTTATATAAGATAAATCGAAAACCTTCCATTTTCATATTTCTGAGCACGGGTCTTCGGATCTTTTATCGTCTGCACGGCTGCGCCCGATCCGCTGTTTTATAAAAGCGCTCAAAAGAAAAAAGGAGGTATAAAAACCTCCCCTTTTATGACGGTTCACCGTTTCGGCGCTCCTGTATGCATCCGCTTTCGCACATCAAGCGTGCACATGCCCAACGGTCACAATCTTGACGCCGTCGATCTTTGCCACGCGCTGAGCCAACTCCTCATACAGCTTTGTACCGTCGGCCTGCGAAAGACTCCCCTGATCTTGCATCGCACGAATCCGCTGCTGCTGTTTTTCCAGATAGCGCTTTTTCAGCGCGTCCAGATTGTTCGTCTGCTTTGCGATCTGCCATGGAGTCTGCTGCGGATACTGCTGCTTCAGATCTTTGACGCTTTTGCCGGAAAGATCGGCCAGCAATACGAGCGCGACACGGTCACCGCCAATATGGCATTTTTGGTGTTTTGCAGTGCCTGATCCGGGCGTCCCGGATGAAGCCGATGAAGACGAAGTTCCCGATGATGTGGGCGCGGCGGCTTTCACCGTGGCGGCTCCCGCCGGGAAAACCAGCGCCGCAGCCAAAGCCAGCGCAGCCGCACCTGTAACAAATCGTTTTTTCAACATATCGATACCTCCGCTGCCTTATAATCTTTTCGAAAAGATTCCCAGCGCACCGTTTAGTGTCCAGATGACGCAGGGCGGTCTATAAAAACAAAACGACCTCATCACATCACCGCCGGATAAAACCAAAAACACGTTTAAACGGCGTATGAAGAAAGTCGCAATGTTCATACCATCAACTTGGATGGCTCTATGATAGTTTGACCGGAAATACACAGCGCAAGCATAAATAATTCTGGAAAAACGGTATAGACTGTCAATTTATGATTTATTATGATTTATTTTGACTCAGTTTCCACGCGGCAATAAATTCATACGATGCGGGAGCCGAAAAACCGGGGTTCTGGAAATCCCAGCTTCCGCTCAAGCCCGCCTGTAACGCGCCCGCCTCAAAATGGCACATTGCGATACCCAAATCGACATATCGGATATCGCTCTCCGCCGCGTTCGCCTGCTCTTTGCCCCTGTCCAGATAAAAAGCCACGGACGTTTGGGAAAGAAGCAAGCGCCAAGGCTGTTTGTTCACCGCTGACGGCGCGAGCCGGACACACGAAAGCGGCACGGAAAACGCGCCCGCCGCCTGCTCGGAAAGAGGCGTTCCGTTTTCCGCATTGAAAAACAGTTTTTCAAATGGCTTCCGGTTTGCGCTGCCCGCCGCGCCGCGCACGATATGTTCCAGCAGGCGCATTTTCCCGCCGGGGTAACCGATCGGCAGCACGATGACCAACTGTTCCCCATCACCGGTGCCTGAAGCCTGCCAGAACGCCGTTTTGTCAAATGTTCCGCCCAACCAGCAGGCGCCGAGACCGCAATCGGTCGCGAGCAGGACCGCCTGCTCCATCTGATACCCGATCTGAAGGAACCCCGCCCGCAGGTCCTTTTTGGAAGTCACGGCGGTCAAAAACGTTTTGGCGCCGTGAACCATTCCATAGGTACCCAGTTTAATCGGTGTCTGCTTCACATGGACGGCCGTATAACGCGTCTCCGCTCCGAAAAGAGCCGTTTCACTTGTGAGCGGCACCATACAGGCATCCAGCGCCTGCGCATCCACATCCCGCGGCTGGAAGGTACGCACCGACCGCCGCATCACCGCCAGTTCTGAAACATCGTGTTGAAAATCGAGCTGCATGCCTCTTCCTCCTGTTTCATGTTCTTTCCCGGCCCGTATACATCGCTCTCTGCCACCTTTACAGGAACATACGCAAACACATCATGGGGACCAAAACCGTTCAGACATGGCGGCGGAACGTGGCCAGCAGAAATGGCGGCAGCGCCCAGATCAGCTGCAGCAACAGCGCTTCCAGCGGTTCCAGCATGCGGCCCTGCGCCAACAGCACAGCACCTGCCAGGACAAGATTGGCCAGCGCGCCGATCACCTGCATGGCCGCAACGGCGCGGGCGGTGCTGTCCAACCGCACGCATGCGACCACGGCGCGGACAAGCGCGACCGCGTGATCCCGTATATATAATGCAGCCCCGTCGTTCTCATCAGCCGACGGCAGCGAGAGCTCTTCTACCTGCCGGTGCGGCAACACCCGCACCATGCGTTTTTTCAGCCGGAACTGCTCCGCGAGCATTTCCCGGTTGATGTTCGCATCGGCTGCGCCCGCCAGCAGCCGCACGCCCGTGCGTGTCAGTCTGCGCAGAACGGTCCGCAGCTTTTTATCCGGTGTATATTGCAAAACAAAGAGCGCCGCCGGCACATCATCCACCACCAGATAGACGAAATCATTGCCTTTGACGGCATATTTGGCTTCCACTTCCAACAGCATCCGCCCGGTGAGGTCCACACGCTTCTGACGCAGGAGGCTCCGGCTGCCGAGCAGAATATGGCTACCGTCCACCCATGCTTCGACGCCCATCTCATCAATCACCTGCAGCCGTTCCACCGGCCGCAGGATCGTTTCCCCGCCGTCAAAAAGGCCCCGGATAGCGGAGGCTATGGACATCTGCGCGGCCGCCGCCACGCTGGCTGCCGCCAGCACGGCGTTTTCCACGCCGTGTTCGGACATGGGCCGGAGCGCGCAGATTTTCACCTGCCCGTCCGGATAGAGCAGCCGCTCGGGAAGAAACAGCGCATCCGCGGTACCAAACGTGCGCACCGCACCATAACCGGAAAGTGCCGCGCCGCGCTTTTGCAGGGCTTTTGCAGCAGCCAGAAGCGACAGGTTCACAGAAAAGCCCATCATCAGCGGCGCGCCCACAGAAGCAAACTCGGCAAAAACCAGCGCGCCCTGTTCCGCCGGGCGATGAAAGAGAAACACGACCGCACAGGCAGCCGCAGCCGCAATGACCAGCACCGCAAGCGCAAGCACCGACGCCACCCGTCCGGTCGGGATCTCACCGGTATCCTGCACATCCTGCGCCGGCGCCTGCCTGCCGGGCACCACAACATCCTGCACCCCTTCGGACGGACCGACCTCCACGCTTCGGATAAACGCACGGCGCGGCATTTCCATCTTCCGCAGCGCGACGTTGCCCGCCCGCGCCGCGCGGGCAGCCAACAGCCTCGATCCGGTTTCAAAAGTCAGACAGGCGCACGCGCTCAAAGCAAACGGCACCGCATCGGCCGCACCTGCGCCATGCAGTACGGCGGGTAAAAAGCCCGCCGCACCACCCAAAAAAGCAAGCGCCGCTGCGCCGGCCGTTTCCCGCCGCAGCGTAAACAGGGCGGTGAAGCCTTCCGCCAGTATCCGGGCGGCAAAAACACCGGCAAGAAGAAGCAGCGCGGCACCGGCCGCGGCATAAGGAACCGGCTGCTCCAGATACGCCAGCACGGACGGCAGCGGGTAATGGAACGTGACCGCGCAGACCAGCAGCAAAAAGGCTGCCAGAATGACCAACTCCGCCGCCAGACGCGCCGCAAGCCCGGCCGCGCCGCGCCGCGCGGGGGAAGGGAGTTCGTCCGCCTCCGCTTCCGAAACCGTCTGCGGCTTATCCGGAATACGCTCGATCTGCTCCGGCACGATTTCCGATTCTGCGGGCCGGTCCCCGGTATGTAACGACGCGTCCGCAGGCGGTTCGTTTGGCTCCGGTTCCAACGGCGGGGCGTCCTGTTCCCCGGGCACCGTCCGTTCCGTCTCCCGCTCGACCTCCACGGCCTGCGCGGCAGCCTCGCGTGCGGCGCGCTGCTTCAGCCGTTCTTCCGCCTCACGCTCCCACTGTTCCAGAGGGGCCTGCATCCGCCCTCTGTCGATCGGGTCCTCTTTTTTCATGCTTTACCACCTCCCGTACGGATACGGGTCTTGGCCGCTTCATACAGGACGATGCCGGCCGCCACCGAAGCGTTCAGCGACGTGATGCGCCCGCGCATGGGGATGGATACGACCACGTCGCACTTTTCCCGGAGCAGGCGCGAAATGCCTTTGCCCTCCGAGCCGATGATTACCGCCGCACCGCCGGAAAAATCCGTTTCATAAAACGGCTGCCCGTCCATATCCGTGCCGTAGACCCAGACGCCCTCTTTTTTGAGTTCTTCCACCGTGGCGGCAAGATTGGACACGCGGGCGACCGGCATGTATTCCAGCGCGCCGCTGGCCGCTTTGTCTACCGCCGCCGTCAGGCCCACCGCACCACGCTTGGGGATGATGACGCCGTGCGCACCGCAGCATTCCGCCGTGCGGATGATCGCACCGAGGTTGTGGGGGTCGTTGATCTCGTCGCAGATAACCAGAAACGGCGGCTCTCCACGCTCTTTCGCCGCGTGGAGCATATCGGACACCCCTACATACTCATGCGCCGCGGCCATGGCCGCCACTCCCTGGTGGCTCATGCCGCCGCAAATGGCATCCAGCTTGACGCTGCTTACATCTTTAATGACCACCCCGCGCTCCCGGCACAGCTCTACAATGCGGCGCACCGGCCCGCCGCTGTTGCCTTTGGCGATGAGTACGCTGTCCACCGGGCGGCCCGCACGCAACGCTTCAAACACTGCGTTTCGCCCCACCAGCACATCTTCCTTGCGTTTTTCCCGTTTATCTGTATACATCGGCAGACTCCCGTCCCGTTTTTGATCGATCAGGCGCGCGGCGCGCCCCTGTCCGGCCGCCGCGCATCGGATTCCATATCTAGTATACCATATTTAAGCGAAAGGACGACGGCTCTGCGGAAAATCTTCCAAATTGTTTGACGGTCACCTGCCGCCATCCGTCAGCCTGCGAACGGCTTCCACTGCCACGCGGATAGCAGCGCCCGAATCGTGCGTTTCGGGGTTGGAAAGCCCGGCCGCCTGCCGTTCCTGGTTCCAGACACAGGTGAGCACCGCCCCCGCACGCACGCCCAGGCAAGCGGCCACGGTAAAGAGCGCCGCGCACTCCATCTCGCTGGCCAGCGCGCCGCCTTTGATCCACGCCTGCCAGTCGGCCTGCAGGCGCTGCCCCACCGGCATCCGTTCCGGCTCGTGCTGCCCATAGAATGAATCCTTGCTCTGCACTACCCCCAGATGGCCGCGCAGGCCGGACTGCTCCGCAGCGTCCGCCAGCGCGCGCGTAAGGGAAAAATCCGCGACGGCGGGGAACTCCACCGGCAGATACTCGCGGGAGGTGCCGTCCATGCGGATGGCGGCGGTGGGCACAACAATGTCCCCGCCCTGCACCGCAAGCTGCATGCCGCCGCACGTACCCACCCGGATAAAGGTATCCACCCCGATGGACGCCAGTTCTTCCATAGCGATGGCGGCCGACGGTCCCCCGATGCCGGTGGACGTGACCAGCACGCGCTCGCCCGCCACCATGCCGGCCCAAGTGCAGAATTCCCGGTTGACGGCCACCTGCCGTGCGCCGTCCAGGCAGGCGGCGATCTGTTCCACCCGGCCTGGGTCGCCCGGCAGCAGCGCAAACCGCGCCCCATCCTCCGGCTTCAAATTTAAATGGTACATCCGCTCTTTCATGTGCATCCTCCGTTCGCATCGCGTGACAGGTTCCAAGCTCCACAAAACACATCGGGGGTGAACCCGCCGCCATACGGCCGTTCACCCCCGATAAACAGGCCCGCCTGCGCGGGCAAAATCACAGACTCCACATATAAGCTGCACCGCTCACGGCGTCTGCCGGCCGGCTCGACCCCGGTGCAGCACCAGCGCCCCGCAACTCATGCAAAAAGCCGACAGGGCGAGCACCAGAAACACGCCCACCCTGGGAAAGCCGGGCGTTTGCAGCCCATATACAAAAAAACCGGCCAACAAAATCGCCAGCAGAATGATGACGATGGAAAACACGCGAAGCATCCGGTTGAGGTTGTTCGATGCAATGGTCGCCAGCGTCCCGATCGTTCCGTCCAACAGCCTGCTGTAGGCAGCCGCCAGTTCGCCCGTGCGTTTCATCTCCGCCCGCACATGCTCAAGCAGCAAGCGTTCTTCCTCCGTCAGGGTCAACAGCCGGCCCCGCAGCAGGCTCTCCAGAACCGTTTCATTCTCTCGAAGCGCCATGGAAAAGCGGACTAGGGCCGTTTCTAGATCCAGCAGTTCCCGCAGCTTGTGGTTGCGTTTTGCACTGCCCGGCTGCTTTTCGAGATACGTCGTGATCTTTTCGATCTGACGCAGATGCCGCGCAAAACGCGCCGCCAAAACCTGCATAAATTGCAGCACTACACGGCCGTTCTGATTGGCTGCGGCGCCGAGACCCTGCACCAGTTCATTGACCGCCGGATTCTCCCGGCCGCATACGGCTGCGGCAGTCCGCCCGCTCAGAACCAGAGAAAGCGGAACTACCTCGAACCGCATGGCCTCCCCTCGCCTGTATGCGACCGGGGAAGCGCAAACAAACAGCACGGCCCCTTCAAACACTTCCATACGGGGCGTGGCATCCGCCTCCAGCGCGGCACGAAAAACGTCGCGGCCGGTGCCCAAATGTGCCGACAAACGGGATACCTCCGCATCCGTCGGCGTGACGGCGCTGATGAAGCGCACATCTTTTCCTTCGCCTGTTTCGGCCAAACGGTCGTCAGGCGCACGATAAAAACGCAGCATAACGCGCACTCCTTTCCGGAGGAGCGGCGTGTGTCAGACACGGCGGGCTCCCCCGCTCAATATTGGTTTGTAAACCCGAGGTCTTCGGCTTACAGGGTCGCCCACAGTTCAATCACCTCTGCTTTTTTATCGGATCGTGCGGTCCCCCCGGCGCCTGAGGCGCGAAAGATCCGGCACATTCGATCCATGATGAATAAGCCTACATTGTATTATAGCACACACATGCCTTTTTGGGAACCTGTTCCGCCGATATTTTATCAAAAAAAGCAGTATGCGGCAATATGAACCGAAAATTCCGGGAAAACCCCGAAATTCCCGGTCACATCCCCTGTTTTAGCGCGTTTTGATGTGATATTGCACGCAATCAGGTCACTGTTCCCGTCTGTGCCGCCGTCAGAGCATCCCTAAAAAAGGGTATGGAAAAGGCGCCGCAGCAAAGGCGGCGCACAGAAAATGCCAAATAGATCGGGGATTATTTGCGACGGTTGAAGATGCTCATGATATCGAAATACTCGTCATCCGCCGTATTGGGGCGGGAAGAAGGCATGCCGGGCTTCGCAGCGGACTGGCCGGGCGCGGCCTGCGATGACGCCTTGCCGGTTTCCGGACCGCGGGCGGCAGCGGCGGAAGCGGAAGCGGAAGCAGAAACATTCCGCACCGATCCGGTATCTTCCGAATCGAACCCCGTGGCGATTACGGTGATGTTGATCTCGTCATCGAGCGTGTCGGAAAGCGCCGCGCCCCAGATGATGTTCGCACCCGGATCGGCGGCTTCAGTCACCATGGAGGACGCGATCTCGACTTCTTCGAGCCCGATGTCGGCAGAAGCCATCACGTTGATGATTACACCGCGCGCACCGGCGATGGAGGTCTCCAGCAGCGGGCTGGAGATCGCCATCCGGGCCGCCTGCTCCGCCTTGTCCTTGCCCGAGGCGCGACCCACGCCCATGTGCGCGTAGCCGGCGTCCCGCATTACGGCGGTCACGTCGGCAAAGTCGAGGTTGACCAGCCCCGGCACCTTGATAAGATCGGAGATGCTCTGCACACCCTGCCTGAGCACATCGTCGGCCACCTCAAAGGCGTTGGCCAACGTGATCTTCTGCTCGGACACCAGCTTGAGCCGCTCGTTGGGAATGATGACCAGCGAATCGACATGTTCGCGCAGCGCCATGATGCCGGATTCGGCCTGTTCCATCCGCCGCCGGCCCTCGAACGCAAACGGTTTGGTCACGATGCCGACCGTGAGGATGCCCAGTTCCTTGGCCACCGCCGCGATTACAGGCGCGGCGCCCGTACCCGTGCCGCCGCCCATGCCCGCGGTGATGAAGACCATATGCGTGCCTTTGAGCGCATCGGCAATCTCGTCGCGGCTCTCCTCGGCGGCCCGCTGGCCTTTTTCAGGGTTAGCGCCCGCGCCCTGCCCGTGAGTAAGCTTGTCCCCAATCTGGAGTTTATGCGTCGCCTGCGACAGGATCAGCGCCTGCCGATCTGTATTAATGGAAATAAATTCTACGCCCTGTACATCGGAATTGATCATGCGGTTGACAGCGTTATTCCCGCCGCCGCCCACGCCGACCACTTTTATCTGAACAATATTGTCAATATCACGATCAAGCTCAAAAGCCATCTTTCTTCCTCCAAATCATAGGACAGGCCCATTATTAGTCTTATTCTACAGGTTTTTTACGGTCATTTCAATAGGGAATAACACAAAACGCCGGGAAACTATGTAAAAGCATGCACTTCCTGCCAACAGGCTTCTGCTCACCGCTTTTATGCGCCAGGCAACGCGGTTTTTCGTCCATTTTCATCCGCCCGCGGGGCTGAACACCGCCTGATTGCTCTGCGCAGCCTTGGAAACATCCAGCGTACCGGTATCGGATGACAGGAGCTGCTTGGTAAGCATATAGGCAGCGAACCGCAGCTTTTCATCAAGATCGGCCGACGTGCCGATCAGCACCGTGATACGGTTCTGATGGCCAAACGTGATCTGGAACGGATCGTGCACATCCACGGACGTGGCCTGCGGGATGCCTGCCGCCTTGACGGCGCGCAGCAGCATGACGGCGGAAGCCAGTTTGGCCTGTGCGGGTTTGCCCAGCGCCTGCCCCGGTGTCAGAGAGCCGACGTCCGGTCCGGTCACAGAGGGAACGCCGGGAAACGCCTTCAAATCCGCCGGGGTTTCCAGCACCTTGCCCTCCGCATCCAGCACGGTGTAGCCACCCGTCCGGGGCACGGCCGCGACCGGCACGGCCTTTGTCAAATGGAGCACCAGCGTATCCGGCAGGCGCCACGAAACGGACGCGGATGCGATATACGGCAGATTGGCCTCCAGCAGGCGCGCGGTCTTCTTTTTGTCCACCCCGAAAAGGCGGTCACCGACGGTCACGCCGCTCACCTGCAGGATTTTTTCACGCGGATAAGACGTCTGCCCCGTCACCGTGACCGCACCCACCGGTAAAATGAGCCACACAGCCGCGCCGGCGGCCACCGCCAGGGCCAGCAATACGCACACAAGCACCACCAGCCGACCGGCCCGTGAGAGTTTGCGCCGCTTTCGCCGGACCTGCGGTTTTGCTGCCGCGGCGCGGCGGCTTCTGCTCCGTGCGCTTTGCGGTGCGGGCCGGCGCCCCGACCGCCTTTCCTGTTCCCGTATCATCGACATCCTCCGTTGTGAAATACAGCCGGGCTATCCGTTGGCAACCGCCCGGTGGATCTGCGCGCCCAGCCGTGTCAGATCCTGTTCGATCGATGTGTACCCACGGTCGATATGGTGCAGGCCGGTCACCTCGGTGACTCCTTCGGCGGCCAGCCCCGCCACCACCAGCGCCGCGCCGCCGCGCAGGTCGGCCGCCACGACCGGCGCGCCGAACAGCGTGCCCACTCCCTCGACCACCGCCACCTTGCCCTCCAGTTTGATGGAAGCGCCCATCCGCACAAGCTCCGGCACATGCTTGTAGCGGTTTTCAAAGATATTCTCCACAAACAAGCTGTTGCCCGCCGCCAGCGTGGACATGGCCATCACCGGAGCCTGCGCGTCGGTGGGGAAACCCGGATACGGCATGGTGCGGACACAGCGCAGAGGCGACAGAGGATGCGCGCCCCGCAGAAACAGCCGGTTTCCCGCGATGCGGATAGCACATCCCGCTTCCAGGAAAACGGGAACCACCGGGCTGAGGTGCGCCTGCCGCACGCCGCGCAGTTCCACCTCGCCGCCGGTCGCGGCTGCGGCGGCCATGTAGGTGGCCGCCACAATGCGGTCCGGAATCACCGCATGTTCGCATCCGTGCAGGGCATCCACACCCTCGATCTCCACCACGCTTTCCCCCGCGCCGCGCACTTTGGCGCCGCAGCGGTTGAGGAAAGACGCCAGATCGGCAATCTCCGGCTCGCGCGCGGCATTGATGATCGTGGTCATTCCCTTTGCGGTCGCTGCCGCGAGCAGAATATTTTCGGTCGCGCCCACACTGGGGAACGAGAGCGCGATGGTCTCGCCGTGCAGCCTGCCCGTACAGTGGCAGTCCAGATACCCATGTTCCTCATGGATGACCAACCCCAGCCTGCGCAGCGCGGCCAGGTGCAGGTCGATGGGACGCGGCCCCAACTCGCAGCCGCCCGGAAATGAGATGTGCGCCCGGCCGAGCCTTGCCGCGATGGCGCCGAGAAATACGATGGAAGACCGCATTTCCCGCATCAGTGCATCGGGGATGCCGGGCTCCGTCACACCCGTGGGATCGACCGTCACCGTTCCCCGCTCTTTCCGGACCCGGCAGCCCAGATGCTCCAGAATCTTACAGGAAGCATCCACGTCCAGCAGGCCCGGGCAGTTATGTATCACGCAGGGGGACCCGCAAAGCACACAGGCAGCCAGCACCGGCAGCGCGGCATTCTTTGCGCCCTGAATGTCAACCGTCCCCCGTAGCTGCCTGCCGCCTTCGATCATCAACTTGCACATCGTCACGCACCCTTTCAGCAAATTGGGGCAATGCCCCCCGGCAATGCCATCATATGCCGAAACGCGGCGCGTGGTGCGGACGGGGATACCCGCAGGTTTCTACGTCTGCTCGATGCTGGAATAACGGGAAATAGACAGGATGACCCCCATCTGGAACAGCAGCATCAACAGAGAGGAACCGCCGTAGCTGAAAAACGGCAGGCTGATGCCCGTGTTCGGGATGGTGTTGGTGGTGACGGCAATATTGAGAATGGCCTGCAGGCCCACCTGCGTGGTAAGCCCGACCGCCATCAGGGCGCCGAAACGATCGGGGGCGCGCATGGCAATAACGTACCCCCGCCATACCAGCAGGGCGAACAGCACGATGACAAGGACCGCGCCGACCAGCCCCAGTTCCTCGCAGAGGATGGGAAATACGAAGTCGTTCTGCGGTTCGGAAACATACAGGTATTTCTGTCTGGAATTACCCAGACCCAGCCCCATGATGCCGCCCGAACCGATGGCATAGAGCGACTGGATGGTCTGCCAGCCGTGGTGCTGCGGATCTTTGAACGGGTCCAGCCAGTAGACCAGACGGTTTTTGGCATAGACGATGACCTTTGTAAACAGCACCATCCCCAGCAGCGCGGCGCCCGCCAGACTGAGCCCGACGACGAACCAACGGATGCGCGTACCGCCCACAAACATCATCACACACCCGATACCGAGGATCAGGATGGTGCCGGACAAATGCGGCTCCTTGATCATCAGCGCCGCCACGCTGGCCAACACGAGCACAAACGGCGCCACGCCGTATTTGAACGTCTGCATCTTGTTCCGACGCTTATTGGAAAATTTGGCGATGAGGTGCGCAAACAGCAGCACCACGGCAAATTTGGCGATCTCCGACGGCTGGATGTTGATGGGACCGACATCAATCCAGCGCCGCACCCCGTTGATGGGGTGGGTAAACAGCACCACGCCCAGCAGGAGATAGGTGACGGCCATCACCGGCAGGACGAATTTGCGCAGCCTGTGGTAATCCACACGCGCCATGATATACATCACCACCAGCCCGAGGGCGGCCCACAGCCCCTGCCGCTTGATGTAGTAAAAGCCGTCGCCGTGATGATTATAATAGCCGTCCGCATAGCTGGCGGAAAACATCATGACCAGCCCCAGCATCAGGATGATCATTACCAGCACGAACAGCGGCAGGTCAAACCCGCCGCGCAGCAGTTGCTTTTTTTTCTGCAGCCGTTGCCGTGATCCGGCAGCCGTCATGGCATCCACCTCCCGTCACCCACCGGTGCGATTCAGAACAGGCCCATATAGACGGCCAGCCATGCCACCGCCGCGGCGGAGCAAAGAATCGTCACCAGCGAGAAAATCAGTACGATCTTGTTTTCCTTCCAGCCCGAAAGTTCAAAGTGGTGGTGGATCGGGCTCATTTTAAAGACCCGCTTGCCGGTCGTCTTGAACGAAATTACCTGGATGATGACCGAAAGCGTCTCCACAATGTATATAATGCCCAGCGGAACCAAAATTAACGGCTGGCCGATGCCAAAAGCCAGCGCGCAGAGCAGGCCGCCCAGAAACAGGGAACCCGTATCACCCATGAACACGCGCGCCGGGTGGAAATTCCACACCAAAAAGCCCAGGCAGCCGCCCGCAAGGGCGGCGGAAAGCGCCGCAAAGCCCGCATAGGACACGATCTTGGAACAAAGCAGAAACGCGATGGCGACGATCATCGTCACCGACCCGCACAGACCGTCGATGCCGTCGGTGAGGTTGACGGCGTTGACCGTGCCCACGATGATGAGCGCCGCAAACGGCCAGTACAGCACACCCAGGCGCAGCTGCACGTTTAAAAACGGGATGAGCATGGTGGACGGGCGGTCGCCCGCGAGATACATGACGATCAGGAACACCACGGCGGCGCATAGCTGCAACACCGATTTCTGCCTGGCCGTCAGCCCCAGGTTGCGCTTTTTGACCACCTTTACATAGTCGTCCATAAAGCCAATGAACCCGAACAACAGCGCCATGATGATCCCACCCACCAGCTTGATCTTCTGGGATGAGCTGAGCGCCGCGCCCACATGCAGCAGGCGCGAGCAGATGAGGTAGGCGAGCGCCATGCCCAGCACCGTGCCGCAGATGAACAGAAAACCGCCCATGGTGGGCGTGCCCTGCTTCTTTTTATGCCAGGTGGGACCTACATCGCGGATGCTCTGCCCCGCCTTGATTTTTTTTAGATATGGAATAAAAAAGATACCGGAAAGCCCGGAAATGGCAAACGCCAGTACCCCTGCCAACAATACGACCGTATCGGTCATCGTGACGTCCACCTTTCCCCAGCGGTTTGTATGATTTCTTCCAGGCGCATGCCGCGGCTGCCTTTGAACAGCACCGCGTCGCCCTCCCGCAGCATTTGGCAGAGTGCGTCGGTCAGCGCGGCTTTGTCGGTAAAATGCGCGCCCTGCGTGCCGCCGGCCTGCGTATAGCCTTCTTGATAGTATCGGGCGTTTTCGCCGTAACTGAATAGGACATCCACGCCGTTTTCCGCCGCCTCTCGCCCGACCGCGCGGTGCGCGTCCGGCGCCGTGTCGCCCAACTCCAGCATATCCGCCAGCACGGCCAGCCTGCGCCCGGTTTTCTGCACCGTGCGCAGCACATCAAACGCCGAGCGCATCGAGTCGGGGCTGGCGTTGTAACAGTCCTCCACAAAGGTCACGCCGCCGACCCGCTCGATCTTCTGCCGGTAGCCGGTGGGCGCGTATTGCAGAAAGCCCGCGGCGATGGTATCCGGCTCCATGCCCAGAACCCGCCCCACGGCGAAAGCCGCCAGCGCATTGTAGACATTGTGTTTGCCGGCCACCTGCAGGCGCGCCGCGATGCTGCCGCCCGGATAGCGCAGACAAAACGCGGTGCCTTCCGCGCCGCTTTCAACCTCTTCAGCCGTATAGGCGCAGCCGGTGTTTTCAATGCCATAGGTTATAACTTCCGCCTTGTCGGTCTGCACGCCTGCAAGGAGCGGGTCGTCGCCGTTGAGAATGAGCTTGCCGCCCGGCCGCATCCCGTCCAGGATCTCCAGCTTGGCTTTGAGGATGTTTTCCTGCGAACCGAGCATCTCGATGTGCGAGACGCCGATATTGGTGATGACCCCGATGTCCGGCGCGGCCACCTGCGAGAGCGCGGAAATCTCACCGAACGCGCTCATGCCCATCTCGAACACGGCGGCTTCGTGTTGCCGTTCCAGGCCGAACACCGACATGGGCATGCCGATGAGATTGTTGAGGTTGCCCTCGTTTTTCAGTGTGCGGAACGCCTGCGAAAGCACGGAAAAAATCATTTCCTTCGTGGAGGTCTTGCCCACGCTGCCCGTCACGCCCACCACCGGCAGCGAAAAGCGCCGACGGTAAGCCGCCGCCAGCGCGCGCAGCGCCACATACGCGTCGTCCACCAGCACCACCGGCCAGCCCGGGCATGGCCGCTCGGCCAGTGCGATCGACGCGCCTTTTTCAAATGCCGTTTTCAGATAGGCGTTGCCGTCGAAACGCGCCCCGCGCAGCGCGATGAACAGGCTGCCCGGCCGGATGGTGCGGGTATCGGTGGATACGTCGGTGCATCTGCAGTTGAAGCACGCGCGTGTCAACCTTCCCCCGGTTGCGTTCAGGATAAAATCCAGCGTGATCTGTTCCATTTGTTTCCTTTATTCCTCCCCGTGGACCGGCAGGCAGCGCAGGATCTCCGCCACGACCTCGCGCTCATCGAAATGGTGTTTTTCGCGCCCGATGATCTGGTAATCCTCATGTCCCTTGCCAGCCAGCAGGACGATGTCGTCTTTTTGCGCGTTTTTCAACGCGTAGGCAATGGCTTCGCGGCGGTTGGGCACTACCACATAGGGCGCCGGACCGTCCATGCCGGGCAGGATGTCGTCGATGATGGCCTGCGGGTCCTCGGTGCGCGGGTTGTCGGAGGTGACGATGCAGAAATCGGCGCCCCGTCCCGCCACCATGCCCATGATGGGGCGCTTGGTTTTATCGCGGTCTCCCCCACAGCCGAACAACGCCACCACCCTGCCTTTTGCAAAGCCCCGGATGCTCTTGAGGATCTTTTCCAGCGCGTCCGGCGTGTGTGCATAGTCGATGATGACGGTGAAGTTGCGCCCGGTCGGCACGACCTCGATGCGGCCCTTCACACCCTTGACCTGGTGCAGCGCTTCCAGCACCTGCTTGAACGGAATGCCCAGTGACACCGCGGCCGCCGCGGCCGCCAGCGTATTGTATACCGAAAATGCCCCCGGAATGGGCACCGACACCCGTCCGATGAGCGCGTTTCCAACCATTTCGTACTCCACGCCGTCGTTTTTGAGTTTGATATTTCTTGCCGTATAATCCGCGTTCATATACCGGGCGGAATAGGTCACCGTTTTGCATTTGGCGGTGCGGATGATCTCGGGCGCATAGTCGTCGTCCACATTGACAATGCCCAGATCGCACATGGAAAACAGTTTTTCTTTGGCTTCGAGATAGTTTTCCATGGTCTTGTGGAAGTCCAGATGATCCTGTGTCAGATTGGTGAAGACCGCCGCCTCAAAATGGCAGCCCGCGACCCGTTCCTGCGCCAGCGCATGGGAGGAAACCTCCATCACCGCAAACTCGCATCCCTCGTCCGCAATGGTCTTCAGCAACTGCTGAAACTCATACGGTTCGGGCGTGGTGAGGTGAGAGGGCAGCGTCTTGCCGCCCGCCATGTTCACGATGGTGCCGATCAGCCCGGATTTGTGCCCGTTGTACTCCAAAATCTCCTTGAGCAGTGTGGTTGTGGTGGTTTTGCCGTTGGTACCGGTCACGCCCACCATGCGCAGGCGCTCCGCCGGGCGGCCGAAAAAATTGGCGCAGCACAGGGCGTAGGCCAGGCGCGTGTCCTTTACAAGTATATGCGGGACAGGTGCGCCCGTATCCCGCAGCGCAAGCACGGCGGGGCTGCCCGCAGCCGCCGCGGACGCGGCGAAATCATGCCCGTCCGCCCGTTCGCCCGGGATGCACACAAACACCACGCCCGGCCCCGCCTTGCGGGAATCCGCCGTGATGCCGGTAATCTCGAATTCCGGCAACGCGCCGCCGGTATAGGAAACATCTCTCAACAGATTTTGAAGTTTCATACTGTGCCTCCACTTTTGCCGACCATGACCGGAACCAAACCGGTGCCCCGCACGGCCGCATCCGGTCTTTCTACATCTATGGATGATTATGGACGAGTTACTGCGAGGGTATGACATCGTCCTTCACGGTGCTGTCGCGAAACCGGACCTCAACCACCGTGCCGGGCGGCACCTGCGCCCCCACGGGCTGGCTCTGCGCATAAGCCGTTTCCCCTGTCGCATCCTGTGCCAACCCCGTAAAGTTGACATTGAGATGGGCGGCGGCCATGGCGGCGTTTACCTGTTCGGGCGTCTGCCCGATGAGATTGGGCACCACGGCGGTGCTGGCAGGCTGCGCACCGCCGGTGTAGAGCACCACCGAGCCGCCTTTGGGTACCATCTCGCCGGCTGCGGGCATCTGGGCGGTCACGGTGTCCCCGCCGCCCACCATCTGTACGTTCAGGCCCGCGGCGGTAAACTGCTGCGCGGCGTCTGCCGCCTTGCGCCCCACGGCATTCGGCGCCTGCACCTCCACCTTGGCCAGTTCCTCCGGCGTGTATTGGGGCTGCACGCCGAGGTAAGGCAGGATCTGCGAAAAGATGGTGCCCACCACCGGAGCCGCGATTACACCGCCGTAATTGCTGGTGGTGTTGTGCGGCTCATCCATCAGCAGCAGCACGGCCACCTGCGGGTCGTCACACGGGGCAACGCCGCAGAACGACGCAATGCGTGCGGTGGAATCGGCAACGTCCAGCTTCTGGGCGGTGCCGGTCTTGCCGCCGATGCGGTAGCCCGCCACATAGGCGTTTTTGCCGCTGCCCTCGGTGACCTCCAGTTGGAGAATACGATCCATTTCTTTGGACGCTTCTGGTGTCATCACCTGCTTCTTGACTGTCGTGCCGAACGTTTTGATCACCTTGCCGCTCGGGTCTGTGATTTCCTTAACGATGTGCGGCTGCACCAGCTTGCCGCCGTTGGACACGGCGGCAATGGCGGTGATCATTTCCACCGGGGTGAACTTGTTGCTCTGCCCAAACGACGCCGAAGCCAGTTCCACCGGCCCGTAACGCTTTTCGGGAATGGTGATGCTGAGCGCCTCGCCCGGCAGGTCGATGCCGGTCTTGGTTGTCAGCCCGAAATTGGAAAGATATTTATAAAAATTGGCAACGCCGAGACGCTGCCCGACCTGAATGAACACGACGTTGATGGATTGCTCGAAGCCCTGCAGGAAGGTCACCGTGCCGCTGCCGCCCGCCTTCCAGTCGTGGAAGGTGGTGCCCGCCACCTTGATGGAACCCGGATCACTGAACAGGTCGGTGGCCTTGACCACGCCCGCGTCGATGGCGGAGGCTGCTGTGATGGTCTTGAAGACCGACCCCGGCTCATACGGCTCGGTGATGGCCTTGTTGCGCCACTGGGCCTGCCGGGCATTGGCGGTGGCCTGCCCCAGCGCATCCCCGCTCAGGCCGGCAAGCGTTTTCTGCGCGGCCGGGTCCGCGATGGTGTAGGGGTCATTGGGGTCGAAACCCGGCTCGGTGGCCATGCCGAGGATTTCCCCGGTGTTGACGTTCATGGCGATGGCGGCCACGCGGTTGGTTACGTTGTTGTCCGCCACGGCCTGCTGCAAGTTGTTTTCCAGCGCATGCTGCACCACCTCGTCGATGGTGAGAACGACGTTGTCGCCGTCTGTCGGAGGCTCATATGCGGAGTAGTTGTACGGCATGTCGGTGCCGTGGGCGTTCTTGGCTGTGACCAGCTTACCGGACGTGCCCTTGAGCACGCTGTTGTACTGCGCTTCCACCCCCGCGAGGCCCTGGTCGTCGGTGCCGGTAAACCCGAGCACCTGTCCGGCAAAATTCCCGTAGGGATAATAGCGCTTGCTGTCTTCCACCAGCCCGATGTAGCCGATGTTGTTTTCCCGGATATAATCGGCCACCAGCTCCTGCGTGGGCTTTTCGATGCGCTTGGCAACCACCACATAGCTGATGCGCTGGTTGATTTTATTGTACAGGGTCTGGCGGTCGATCGCAAGGATGCGGGAAAGCGCGTCGGCGGTCTTGTTGCGTTCCGCGTCCGTTTTGATATAGGACGGGGAAACGGTCACATCCCACACGGTGGCGCTCTGCGCAAGCGGCTTGCCGTTGCGGTCGAGGATGCTGCCGCGATTGGCCGAGATGCGCACGGTGGCAAGCTGCTGCCTGGCCGCGCGCTGCGCGTAAAACGGCCCGTCGAGCACCTGCAGGATGAACAGGCGGACAATGAGGACGGCAAACCCGAGGGCAAAAAAGCCAAAGAGGATGACAAGCATTTTCTTCTTCATCGAAAAACCCGGTCCTCTTGCCATGATCTGCCGCCCCCCGTGGCTGCGTGTGTTCGTTTCGCCTCTTTTCTTAATTTATTGGGGGAAGATCACAAGTATTCCAAAATCCAGTTATACAGGCGTGACAGGATACCTTCCTGCGACTTTTGTACGACGACCTTATCCTTGCTGTTGATGTGGATATATTCAATCTGGTAAGGGGTGGTTTTCTGCATGCCCAGATTGTTGACCGCATAGCTTTCGACATTTCCCAGGGACGCCCGGCTCTGCTGCTGCATGTTCAACCGGACCTCGTCGGCCTGTGCCGCCGCGAGTTTTTTCTGCATCGCCGCAACCTGGTCGTTGAGTTTGGTGCTCTGTACATTACAGACCATGATGGAGCCAAGCGCCGCCAGGCACACCGCGGCTACGGCCGCCCACCGCACGGCCTGCATGGGCCGGATGGTGATGCGCGCACGCACCGCGGCAGCGGTGTTCTTTTTCCTGGACCTGCCTTTCCGGTGCGCGTCCCCGTGTGTCTGGCCCGGTGGCTTTGGCTCAAACAAAGACAGGTCGTATGCCGCGCTTGCTTGGTTCGGCATTCGCAAAACTCCCTTTCTGCATTTTTGTCTGTGGGGGCTGCCGTTCCCTTGGGTATAAGGCGGCCCCATTGTATATGAATCTAGAATCGGCTTTGTCTGATCGGCGGCGGCTCAGTCCTGCTCCAGTTTTTCCGCCACGCGCAGGCGCGCGCTGCGGCTACGCTGGTTTGCTTCGATCTCCTCCGCCGACGGCAGGACGCCCCGTTTGTACACCACCCTGACCTGCGGCTTGCGCCCGCAGACGCACACCGGAAAATCCGGCGGGCAGATGCAACCCTGCGCCCAACTTAAAAAGCGCTGCTTAACCATCCGGTCCTCCAGCGAGTGAAAGGTGATGATGCAGAGCCTGCCGCCCGGGCGAAGCAATGCCAGCGCGTCGTCCAGCAGTACGCTGAGCGACTCCAGCTCTCCGTTTACCGCCATGCGCAGCGCCTGGAACGTTTTGCGCGCCGGGTGCCCGCTGCGCCTTGCAGGCGCGGGGTAGGCTTCGCGGACCAGTTCGGAAAGCTCAAACGTCGTTTCCAACGGCTTGGTCTCCCGCCGCTTACAGATGGCGGCGGCGATGCGCGGCGCGAACCGTTCCTCGCCGTATTCGCGCAGGATGCGCACCAGCTCGGCGTAGGAGGCGGTGGCCAGCAGTTCCCTGGCGCCCAAGCCGGACTGGGACATCCGCATATCCAGCGGCGCATCCGCCCGGTAGGAGAAGCCGCGCGCGGGCGTGTCAAACTGGTGCGAAGAGACGCCGAGATCGAGCAGGATGCCGTCCACTTCGGCGATGCCCAGATCCGCGAGCACGCGTTTCATGTCGCGGAAATTGGATTGCACCACGCACGCTTTGGAACCAAACGGCGCCAGCCGCTCCCCCGCGGCGCGCACGGCATCCGGGTCGGCATCCAGTGCGATCAGGCGGCCGCTCTCCAGCCCGGCGGCGATGGCGGCGGAATGCCCGCCCCCGCCCGCCGTGCCGTCCACATACACGCCGTCCGGCCGGATGGCAAGCGCTTCAATGCTTTCATGGAGCAATACGCTCTGGTGATAAAACTTCTGCATATCAGAACCCGAGCTCCTCCATGGCCTGCTCCACCGTTTCCGGCGTGATGGCTTCGCAAGCGGTTTCCCAACGTTTGCTGTCCCAAATTTCCGCGCGGGTGGAAGCGCCGATGATGACCGCCTCGTGTTCCAGCCCCGCATAGGCACGCAGATCGGCCGGCAGCACGATACGGCCCTGCTTGTCCGCCTCCACGTCGCACGCGCCCGCAAAGAAAAACCGCTGGAGCTGCCGCCCTTTGGAAAACGGCAGCGCGCGGATACGGGCCTCCAGCACACCCCATTCGGTTTCGGAATAGACATAGAGACAGTTTTCCAGCCCTTTGGTCAGGATGAAATGCTCCCCCAGGTCTTCCCGCAGGCGAGCGGGAATGAACACGCGGCCCTTGGCATCGATATTATGTTGATATTTCCCAATCAGCATACGCGCCCTCCGCGTGCCCAGAATGGAGAAATCGGGGACCAACGCTCCACGATCCACCACTTTTACCCACCATACTTAAATTATACTGGGTGCCGGTTGGAATTTCAAGCATAAGTTTATTTCCATCTTTGACAAAGAGCAGGAAAAACATGCCGTTTTCCCGTGGAAAAACCGGAAAACTTGTCACGAACGGGAAGCGGCCGGCGCCAAAAAAAAGATGAGCCGCCCGCCGTACGTATAAAAAACGCGCCGCTATGGGCGCCGGCATTTCTTTAAACGCCAAAAAGGGGCGGACCAGCAGGTCCGCCCCTCTAAGCCTATTCCGATTTTATCTTAAAGCATCATGACGATCCGGCACCATGTGTTTTAGGGCTTGCGGCCGGTTTTGCGAAGTGCCTGCCTGGCCTGGCGCAATTCGCCGAGAGAACCCGCCATTGCTTCTTCACAGTTGTGCATCAGCTTGTCCACAAAATCCGCGGCGGCAATCTTCACTTCTTTGGACTGCTGGTTGGCCTGCGTCATAATATCATTGGCTTTTTCCCGGGCATTTCTGGTAATCTCATCCTCGCGGATCATCGCGTTTGCCTTTTCCTGCGCTGCGCGCACGATGGCGGCCGCCTCCTCACGCGCATTCCGGACGATTTCGCTACGGTCGGCCACGATCGCTCTGGCCTGGCGAATCTCCGCAGGCAGGTTGAGCCGGATATCGTCTATGATCTCGCGCACCCGTTCGGCGTCGAGCATGCAACGCCCGCCCAGCAGCGGCAGCCCCCAGGAACGGTCGATCATTTCATCCAGAGAATCCAAAAGTTCATCCACGCTCATGTTGCTTCTCCTTTCCGCAGAGCCGCGCCTGAATATCCAAGGCAATCTCGGGCGGCACAAAGGGCGATATATCACGGCCAAAGCGGGCGATTTCACGCACCACGCTTGAACTCAGGAACATATATTCCCGGTTGGCCGGCAAAAAGATGGTCTCGGTCTGTGGATGCAGGGAATTGTTGGTGAGCGCCATCTGGAATTCATATTCAAAATCCGACATCACACGCAGGCCGCGCACCACGGCGTCAGCGCCCCGCAGTGCACAATAATCGGCCAGCAACCCTTCGTATGTATCGACCTCCACGTTCGGGATGCCCGCCACGGATTTGCGAATGAACGCATACCGTTCTTCCACGGTGAAGGCCGGACTCTTGCCGGAATTGAACATCACCACCACCACCACGGAATCAAACATGCGCGCGGCGCGGGAGATGATATCCAGATGGCCGAGCGTCAGCGGGTCAAAACTGCCCGGACAGATTGCTAATGACATGAAACGTCCACATCCTTGCCGCGATAAAAACCGATCGCTGTTTTCCCATAGGATTTTTTCTGCACCAGACGGAGGTCGCCCACCGCTTCGGGCATGGAGTCGTCTTTGGCTCCCTCCGCCACCAGCACGCCATGCGCAGAAAGATGCGCGGCCGCGTGCGGCAGCAGCTTTTCCAGAAAACCGTGGTGATAGGGCGGATCCAAAAAAATCACATCATACGTTTCCGGCGCGCGGGCAAGAAACAACTCTGCCTCCGTTTCCAGCACCCGAGCCTTTTCAAACAGGCGGGTGTGCGTGAGATTGGCTTTGATGATTTTTACGGCATCGGCGCTCTGGTCGACAAAAACCGCCAAAGCAGCGCCCCGGCTGAGCGACTCGATGCCGAGCTGACCGCTGCCGGCAAACAGATCGAGCACGCGCCGGCCCTCCAGTTCGAATTGGATACTGCTGAACAGGGCCTCTTTTACCCGTTCCGCCGTGGGGCGCGTTTCCAGACCGCTCAGCGTTTCAAGACGCGCGCCCCGCGCGCTGCCGGTGATCACTCTCATAGACCTGTTCCATCCCATCTTCCAGCGTCAGCCGGCAGAATCAAAACGCGCTCGGACATGCGGCGTTTTTCGACTAGTATATGCTGCGACGTTTCTATTATCCATCCAAACACGCAGAATGTCAACCCAGCAGGCTGAGCCTGCACGCATGTTCAAATCAAGCAAAGCTGCAACGCGGGCGCGCAACCTGAAGCGGACACAGTCCGCGTTCTTGTTCAGGCCGGTCTGCGGATGAACCCGGCACACAGCCTGAAGCGGACACAGTCCGCGTTCTTGTTCAGGCCGATCTGCGGATGAACCCGGCGCACAGCCTGAAGCGGACACAGTCCGCGTTCTTGTTCAGGCCGGTCTGCGGATGAACCCGGCGCGCAGCCTGAAGCGGACACAGTCCGCGTCTTTGTTCAGGCCGGTCTGCGGATGAACCCGGCGCACAGCCTGAAGCGGACACAGTCCGCGTCTTTGTTCAGGCCGGTCTGCGGATGAACCCGGTGCACAGCCTGAAGCGGACACAGTCCGCGTCTTTGTTCAGGCCGGTCTGCGGATGAACCCGGCGCACAGCCTGAAGCGGACACAGTCCGCGTCTTTGTTCAGGCCGGTCTGCGGATGAACCCGGCGCACAGCCTGAAGCGGACACAGTCCGCGTCTTTGTTCAGGCCGGTCTGCGGATGAACCCGGCGCACAGCCTGAAGCCGGGCGCGACTTTCCTGCTAAATCAGATCTCCCTGCACGATGAGCTCCTTGAGCGTGCGCGCCACTGCCCTGCTCATGCCGGGCACGGCGGCCAGCTCTTCCTCACTGGCAGCGCGCAGTTTTTCCATGGTGCCAAAATGCTTCATCAGCGCCCGCGCCCGCGCCGGCCCCACGCCGGGCGCGAGGGTCAGACGAGAGGAAAAACCGCGTTTTTGCTGTGTTTTGTGATGGTAGGCAATGGCATAGCGGTGCACTTCCTCCTGGATATTCGAGACCAGCGTGAATACGCCGCGGCTGGCATTGATGGCGATTTCCCCGCCGTCGCGGGCAATGGCTCGGGTACGGTGCTTGTCGTCCTTGACCATGCCGAACAGCGGGATGTCGAAGCCGGACGCTTCCAGCACCGGCCGCACGGCCGCCACATGCCCGCGCCCGCCGTCCAGCAGGATGAGATCGGGCACGCGGCCGAAACCCTCCCCGGCCTCCTGTCCCTTTTCTTTGGCCTCTTTCAGACGGGCAAGGCGGCGGGAAAGTACCTCGCGCATGCAGGCGTAGTCGTCCTGCCCTTCCACCGTCTTGATGGCGAACCGCTTATAAGCGCTCTTGAGCGGCTTTCCGTCGGCAAACACCACCATGCCGGCCACCACGCCGGTACCGGCTGTGTTTGAGATGTCGTAGGACTCAATGTAGGCCGGGCGGCCGGGCAGACCAAGCAGTTTGCCCAGTTCGTCCAGCACCTTTTCCCCGTGCGCCGGGCGCTGGCTGAGGTGGTTGAGTTTTTCCTGCGCGTTGGCGCGCACCATGGCGGTCAGCGCGGCCTGCTCGCCCTTCTGCGGCACGGTAATGCTCACCTTGCGCCCCGCCAGCCCGGAGAGATACTGCTCGATGAGCTCCTTATCCTCGGTCGGGCCGTCCAGCGTTACACGCGGCGGCGCCTGTTTGATCTGCGAATAGTAGCTGCGCAAAAATTCCGCACGCGCGGCCGGTTCGTCCTGCATGAACTCGAATAAAAAACTGGAGCGGTCGCAGAGCCGCCCGCCGCGGATGATGAAGACCTCCACAGCGGTGCTGCAACCGTCCCCCGCCATGGCGATCACGTCCTGCTCCTCCACGCGAGAGGATACCACCTTCTGCCGTTCGCGGATCTTCTGAATGGCGGCGATGCGGTCGCGGATACGCGCCGCTTTTTCAAACTCCAGCGCGTCGGAAAAGACCGTCATCTGCTCCTGCAGTTGGTTCAGAATCAGGCCGTAGCCGCCTTTCAGGAAGGTAACGGCATTGTCCACCAGCTCGCGGTATTCGGCGTTGGGCATCTTGCCCCGACACGGGGCGCAGCACTGGCGGATGTAATAATTCAGGCAGGGCCTGCCCTTGCCGATATCCTGCGGGAAATGTCTGGAACAGACCGGCAGACGAAATGCCTTGACCGCTTCGTCCACCGTTTCCTTCACGGCAAACGAACTGATATACGGGCCCAGATAGAGCGCACCGTCGTCCGCCACCTGTTTGGCGCTCTCGACACGCGGCCACTCCTCTTGCAGCGACACACGGATATAGCTGTAGCCTTTGTCGTCTTTGAGCAGGATGTTGTATTTCGGCTTGTGCTGTTTGATGAGGCTGCATTCGAGCACCAGCGCCTCGAACTCGCTGTCGGTGAGGATATAATCGAAATGATCGACGTTCTCCACCATTTTACGCACTTTGCCCTCATGGCTGGCAAAACGCCAGAAATACTGGCTGACACGGTTTTTCAGCGCTTTTGCCTTGCCGATATAGATGATGTTCCCGCTCTTGTTTTTCATGATATAGACGCCCGGCGAAAGCGGCAGCGTGTTTGATTCCGCTTTCAGCCGTTCCAGCATTTGCTCGTCCATGGGATATTCCTTTCACGGGAGGCATACGGGTCAAAAAAAGCACCGCGCCGAGCGCGGTGCTGTCTGCGATTTTTCCGCCGCTCACACAGCAAACCCGGACTGCACCAGCTTCACCAGGCTGTCCAACGCTTCCTGTTCATCCGGCCCGTCGGCGATGATGCGGATCTTGGTGTTACCCAAAATACCAAGGGAGAGCACGCCGAGCAGGCTTTTCGCGTTCACCCTGCGCTCGTCCCGTTCCACCCAGATGGAAGACTTGAACTCGTTCGCTTTCTGAATGAAAAACGTGGCGGGACGCGCGTGCAGGCCAACCTGGTTTTGCACAACGACTTCTTTGACTAACATGGCAATCGCTCCCAATGCTGAAAAATCCGGCAGAACCGGTCGTGATACGGTACCAAAATCACATAAGTTTTGCCAAAAAGACGCAAAACCGCCGTGATTTGTGAAAAAGGTTCATCAAGAATAGCATACTAAATCCACTTGGTGAAGTCAACATCCGGCCCGGAAAATAGCCTCTGTGCGCGCAGTTTCGTCCCTTTCACAAAGACAGACGCATTTAAGGGCCGAATTATTGGGCACTTTTTCGTGCAATATTTCCACATTAAGCAGCACTTATTTGTGCAAAACAGATGAAACCGTTCATCTATTCCGCGCCGTTTTCTGCCTGTGCGGCATGCAGCGCCTGCAAAAAAGCGCCGTCCGCCTCCGTCAGCGCGGCGGTCTCCAGCAGATCCGGGCGCCGCGCCCGTGTGCGGGCAAGTGCGGCTTTGCGGCGAAAATCCTCGATCTGCGCGTGGTGCCCGCCCAACAGCACCTCCGGCACAGTCCGTCCGTGGTAGACGGGCGGACGCGTATACTGCGGATATTCCAGCAGGCCGGACGCGATGCTCTCCTCCTGCCAGCTTTCCTCCCCGGCCAGCACGCCGGGCAGCAGACGCGCCACCGCGTCGGCCACGCAGAGGGCGGGCAGCTCCCCGCCGGTGAGCACGAAATCGCCGAGTGAGATTTCCTCGTCCACGATCTCCTCCAGCACGCGCTCGTCCACCCCCTCGTAATGCCCGCAGAGCAAACAGAGGTTGTCCAGTTTGGAAAACCGCAGGGCGGTGTCCTGATCGAACCGCCGACCTTGCGGCGTAAGGTAGACCAGGCGCGGCCGCGTGTGCAGCCGCCCGCAGAGATCGGCGAAACAATCGAAGATGGGATCGGGCTGCATCACCATGCCCGCTCCGCCGCCATACGGGTAATCATCCACATGGCGGTGCTTGTTTTGGGAAAAAGCGCGAATGTCGTGGCAGGCGATGGTGACGAACCCGGCTTTGCGCGCACGGCCGATGATGCTTTCGCTCAGCACCGCCTCGCACATGGCCGGGAATAGTGTAAGCAGGTCAATCCGCATCGTCGAACAGCCCTTTCAGCGGCGTGATGTGCATGACGCCCGCATCCGTGTCCACCTCGCGCACCACGTCAGGAATGGCGGGAATGAGCACCTCTTTGCCCGCCGCATCAGTCACGGTGTAAACATCATTCGCGCCCGTGCGGAGCACCTCGGTGAGCTTGCCGTAGGCGTGCCCGTCGCCCGCGTCCACCACGTCCATGCCAATGAGGTCCTGCTCAAAATGGCTGCCCTCCGGCAGGTCCACCGTTTTGCGGTCGATATACAGCACCCGGCGCAGCAGGGCCATCGCGTCCTCCACCGTTTCCGCGCCCTCGAACTTGAGCACGGCCATATGCTTGTGCACGCGGGCATCCGTCACCTTTCGGTAGTTTTTCCCCTCGCCGTCTAAGAAAAACCCGCCAAATTGCAGCAGAAAATCCGGGCTGTCACACCACGGCTGCACCCGCACCTCACCGCGCAGTCCCTGCGTGGCCACGATCTTTCCTGTTTCCAAAAAACGCTTCCGCGCCATTTTTCTCTCCTTGCACAGCTGATCTTACGTTGCCGATTTTCCATTCCGGAATTTTTTGATGCCCAGTACCTGTGCCAGCTCCGTGGCATCTTTCAATGAAAACAACCTGACAGGAATCCTTAAAGCAGGCTCGTCGCCCATTGCGTAGATATAGAAAACCGGTGTATACCCTCTGCCTTTGCGCTCATACGCATAGTCTGCACGGCGTATTTTCGAGCGAGGGACCGTCTTGGTTTTTAGTATTGTCCGATAGGTGATTTCCTTCGCATCCACCAAAATGTTCACCTTTGATATGGCAAAGGTAACGACAAACGGGACCAACAGCAGAATCAGTGAAACAGCATCCTGCCGGTTCCTAAAAAATGCGTAAATTCCGCAGACCGGCAGAACAGACAGACATGCATTCAAAATAATGTATGTGGAGAGACACGGAGAATACCGTTTCAGTTTCATCACCCCATCGGCTGTCGAAAAGCGCATCCAGCTTAAAGAACCTATCCGGTTAAACAAAAAGGACACCCCGCCGTATGGGCGGAATGTCCCCTTTTGCAAGCATCCGCCATGGCCGGCAGAAAAGCATCGCGGCGCGCGGCGCGCGCCCATACCGGATCAGTCGATCTCCACCACGGCTTTCTGTTCCCGGTGGTTGCCCACAGCGCGCATCACGGTGCGGATCGCTTTTGCGATGCGCCCCTGTTTGCCGATGACCCGCCCCATATCATCCGCAGCGACATGGAGATGATAGACGACGGTGCCGTCTTCTTTGGGATCATCGACCGTCACGGTGACGGCATCGGGCTGTTCCACCAGGCCCTGCGCGATAAAGACCAGCAAATCCTGCATGATACCTTTCCCTTTCCGCCGGCTTGCAACCGGTACTTGTTTACAGGACGCCGCCCTGTTTCAGCACGAATTTCACGGTATCGGTCGGCTGAGCGCCGTTTTCGATCCATTTTTTGGCTTTTTCCGCATCCACCTTGATTTCAGCCGGATTGACGAGCGGGTTGTAATAACCAATCTCCTCGATGAAGCGGCCGTCTGCCGGGAAACGGGAATCCGCCACCACGATGCGGTAGAACGGGGCCTTTTTCTTGCCCACGCGGCGCAGTCTGATCTTCACTGCCATGTTGATTCACCTCCCTGTCGGAATGTTTCATAAATATATAGCAAATGCCGTGCAAAACGGCAATGCAATCGGGTTCAGAACGGGAGCATCGGCATCCGCCCGCGGCGTTTGCCTTTGCCGCCCATTTGTTTCATCATCTTGCGGGTCTGCTCGAAGTTACGCAGCAGCCGGTTAACGTCTTCCACTTTGGTGCCGCTGCCGGAAGCGATGCGCCGCTTGCGCGACGGGTTAATGCTCTCCGGCCGCTCCCGCTCATACGCGGTCATTGAGGTGATGATGGCCTCGGTGCGCTTCATCTCGATCTCGCCCTTGTCCATCTGTTCCTCGCTCACCTTGCCGCGCACGCCGGGCAGCATGTTCATCACGGAGGAGAGCGAACCCATTTTTTTCATCTGCCGGATGGATTCGAGGAAGTCGTTGAAGTCGATGGCATTGTGCTTGAGCTTTTTTGCCATCTCGGCGGCTTTTTTCTGATCCACTTCCTGCTCAGCCTTCTCGATCAGGGTGAGCATGTCGCCCATGCCGAGGATGCGCGAAGCCATGCGTTCGGGATGAAACGGCTCCAGATCATCCAGCTTTTCGCCGGTGCCCGCAAACTTGATGGGCTTGCCCGTGACCGCCCGCACCGAGAGTGCCGCACCGCCGCGGGTGTCGCCGTCGAGTTTGGTGAGGATGACACCGTCAATTCCCAGCACCTCGTTGAACGAGGACGCCACGTTCACCGCGTCCTGGCCGGTCATGGCGTCCACCACCAACAGGATCTCGTCCGGCTCCACGGCGGCTTTGATGCGCTTAAGCTCATCCATCAGCGCCTCGTCCACATGCAAACGGCCGGCGGTGTCGAGAATGAGCACGTCGCTGCCATGGTCTTTGGCGTGGTGCAGAGCGGCTTTGGCGATCTTCACCGGGTCGCCCTGCCCCTGCTCGAAGACCGGCACGCCCGCTTTTTCACCCACCACCTGCAACTGCTTGATGGCCGCCGGGCGGTAAACGTCGCAGGCTGCGAGCAGCGGGCGCTTGCCCTGTTTTTTCATGGAAAGCGCCAGCTTGGCGGCGTGAGTCGTTTTACCGGAGCCCTGCAGGCCGCAGAGCAAAATCACCGTGGGCGGCTTGGACGCATAGCGGATGCGGCTCTGCTCGCCGCCCATCAGCGCGGTGAGTTCCTCGTTGACGATCTTGATGACCTGCTGGGCGGGCGTCAGGCTTTCGAGCACGGCGCTGCCTATGGCGCGCTCGGTCACATCATTGACGAACTGCTTGGCAATTTTGTAGTTGACGTCGGCTTCAAGCAGCGCCAGGCGCACCTCGCGCATGGCCTGCCGCACATCCGCCTCGGTCAGCTTGCCCTTGGACCGCAAACGCTTGAATGCCGCCGACAGTTTTTCGGAAAGCCCTTCGAATGCCATGCCTCTCCGCTCCTCCCTGCCCCGCCGGGGCATTTATGCGTCGCGCAGATCATCCACCGTTTTTTGAATCCTGCGCGCCAGGTCGCCGATCTCGTGCGACACACAGTAACGCTCACTGCGCGAGGCGATCTCGGCCGCGTCGCGGTCAATGCTGGACAGCGTGCCCTGCATGGCGTCGAACTTTGCGGCGAGGCCGAGCTTCTCTTCCATAAAAAGCAGCGTGCTCTCGCCGCGCTTGATCGCGTCCCGCACACCCTGACGGGTGATACCCGCGTGCTCGGCGATTTCCGCAAGCGAAAGATCGTCGTTGTAATAGAGTTCGATGACCTCCCGCTGTTTCTCGGTGAGGATCTCTCCATAAAAATCCAGCAGGAATGAGATCTCCAGATTTTTCTCTTTCATACGGCTTTGCCTCCGCATGTAAAGCTACATCCTTTACAACTACCCCAGTATACCCAAACCAAGCGGAAAAGTCAAGGGATTTTGGGGCGCATTTTGCGCGGCGCCCAATCTTTTTAAAAAAACAGCGGGATAGCCCTTGACCGCGCCGCGCGCATATGGTAAAATGAGTACACCTCAAAAGGGTCTTTTTTTATGCTTTTTTTGACTCCTTCAGAGGGAGGCCAAAAAACCGTCACTATCGGGAGGTGCCGTTATGAGAGTAAAAGTCACACTGGCCTGCACGGAGTGCAAGCAACGCAACTACGACACGATGAAAAACAAGAAGAACGACCCGGATCGGCTTGAAATGAGCAAATACTGCCGGTTCTGCCACAAGCACACCGTTCATCGGGAAACCAAGTAAGACGCTGGGAGGGCTTGTCATGCCGAATTCCAAGCAGAGCAAGGAACCGATCCCGCTCCGGCCCAAAACCGGCCGGGCCGCGCAGGCCGGCGCCAAAAACCAAGGCGGCCGCTTCGGCGGTTTCAAACGTTTTTTGAGTGAAACGCGCGCGGAATTCAAAAAGATCATCTGGCCGACCAGGCGTCAGGTGACCAGCAACACCATCGTGGTACTGGTGACCATTGCGGTGATCGGGGCGGTCGTCATGGCGCTCGACGCGCTGTGCATCACGGGTTTCAACGCACTGGTCAAATAATCGAAAGCCCGGGAGGCGAAGGTTTTTCCATGTCTGAGAATGCGAAATGGTATGTGGTGCATACCTATTCGGGCTACGAAAACAAAGTAGCCTCCAATCTGCAAACCATTGTGGAAAACCGCAGTTTGCAGGATGTGATCCAGGAGATCAAGATCCCCACCGAAATGGTGACGGAGATCAAGGACAATGTCAAGCGCGAAGTGGAGCGTAAAACTTTTCCCGGCTATGTGCTGGTGAAAATGGAGCTCAACGACGACACCTGGCATATCGTGCGCAACACGCGCGGCGTGACCGGGTTCGTCGGCTCCGGCTCCCACCCCGAGCCGCTTACGGAAAAAGAAGTGGAAGCCCTCGGCATGGACAAACGCACCGTTGAGGTCAACTACGCGGTAGGCGACAGCGTCCGCATCGTGGACGGCCCGCTCGATGGCTTCATCGGCACGGTGGACACGCTGGATACCGATAAAAACCAGGTAACGGTCACGGTCTCCATGTTTGGCCGCGAAACGCCGGTGGAACTGGAGCTCGGGCAGGTCGAAGTCATTCAGTAACACACATCACAGCGATCCAGCAGTTTTGGATAACACGCGGGAGATTCCCGCTTTGTTATACGCGCGTTTTGCGCGGCTGTGGGAGGAAGCGCAACCCGGCGCTTCCGCCAATTACCACATCCAGGAGGTGCAACAATGGCACAAAAAGTAGTGGGTTTCATCAAATTGCAGATCCCCGCGGGCAAAGCCACTCCGGCGCCGCCCGTGGGTCCGGCACTGGGCCAGCACGGCGTCAACATCATGGCGTTCACGAAGGAATTCAATGAGCGCACCAAAGGCGACGCGGGTTTGGTCATTCCGGTGGTCATCACCGTGTATGCCGACCGTTCGTTCTCGTTCGTCACCAAAACGCCGCCGGCGGCCGTCCTGATCAAAAAGGCCCTTGGGCTTGAGACCGCGTCGGGCGTGCCCAACAAACAGAAAGTCGGCAAGATCACCAAAGAACAGCTCCAGAAGATCGCTGAGCAGAAAATGCCCGACCTAAACGCCGCCAGTCTGGACGCCGCCATCAGCATGATTGCGGGCACGGCGCGCAGCATGGGCGTGGAAGTCGCGGACTGATGCTCCCCCGGTGGGAGGAAGTTTCCGCTATAAACCACTTATGAGGGAGGTAGCAAACCAATGAAACACGGAAAAAAATATGTCGAGAGCGTCAAACTGGTAGACTCGACGAAACTGTATGACGCTGCGGAAGCTCTGGCGCTCTGCTGCCAGACGGCCAAGGCGAAATTCGACGAGACCGTGGAAGTCCACATCCGCCTGGGCGTGGATTCCCGCCACGCGGATCAGCAGGTGCGCGGCGCCGTCGTGCTGCCGCACGGCACCGGCCGCGTGGTGCGCACGCTGGTCTTCGCCAAAGGCGACAACGCCAAAGCCGCCGAAGCCGCAGGTGCCGATTATGTCGGCGCCGAAGAATATATGGAAAAAATCCAGAAGGAAAACTGGATGGAGTTCGACGTGGTTATCGCCACGCCGGACATGATGGGCGTCGTGGGCCGTCTCGGTAAGATCCTCGGCCCGCGCGGCCTCATGCCGAACCCCAAGGCCGGTACCGTCACCCCGGATGTCGCCCGTGCCGTCACGGACGCCAAAGCCGGTAAAATTGAGTACCGCCTGGACAAAACCAACATCATCCACTGCGTCATCGGCAAAGCGTCGTTCGGGGCGGAAAAACTCGGCGAGAACTTCGACACGCTGCTTACCGCCGTCGTCAAAGCGAAACCGGCCGCGGCCAAAGGCCAGTATATCCGCTCCTGCTCGATCGCCAGCACCATGGGCCCGGGCGTGCACATCAACCCATCCAAATTTGTTGGCGTGCAGACTGCCGGTTGACAAGCCTCCAGCAGTGTGCTATACTGAACAGGTTCCGACTTGTTCGGCCATCTGAACGTTTTCAAACGTTCACCATACAATGCGTTTCTCAAAGACAGCAGGCGCCGCAAGGCTCAAATCATCGGCCTGCCGAGGGTAACGGTTTTGTATGCATTCGCGCATCCGCGCGTTTTGCATCGGACTTTTTGCCCCCGGCATGCTGTGCCGGGGGTTTTCCATTGCCACCTGCGCCACTACAGGAGGTGAATCTCATTGCCAAGTGAAAAGATCCTTGCCCAGAAGCAACAGTTGGTCACCGGCCTCGCCGAGCAGCTCAAAGCGTCGATCAGCGGCGTGCTCGTAGACTACACGGGCATCTCGGTGGAAGACGACACCAAACTGCGCGCCGAACTGCGCGCGGCCAACGTCGATTATTCCGTCAAGAAGAACTCCATCATCGGCCGCGCTGCCGAAGCGGCGGGTCTGACCGGTCTGGACGATGTGCTCAAAGGCGCTACGGCGCTCGCCACGTCGACGGAAGACCTGGTCGCACCGGCGAAGATTCTCGCAAAATTTGCCGAAACCCACCCCAACTTCAAAATCAAGGCTGGCTTCATCGAAGGCAAAGCCGCCACCGGCGTGGAAGTCGAAGCGCTGGCCAAGCTGCCGCCGAAAGAAGTGCTGGTCGCCAAAGCCCTTGGCGGCTTGAACGCGCCGATCTCCGGTTTCGTTATGGTGCTCAACGCCAACCTGCGCGGCCTGGTCGTGGCACTCAACGCCATTGCCGAGAAACAAAGCGCCTGATTTTCCGTATCGTTTCTGTGTGAATAAAAACACGGCTATGCCGTGCTGTGAATGTGGAGGTTACTAAAATGGCATCTGAAAAAGTTACAAAATTGATCGAGGACGTCAAAGCCCTGACTGTGCTGGAGCTCTCTGAACTCGTGAAAGCTCTGGAAGAAGAATTCGGCGTGTCCGCTGCCGCTCCGGTGGCCGTGGCGGCCGCTCCGGCTGCTGGCGCTGCTCCGGCTGCTGAAGAGAAAACCGAATTTGATGTCGTGCTCACCGACATTGGCGGCAGCAAGATCGGCGTCATCAAAGTGGTCCGCGAGATCACCGGTCTTGGCCTGAAAGACGCGAAAGAACTCGTTGAGAGCGCGCCGAAAGCCATTAAAGAAAAAGTCGGCAAAGACGAAGCCGAAGAACTGAAGAAAAAGATCGAAGATGCCGGCGCGAAAGTCGAACTGAAATAAGTTTACTTTCCGGTTTCGGGATATGCAAAGCCGCCCTTGCCAATGGCAAGGGCGGCTTTGTGTTGTGCAGTGTGCAGTGTTACGCTGCCGTTCTCCCATTAAAGAAAAGGAACATTCTGCGAGGAAATTTTTTGACTGGAAAGATCGAGGACGAGCGGGCTGCCGTCCGCCTAGGACCAGATCGGCCGGGTGGAAAATCAACCGCAAAGCCTCCTGTTATGTAGCGGGAGGGCAGGCTTTACAGGCACACCAGCAGCATCAGCAGCGGGCCGCTCTGGCTGCCCAACAGCGGCACATCGGTCACGCCGTGAATCACCGTGGCCAGCAGCACCGCAAAAAACAACGCCACGGCGGGGTCTCGTCGAAATGCTTTCGCCCTCCGCACGGCCGCGGGGATGCAATAGGCACAAAGCAGCGCCATGCCCACGATGCCAAAATTGACCAGCATGTCCAGCGGCAGGTTGTGCGCATGCACCCGGAAGGCTTCCCCGGCATCTATGGAAAAAAACTGATACCCCAGGAATCCGCCGCCTATAACGGGGTGCTGCGTAAAAATCTTCCAGGCTTCCGCCCAGATAAGTTCCCGCAGATAACGGGAACGGTCAAAACTGGACGCGCGGGGCATCAATTTGGGAAAAAACAGCACGGCCGCGCCCGCTGCCGCGCCGATGGACGCGCCGACGGCAAAGACACGTCTCCGCCCGGTGAGCAGCAGCAACAGCAGTACCCCCGCGCCGACCGGCAGCCAGGCTGACCGGCAACCCGAAAGCCAGATGCCAAGCAAATTGACCGGGATGGCCGCCCAAAACAGCCAACGCGGGCGCAGCCCCCGCAACAGCGCCCAGACACACGCCAATACGATCAGCTCACACATATAGCCATAAAAATTGGGGTTGGTGACTGTGGAGGCCGCGCGGTCGGAAAAATCGGAAAAATCGAAAATAACCTGTATGGCCGCCACCGCGCAGGCGACGAAACTCGCCACCGCTAAAAGCACCAGCGACGCGCACGCCAGCCTGTCCGAACGGCAGCCGCGTACCAGCACGCCGAACGCGATGACAAGCAGAAAATAAGCAAATACCCAGAACCCGTACCAGTTATAATAATAGGCATCCACCAGCAGCGTGACGGCACCCCAGATTTGCACCAGCCAAAATCCTTTACGCGCGAACAACGCCCTGCGCCAGGCCATCAGGCCCAGCGAAAAAATGCCCGCGAGCCCCGCGCCGATGCCTCCGTATGGGTAAGGCACAAATAAGAACAGCAGCGCGAACAGCACGACCTTCTGCTCCAACGAGAAGAGCCGCAGTGTATTTCGTGCACGGGCAGCAAATGCCTGCATCATATCCCTCCAGTCGTTTTAACGGTGGCTCTGCGCCTGTGCGCCGCGCCGTCGGCCGGTTTTTTCTCCGCCAACTCATCCGGCAGGGACAAAAGCGCGCGCAGCGCCTCGCGGATACCGTCCACCGGGGACTGCCCCGCTTTCAGTTTTACGGAAATATAAGGCTTCTGTCCGGCATTGACCATCACGCGGCCGCGCAATGCACCAACCAGACGGGAAACCGCCTGCATATCGAACTGCGCGGCATAGAGCATCAGCACGTTTTCCCGCTGCGCGATCTCCCGGATACCCAGCGAAGCGGCCGTGTTGCGCAGCAGCGCCACGTCCACCAGGCTGCGCACAGCGGCAGGCGGTTCGCCGTAGCGGTCGATCAATTCGTCCAGCACGTCGCTCTCGTCCTCCGCGCTGCGGATGTCTGCGATGCGGCGGTAGGTCTCCAGCCGCTGCCCCGCGCTGGTGATATAGCTTTCGGGGATGTGGGCAGACACTTGGATATCCACCATGCATTCCTCCTCGCGCACGGGCTTCTCGCCCTTCTCTTCCAGCACCGCGTCGCTGAGCAGCTTGAGGTACATGTCATACCCCACCGATTCCATGTGCCCATGCTGTTGGGAGCCGAGGATATTGCCCGCGCCACGGATTTCCAGGTCACGCAGGGCGATCTGGAAGCCCGCGCCGAACTCGGTGTATTCGCGGATGGCTTCCAGCCGTTTGGTGGCGATATCCGAAAGCGCCTTGCCGCGCCGGAAAGTGAAATAGGCGAATGCACGGCGGCTGGAGCGGCCCACCCGTCCGCGGATCTGGTGCAGCTGCGACAAGCCCATGTGATCGGCATCCTCGATGATCAGGGTGTTGCAGTTGGGCACGTCCACGCCGGTCTCAATGATGGTGGTGCACACCAGAACATCCAGCTCGTTGCCAAGCAATTTTTCCCACACGCGGGAGAGCGTTTCCTCATCCATTTTGCCGTGCGCGATACCCACGCGCGCGTCGGGCACCAGCGCGTGCAGCTTGGCCGCCGTCCCCTCGATGCTCTCCACGCGGTTGTGCAGGTAGTAGACCTGCCCGCCCCGCCGCAGTTCACGGCGCACTGCGTCCGCCAGCACGCCCCAGTCGTGCTCGAGCACATAGGTCTGCACAGGATGGCGGTCCTGCGGCGCTTCCTCAATGACCGACATATCACGGATGCCGGACATGGCCATATTCAGCGTGCGCGGGATGGGCGTGGCGGAGAGTGTGAGCACGTCTACGTTTTTGAACAGTTCTTTCAGCTTCTCTTTCTGCGCCACGCCGAAACGCTGTTCTTCATCCACGATGAGCAGACCCAGGCTCTTGAACCGCACGTCTTTCTGCACCAGGCGGTGGGTACCCACCACAATATCCACCGAGCCGCGCGCCAGATCACGCAGGGTCTGCTGCTGCTCGTGCGGCGTGCGGAAGCGTGAGAGCAGACCAATCTTCACCGGAAAACCCTCCATGCGGCGGGTGATCGTTTGAAAGTGCTGCCATGCAAGGATGGTGGTGGGTACCAGAATAGCGCACTGTTTGCCGTTTTCCATACATTTGAACGCGGCCCGCAGTGCCACCTCGGTCTTGCCGAAACCGACGTCGCCGCAGAGCAGCCGATCCATCGGAAACGCGCGCTGCATATCGCCCTTGATCTCCTCCACACAGCGCAGTTGATCGTCCGTCTCCTCAAACTCAAACCGGTCCTCAAATTCGCGCTGCATCGCGTCGTCCGGCTGGAACGTGATGCCCTTGACCTGCTGCCTTGCCGCATACAGGGCGATAAGCTCTTTCGCCATGTCCTTCACGGCGGCGCGCACACGGTTTTTGGCTTTCTGCCATTCGGTGCCGCCCATCTTGTTCAAACGGAGATGGCCGTCCTCATGCGTGCCGATATATTTGGAAACCAGATCGAGCTGCGTCACCGGTACATAGAGCGTGTCCCGGCCCGCGTAGCGAATCTTGATGTAATCCTTGACCACGCCCTGCACCGTCAGCTTGTGGATGCCCTCGTAGACGCCGATACCATGGGCGGCATGCACCACATAATCGCCCGGTGTCAGTTCGGCCAGACTGCGGATGCGCTCGCCCGCGCGCTTATTTTTGCGTTTGCGGTGCAGACGCTGCCCGGTCGTCTGTGTCTGCCCACCGTAGCTGAACAGTGAAAACCCGATATCCGGGTAAGAAAATCCGGCAGAAAGCCTGCCCGGCAGCGTCAGCACGCCGCCCCGCGCGGGCAGAGCGGCGTCCTTCCCCTGGGCGGAGACGGCGGAAATACCCTCTTTGGCCAGTTCTCTGGCAAGGTTTTCACTGTTTTTGCCCGTTCCTGCCAGCACCACGGCTCGCCCGCCCACGTCCAGCGCGGGAACCAAGTCTTCCTTGAGCGCGGCCAGGCCGCCGCTCCAGAGTGAGAATTGCTTGGAAACGATGGCCAGCCGCCCACGCGCCGCCACTTCATAGGTTGCGCGCGCGAAGGTATCCAGCAGCACCGTGTCATGCCGGTCCATCTGCTGCAGCACCTGCGGCCAGTCCAGATAATAGGTGTCCAGCCCCGGCGCGAGGATACCGTCCGCCAGCAAAGCCGACACATCCTCGCCCGCCTGCCAGAGCGTGTTTTTGGCGCGCTCGCGCACGCGCGCCGTCTCGCTCACAAACAGCAGCGCATCGTCGGCGTAATCGAACAGCGAAACCGGGCGGTCATAGCACAACGACAGATAGCGGTCGGTCGCTGCCACGGCGACTCCGCTTTCCAGCCGTTCCAAGTCCTTTTCAAAACTGCCGCGCGCCTTTCCGGCCGTGCCGTCGAGCAATTTGCGGATGGCGCTTTGCAGATCCTGCGGTGCGAATCCGACCTCTACGGCCGGGGTGATGCACACCCCTTCCGCAGGCTCGGTGCGGCGCTGGGTCTCGGGGTCGAAATGAGAGACGGTATCCGGCTCATCCCCCCAGAATTCCACCCGCACGGGCGTTTCCTCCTGCGGTGGAAAGAAATCTACAATACCGCCGCGCCGGGCAAACTGTCCCATGCCCTCGACCTGCTCGGTACGCACATAGCCCGCCGCGAGCAGGGCATCCACCGCCCGCTCGGGCGAGAGCATTTTGCCGCTCTCCACCGGCAAGCTGCGTGCACGGTAAACCTCTTTGGGCATGGTGAGCTGCATGGCGGCATCCGCGCAGGCGACAACGACACGATAATCGCCCAATGCCATCCGCCCCATCACCCGCAGGCGCTCATGCTCAAATTCCCTGGAAACGCTCTCCACCGGCCGCAGCGTGAGGTCCCGCGCGGGGCAGACCAGCACGCCGCCGCCGAAAAACTGTTCCAGATCGTCGCGCATGCGCGCGGCCTCCTGCTCATCGGCAGCCAGCAGCAGCGCACGCCGCCCGGTATGACTGCAAAGCGCATAAATGAGGTGCGCTTTATGCACGCCGGAAAGGCCCGTCACCACAGCCGGAAGCACACCGGCTTTCACCGACGCTTCCAGGTCGCGGTAGGCAGGCAGTTCCCGGAAAATATCCGCTAAAAACTGCAAACGATCACCCTTGTTTCTCCGCCTTAATCTAAAATTGTATGCTTTTCAAAATATTTACGAATTGTATAGATTCATGGCGCTGCCCACGCCGTTTTGAATCAATTCTTCTACTGCTTCGGCCGCACGATCCAGCGACTGCGCGAAGACCGGGCGCTCGGCCTCTGAAAACTTGCCCAGCACCCAGCTTGCCAGGTCGTAATCCGGGCGCGGCTTATCCCCCACGCCGATCTTGACGCGTGGAAACCCGTCGCTGCCGCATTCCCCGATGATGCTCTTGATGCCGTTGTGCCCACCAGCCGAACCTTTGCGGCGCACCCGCAGCTTGCCCACCGGCAGGGAGATATCGTCAAACAGCACCAGCACACGCTCCACCGGCAGTTTGTAAAAATGCGCGGCGGCGGCCACAGCTTCCCCGCTGAGGTTCATAAACGTCTGCGGCTTGAGCAGCAGCACCCGTTTGCCGGCAACCTGCCCGATACCGCAGAGCGCCTTGAACTTCGCGCGGTCGATGCGCACGCCGTTCTTGGCGGCCAGCATATCCAGCGCCGCAAAGCCAGCGTTGTGCCGGGTTCCTTCATATTGTATGCCCGGATTGCCAAGGCCGGCCACGATCCATTCCGGCGCGCCGCCGGATGGCTCGGTGTGCAGGCTGGCAAACAGCAGGCCCAGTCGATCAATCAATCCCAGTCCCCCCACCCGTTGGAACGTACATCTGCCCGCAGGAAGCCGCCGTTACACGAACAGCGTTGAAACGGATTTATCCGAATAGATACGCTCGATGGCTTTGGCAAACACCGGCGCGCACGAGAGCTTGACGATACGCGCGCCCATTTTTTCGGACGAGATGGGCACGGTGTCCAACAGTACAAGCTGCTTGATATAACTGTTTTCCAGCCGTTCGATGGCCGGACCGGAAAGTACGCCGTGCGTCGCGCAGGCATACACTTCCTTCGCGCCGCCTATCTCCACTGCAGCTTTCGCGGCATTCACCAGCGTGCCCGCGGTGTCCACCATGTCATCCACGATGATGACGCGTTTGCCCTCTACGTCGCCGATGATATGCATCACCTGGCTCTCATTGGCTTTGGGACGGCGTTTGTCCACGATAGCCAGCGGCGCGTCGATCCGGGCGGCGAAATTGCGCGCACGGGTAACCGAGCCCAGGTCGGGCGACATCACACAGACTTCTCCCTGGCAATGCGAGAATTTTTCCACAAAATGCGTGGCCAGCACCGGCACGCCCAGCAGATGGTCCACCGGGATATTGAAAAAGCCCTGGATCTGCGGCGCGTGCAGGTCCATAGTGAGCAGGCGGTCCGCGCCCGCAGCAGTGAGCAGGTCGGCCACCAGCTTGGCGGAGATGGGATCACGCGCTTTGGCTTTGCGGTCCTGCCTGGCATAGCCGTAATAGGGAATGACAGCGGTGATACGGCCCGCCGAGGCACGTTTGAGCGCGTCGAGCATAATGAGCAGTTCCATCAGGTGATCGTTGACGGGCGCGCAGGTGGACTGCACCACAAACACATCGGAGCCACGCACCGATTCATAAATGGAGACCGAGCTCTCCCCGTCGGAAAACTGCTTGACCTCCGAGTGGCCCAGCGGCAGACCCAATGCTTCCGAAATGCCGTTGGCTACGTCCGGATTGGCATTTCCCGAAAAAATGCGGATATCTTTCCCGTGCAGGTTCATATGCTACCCCTTTTTATTCTTTTCTTTTCTATTTCCCCGCGGCAGCGATTTTTTCAGCCGTTATGGCGCGCTGCCGCCTGTACTTTCCTTGGTCATTTCTGATCGTCATAGCGCTCGGGGTGACGGCGGCGCACCCAGCCCTCAAGCGTGATCTGTTTGGCGCGCTCCACCGCCAGTGCGTCGGCGGGCACATCCTTGGTGATGGTGGAGCCGGCGGCGGTAAACGCATTCTCCCCCACCGCGACGGGGGCGATCAGATTGGTGTGGCAGCCGATGAACGCATGGTCGCCCACCGTGGTGCGGTGTTTGTGCACGCTGTCATAGTTCGCCGTCACGCAGCCGCAGCCAAAGTTGACTCCCTCGCCCACGTCGGCGTCACCGACATAAGACAGATGCGGCACCTTGGTGCCCCGGCCAATGCGTGCGTTCTTGAGCTCCACAAAATCGCCCACATGCACCTTTTCCTCCAACCGGGTGCCCGGCCGCAAATGGCAGAACGGCCCGACCGTTACACCCGACCCGATATAGGTGCGGTAAGCCTGGGAAGCGTTGACGACCGCCCCGTTTTCCACCGTGCAGTCTTCCAGCAGGGTATTCGGCCCCAACACGCAGCCCTCGCCCACCGCGGTGGCCCCGCGCAGGATAGTGCCGGGCAGCAGACGCGTATCCCGCCCGACCATCACGTCCGGTCCCACGGTCACGCCGGCTTCGTCCACGATCTCCACACCCGCGTCATACAGCGCGTCCAGCCTGCTGCGGCGCGCCGCGGCATTCAGCGCCGCGAGCTGTCGGCGGTCATTCGCGCCCGCCATTGCCGAGGCATCCGGCATGACATACGTCCCGCCCCTGCGCCCCAGCCCGGCAAGGATTTCCACCGTGTCCGTCAGATAATATTCACCCTGAGCGTTTTCATTGCCCAGCGCGGCCAGCGCAGCAAGAAGCGCTTCGGTATCGAACCAATAGGCGCCGGAATTCACTTCCTGTATTTTACGCTGTTCCGCGTCCGCGTCTTTCTCTTCCACGATGCGCAACACGTTGCCCGCATCGTCCCGCACGATGCGCCCATAGCCGTGCGGATCATCCGCCCGCGCGGTGAGGACCGTCACGGCGTTGCCGTTCTGCCGGTGCGCTTTATATGCCGCAGACAGAATTCCCGCGTCCAGAAACGGCGCGTCCCCACAGAGCACGACCGTATCCTGCGGCGCGTGTTCTTTCAGAAAATCCGCCGCGGCCAGCACGGCGTCGCCGGTGCCAAGCTGTTTTTCCTGCACCGCGAACGAACAGCGGCCGGAAAGATGCGCCTCCAACTGCTCCCTGGAAAATCCCGTCACCACGCACACGGCAGGCACGCCCGCGCCCGCCGCGGCATCCAGCACCCAGTCGATCATAGGCTTAAACAGCACTTCCTGCAATACTTTCGGGCGGCGCGAATGCATGCGTTTGCCTTCGCCCGCCGCCAGCACGACCGCGGCTGTGTTCTCCATGTATGATACCCTCCAATGGTCCGGCCATCCTGTTTTACGCGCACACCAAAACGCGGCGGTTCCTCACCGCCGGACAGGATTTCCTTCTTATTTTTCTATTATCGCAGTTTCACCGGCAAATTTCAAGCCCCCGCACGTCCGCGCAGCGCTTGCATTACGCGCCGCGATGCCGTAAAATAAAGAGCACAGTTTCCTTTCGATTCCATCCAAAGGAGGTTCCGGCCCATGAAGAATTACGATGACCTGAGCGATCAGGAAAAAGACATCCTCCGCGAGGTCGGCAATATCGGCGGCGGCAATGCGGCCACCGCGCTGGCTTCCATGCTGGCCGGGCGGGTGGATATGTCGGTACCCAACCTGCAGATCATGGACGTGAGCAGCGTGACGGAGACCCTCGGCGGGCCGGAGCAGGAATACGTCGGCATTCTGCTCATGATGGAGGGCCAGGTGAACGGCATCATGATGTTCCTGCTGGACAAGCATTTCACCCGCCTGCTCATCAATGTGCTGCTGGATACACAGTTTGAAAGTTTTGAACATATCGGCGAAATGGAACTCTCGGCCTTAAAGGAGATCGGCAACATCATGGCCGGCTCGTATGTGAACGCCATCGCCGCATTGACGGGTCTTTCCATTACCATTACACCGCCGCAGATCGCCATCGACATGGCCGGTGCTATCCTGAGCTATCCCGCCGCCCTGTTCGGCGTCATGGGAGACAAGGTGCTCTGCATTGAAGAAGATTTCATGCGGGAAAATGAGCAGATCCGCAGCCATCTCCTCATCATGCCCGATTCGGAATCACTCTCCAATATCTTAAAGCGGCTGGGTGTTACGGAATGGCATTGATCGTGGTAGGCATCTCGGACTATAAGACCGCCAGGCGGCCGGACAGGCTCATCACCTATGCGCTCGGCTCCTGCGTGGGCACCTGCCTGTTCGATGAGCGAAGCGGCGCAGCCGGCCTCTCCCATATCCTGCTGCCAGACTCGACCATCAACAGAACAGACACCAATATCATGAAATACGCCGACACGGCCATTGAGGCGCTGGTGCGCGAAATGGAGCGGCAAGGCATTCGCCGCACACAACTGAAAGCCAAGATTGCGGGCGGCGCAAATATGTTCGCCGCTCAATCCAAAAGCATGAATATCGGGGAACGCAACGTCGCCGCCGTGAAAGAGCATCTGCGGCGCCTGGGCATTCGCCTGCTGGCGGAAGACACCGGGAAAAATTATGGCCGCACTGTGGAATTCGATCCGGAATCCGGTGCGATGTCCGTCAAATCTGTCCTGCACGGCGTGCATGTGTTCTAGGTGCCAAAAGGGACCCGCTTGCGAGTGTGTACTCGCAGGCGGGTCCCTTTTGGGCGTTTTTAGCCGGGATGGCGCTGCACTGTACGGTCATTTTATTTTGATTGTACAATCTGTATGAAATCATTGAGAGTGTTTTTGGCACTCACGTAAGAGCGCGGCACCTCCAGCACCGGGTCGGTCACTTTGGCCGTGCCGCCGTCTTCCAGGAACCCGAGCTTATACCCGATGGCCGTTGCCGCGCGCAGGGTATTCGCATCATAGTCCCCATACGGATAAGCCACATAATCCACGGATTTTCCCGTGATCTGCTCAAGGGCCTTCTTGGAATCCTGCAACTCCGAGACCTGCTGGTCATAGGTCATTTTGCTCAGATAGCCGTGGGTGACCGTGTGATCCTCGATATCAATGCCGTTCTGGCTCATTTCTTTGAGCTGGCTCTCCACCAGATAATTGGACGTACCGATCTTCCCTGAGATGACAAACACGGTCGCTTTCAGCCCATATTTTTTCAAAATGGGGTAGGCATTGCTGTAATTATCGAAATACCCGTCGTCCAGCGTGATAACCGCCGTTTTGTCCGGCAAAGCCGTGTGCGCGTTCATATGCGCATATAACTCATCCATACTCAGTGTGGTGTAGCCGTTGGTATGAAGCCAGTTCATTTCGGAATCAAACAGATCGGGCGGAACACAGAGATTGTTTCCGCTCACCACACTGATGGAATGATACATCAGGATCGGCACTTTCGTGTTTGTCCACGCGGGATTGGAGACGGCCACCGATGCGGATGATGCCGTGGAAGAAGATCCACCGGACTGACTGGTCACGGTGACCGCGCAGTCGGTGCTTTTGCCGCCGCCTGTAACCTTCACGGCTGCCTTCCCGGGCGCGACAGCCTTTACAAGACCGTTTGCGTCCACAGTAGCCACGGCGGTGTTGTCGCTTTCATATGTGAATGTAGTATTCACCGTGGGCGGATCGGCCAGCGGATAAATGGCATAGGTACCGCCCACAGAGAGCGAGACTGCCGTTTTGGGCAGATGGACGGCCGTCACCCCCGTTGCTGTGTGCGGCTTGCTGCAGGAAACAAGCCCCACCAGCATAAACGCCGCCAAAAACAGCAGCAGGAAAAAGCGCGGCCGGATGGCCTTTCCGCCGATGCGTGCAGATTGCTTCATATTTTGTACCTTCCCCGTCGTCAAATTATCCAATTTTATTATAAGCCGGAAAACGGCTGTTGTCCAGCATCGGCATAGCGCCGCCCCGCTACACACGGAGCCTGTCCACGCACGGGAAAAACAGGGATATGCGAGAAAATCTGGTGCAGAGTGATGCAGAGAAGACGGGCATACCGATGTATTCCAACCGCATTGCCACATTGCACCAAATGGCCGCAGCCCCTTCCATGTTTCTTTCAGGAACAGACTCTTATTGTTCCGCGACTGCACGCTTGTATTCTTCATACGAATACATGGCGTTGAGCATATCCAGCAGGCCGTTGGCCGAAAGGCGCTCCGGCAGTTGCAGCTTGCGGAGCAGAGCGCGGCGTTTCTCCGCGCTCTGCTCCCCGCCTGAAAGACCATCGGCAAACAGATCCGCTTTGGTTACGCGCCGCCTGGGCGCTTCGGTCTGCTCGGCCAGCACGCCCGCGCGCGCCAGGCTCTGCACGATCACGTCCGGCGGGATGCCCTCCACGCCCAGCTTTCCTTCTTTGGACGGCGCGGTTTTGCGCTTTTCCTTGCCAAAAATATCCGGCATATACGCGTGCCGGACCTGCCCGGTGGGCAGCGCGCCGCTCAGAAAACCGCGGATCTTAAAACCGGCCGCGTCGCTGTCGGTGAGGATGAGCACCCCGCGTTTCTCCGCCAGGCGGCGGATAAGCGCAAGTTTCTCGGCATCCTTGAAGATGGCAAACCCATCTGTCTCGATAATAACCGCGTCGATCAGGGAGGAAAGTTTAATCTTATCGTATTTTCCTTCCACGATGACGGCTTCCCGGATATGGATCAACCCGCAATCCCCCGCTTTCTCAAATGTGTAAGGTCCACGCAGAGCCGTTCCAGCGCCAGGCGGCTATCGGCGCCGGAGGACTTGAGCTGGTGGTCGGCGGCGAGCAGCCGATCCAGCGCCGCGCGCAGATACCCTTCCGAAAGGCCGCGGCAGTCGCGCAGCGCGTTGCGGATGCGGAATTCCCGCCCCCTGTAGGGAAAATCCGCCGCCAAATCGGCCTGCCCTTTGCCGGCGGAAACAGCGACGGCCGCGCGGTAGAGGTCGCAGAACGCCTGCGACAGGGCGGACAGGATGACGACCGGTTCCTCTTTGCGGTCGAACAATCCCCCCAATGTTTCCAATGCGGCGGGCAGCCGCCCGGCGAGTACCGCGCGGGCCAAGTCATAGATGGAGCACTCGATATTCTTGTGCACCAGCGCATCCACCGCTTCCCGGCCAATCTCCCCGCCCGCCGCATAAGCGGCCAGTTTTTCCATTTCCGCCGCCATGCGGTTCATGTCCGCGCCGCAGGCTTCCGCCAGTGCGTCCGCCGCCGCCGCAGAGATGGACGCGCCCGCCCCGCGCGCGCGTTTGGCCAGCCACTTTTCCAACTCGCGTTTGGTCGGCACGGCAAACTGCTCGGCCACACCGCTCTTTTTGGCCAGCTCGATGAGCGCTTTCCAGTGTGCGCTTTTCTTATCATACGACACATGCGTAAACGCCAGCACCAACACACAGCTTGCCGGAGCATCCGCAAGCAGGGCCAGAAACTCTTTCCACTCTTTGGCTTTCAGCGTGTCGGGGTCGATATCCTGCAAGACCACACAGGTGCGTTCGGCCATCAGCGGCAGGTGCTCCACCGCCGCCGACAATTTGGAAAGATCGAATGTGTCCGCAGAAAAGCGGTGCAGGTTGAATTCCCGCACCGACGGGATGGCACGCTCAGAAAGGGCGCGGGCATAATGCGCCGCCAGATACCCCTCCTCGCCGTACAGCAGGTACAGCCGCGCAAGCTGTCCGCTTTTGATCTGGCTGTCCAGTTCGCGCGTGCTCATTCCATCGCTCCTTTCTACGGTAAACGGACTTTTCGCGGTGACGCCGTTTGGATCTGCACGGCCATCCGGGGAAAACGCTTCCTGCTTTTATCTTACCAAAATGCGTTCGAAACCGCTATTGCTTTTTGCCGGAAATGTGCGCAGACGCACGATCGTTTTTTCACGATCAGGTGACCTGCAGGAACGCGCCGCCGCGCGTGCGCACCAGCAAAGCCTGCCCGCTCACGCCGCGCAACGTGCAGCCGCGTGCGCTCAGTGCACCGCCGGCCGCCGAGCCCGCAGACACGTTCCCGGAAAAAACAGCGGATTGGGGAGAAACATCTTGTATAAAATCATTAGACAGTTCCCCTCCGTAAAACAATTGTCCCGCCGCAAGCGCCCGTTCCGGCAGCATATACGCCGCCGTGTCCGCTCCCGTCCCGCCGGTCAGCAACGCGCGGGCGGTGCCATAACGCATGGCGGTGAGCAGCGTTTTACCGTCGGCAGACGGATACAGCGTCAGCACCGCGCCGCACCAGGACAACGACACAGCGGAAGCGACCGGATGGCCGCCGCCCGGCGCCTGTGCGCGATACGCCCCCGGCAGATAGACCGCGCGCACCGGCACCGTCAGTTCCGACAGGTTGTTCTCCCGTTTCTGGTCCCACACGGGCAGGATAAGTGCATCCACCTGTGCGACGTTGTGCGTTTTCAGCCAGCGCGAGGTCAGATAAGCGGCGTCATACCCGGCCAGATCGACTACCACGGCGTGCCCGCCGTTCAGCAGCACCGTGCAGTTGCCGTCCGACGCCGGCAGGGCGGCGAACTCCAGCACGCCCCATGCGGCGGCGGCATGGCTGGCCATACCTACGGAAAGCGCGAACGCCACGCACAGGGCCGCGGCACGCCAATCCGCCCCCCGCCCCCGCATCCGCCAAAGCAGGAACGCCGCGGCGGCCGCCAGCAGCAGGATCGGATAGATAAACCCATAATCGGTGGAGACCGATGCAAACGGCAAATCGGCCAACAGGTGCGCATAGCCGATCATCGTCGCGCAGCAAAACCGCAGCAGCAGAGCCGCCGGTGTGACCAGCCAGCCAAACGCCCAACCATCGGGCAGCAGCGAGACCATGGCGGAAAGCAGCGTGGCCAGCAGCGAGACCGGCACTTCCAGCACATTGGAGAAAAACGTGACCAGCGAGATCTGCCGGAACGTGACCAGAATCACCGGCAGGGTGCAAAGTGTGGCGCCGGCCGTTTCGCAGAGCACCGCGGCAGGCATGCGCAACAGGCGACCCGCCCTTTCCGGCAGACGCTTCATTCCAACATTGATCCACCTCGTACATCTGCCGGACACCAGCACCAACCCAAGCGTGGCCGCAAAAGAAAGGAGCAGGCCCGTATCCGTAGCGGCAAAAGGGTTGAGCAGGCAGAGCACCAGCACCGACGCCCCCAGCGAATTGAGCGCATCGGCCTCACGCCCCAGTATCAGCCCGCCCAGAAAGAGCAGGGACATCACGCCCGCGCGGCTGACCGACGGGGAAAAACCCGTTACCGCCATGAACCCGAGCACCACGGCGGCCGTGGCCAGGGCGGACAGTCGGCGCGGCAGGCGCAAACAGGCAAACAGCCACAGCAGTGCCTGCATGATGAGCGAAATCTGCGTACCGGAAACCGCCAGAATATGCGAAATGCCGGTGGCGGTGAAATCGCCTTTGACCCACGCGGGCAGGTTGGAAACATCGCCGATGAGGATACCGGACGAGAGCGCGCCCCATACCCCGCCCACACGCGCCTGCAGCCGCGCGGAAAGCAGCTGCCGTACCTGGATGGCCAGCGCATAGGGGTGAAAACCCGCGGCGGCGGAAATCTGCACCGTGCCCTGCGGCGTGGCGAACAGGTAAACGCCTTTGGAACGATAATACTGACGGCTATCAAAGCCGCTTGCTGTCCCGTCGGGCGGCAGTGAAAGCGCGGCGGTAAACGCCACCCTTGAAAACGGTGCGATGCCGCCCTCCTGCGTTTTGACGCGCAGCGTGACCCCCCGCGCCGCCGTTTTGCCATTCACCGTAACCGTGTCCGCTTTCACCAGATAATACACGGTCTGGCCGGACGTAGCGGGCGCGTCGGTCACCACGCCCTGCACCCGCGCCGTTTTCCCCGCCAGCGAAGCCGCCGGCCAATAGGCAAAATGCCACACGGCGGCATAAACAGCAAACGCCGCGCCCGCCGTGCAAAGCACGGTGAGGAGCACGGCGCGCCGCCCAAACGGCCCGAAGCCCAGCAGCACCGCCGCACCGGCGGCACAGAGCAGGGCCAACGCAACGCAGACCGCGGCATCGAGCTGCGCGGCAAGGCATAAAACCGCAAGATATGTAAAACCGATGGCAGCAAGCGGGCGTTTCATCGCCCACCTCTTTCCCGCGCGGAGCGCGTCAGTTTTTCACAAAGATCGGCAGCGGCGCAAGGAACGTGATGTCGTCGCGTTTCTGCGCGTCGCCCTCGGCAAGCACCGCCATACGGCCCACGACGTTGCCGCCCGCCTTACTCACCAGCGCTTCCAGCGCGTTCAGCGATTCGCCGGTGCTGATGACGTCGTCCACAATGAGCACGCGGCGGTCGCGCATCTGGCCCGCGTCGTTCTCGTCGATGTACAGTGTCTGCACCTTGGCGGTGGTGATGGATTTGACCGACACGCTGACGGGGTTGTGCATGTAGACCTTCACGCCCTTGCGCGCGATCAGATAGCCGTTTTCGTTGTTCTGGCGCGCCATCTCATAGGCCAGCGGGATGCCCTTGGCTTCGGCGGTGATGATGACATCGTGCTCCGGAGCGCGCTCAAGCAGATGCCGGGCGCAGTTGACCGTCAGTTCCACGTCGCCGAACATGATGAACGCGGCGATATCCACCGTATTACTCACCGCACAGATGGGCAGTTCACGCACCAAACCCGCGACTTCAAGCGAATATGTTTCCATAACCAAGCTCCATTCTCTTTTGTCCGTGCCACCAAGGCAGCCGTTACGCCATATCCGGATAGAGCGGACGGCCCGCCAGCACATGGAAGTGCAGATGGTGCACCGTCTGCCCCGCGTCCGGACCGCAGTTGGTCACGACCCGGTAGCCGTTTTTCAGCTCAAGCTGTGCTGTCAGTTTGGCAATCACTTCAAAAACACGCGCGACCACGGCGCTGTTTTCGGCTGTAATCTCGCTTGCCGACGCGAAATGCGCTTTCGGGATCACAAGAAAATGCACCGGCGCTTTGGGCTCAATGTCGTAAAATGCCAGCACCTGTTCGTCTTCATACAGTTTTTTGCAGGGAATTTCCCCCGCCGCGATCTTACAAAAAATGCAGTCCATTCCGCCGCCTCCATTTGTCCGATACATTGGACGTCTTGGGCAATTTACTTTTTAACAGCTTCCAAGCCAGCCTCCACGCTCTGGAGAGCTTCCGCGACGCGGGATGCGTCGCGCCCGCCCGCGGTGGCACTATCCGGCCGGCCGCCGCCGCCGCCGCCGGTGATCTTCGCGGCCGTGCGCAAGAGATTGCCCGCGTGCGCGCCGTTTTTCACCGCTTCTTTGCCGCAGGCCGCGGCAAACACCACCTTGCCCCCGGCCATGCCCGCCAGCACGATCACCGCCTGCGGGTCGCTCTCGCGCACCCGGTCGGTAATCATCCGCAGTCCGTCCACATCCATCTCTTTCAAGCTGGCGGTGATAAGGCGGAACACGCCGACCTCTTTGGCCGCCGCAAGCAGCGCATCCATCTGCATGGCCGCGATGCGGCCCCGCAGCGTCTCGATCACGCGATCTTTTTCGCGCAGCTCACCTGCGACCTGCGCCGCCCGCTGCGGCAGTTCGGCAGGCGCGGCTTTCAGAACCTGCGCGGCTTCTTTGATGGCGATGTCCTGCCCGCGCAGGAGTTCGAGCACGTTGGTACCGGTCACGGCCTCGATGCGGCGCACGCCTGCGGACACCGAGGTTTCGGATACGATGCGGAACAGGCCGATCTTGCCGGTGTTATCCACATGGGTGCCGCCGCAAAGTTCCTTTGAAACATCGCCCATCTGCACCACGCGCACCACATCGCCGTATTTCTCGCTGAACAACGCCATGGCGCCGGTTTTTTTTGCTTCTTCCACCGCCATCGTCCGCGTGACGACCGGCAGAGCCGACAGAATGGCGGTATTGACTTCTTTTTCCACAGCGGCAAGCTCGTCCGCCGTGAGAGCCGCGAAATGCGTGAAATCAAAACGCACATGGCGGTCGTTCACAAGCTGCCCGGCCTGTTGGACATGCGTGCCAAGCACGCTGCGCAGTGCCGCTTGCAGCAGATGCGCGGCACTGTGGTTGCGCATGACGGCCCGACGGCGCGGCGCATCTACCTGCGCCTGCATGGTCTCGCCCGCCGAAAGGCTGCCCTCCACCACCTTGCCGATGTGGAGAAAACGCCCGGTGGGGGATTTTCGGCAATCGGTGACCTGCACGCAGACCCCGGCGGCGGTGAGCAGACCGGTGTCGCCCACCTGCCCGCCGCTTTCCGCATAAAACGGGGTGGTATCGAGCACGACGGAGACCGTGCTGCCCTGATCCGCCAGCCCTACGCGCTCACCTTCGGTGATAATAGCCGCGACTTTGGCCGCGCAGCTCAGCTTTTCATAGCCGACAAACCGTGTTTCGGGCGTGTCCTCGTCCTTGGAGTCCTCCCACGCGGCGCCCATCCCGGCGGCGCGGGCGGCACGGGCACGCGCGCGCTGCTCTTTCATCCGCTTCTCGAAACCGTCGGCATCCACCGAAAAGCCGCGCTCCTCGAGGATATCGCTGGTAAGGTCGAGCGGGAAACCAAAGGTATCGTATAATTTGAACGCGTCGTCTCCGGAAAGCACGCCGCCAGCGGGCAGCGCGGCAATGCGCTGCTCAAGCAGTTGAAGCCCCTGGTCGATGGTGGCGGCGAAGCGCTCTTCCTCGGCCTTGATGACACTTTGAATATAGCTCTGTTTTTCCACCAGATCGGGATAGGCGGCGGCGTTTTCATGCACCACCGTCTCCGCGACCTGATAAAGAAAAGGCTCGCGGATGCCGAGCAGACGGCCGTGACGCGCGGCCCGGCGCAACAGGCGGCGCAGCACATAGCCGCGTCCCTCGTTCGAGGGCAGAACGCCGTCGCCCACCAGAAACACGGTGCTGCGGATATGGTCGGTGATGACGCGCAGGGAAATATCGGCCTTTGCGTCCTCCCCATAGGTCACGCCCGCAATCCGCCCGGTGTGCTTCATGATATTCTGGACGGTGTCCACCTCAAAGAGATTGTTCACGTCCTGCATCACGCAGGCAAGGCGCTCCAGCCCCATGCCGGTGTCGATATTCGGCTTGGCCATGGGGGTATAAGTGCCCTTGCCGTCGCTGTCGTACTGCGAGAACACGATGTTCCAGAACTCGACATAGCGGTCGCAGTCGCAGCCCACGCCGCAGGTGGGCTTGCCGCAGCCGTGCTCCTCGCCGCGATCGAAGTAGATCTCCGAGCACGGGCCGCACGGGCCGCTGCCGTGCTCCCAGAAATTGTCCTCTTTGCCCAGACGGACAATGTGCGAGGGGTCTACCCCCACCTCTTTGGTCCAGATGTCGAACGCCTCGTCGTCATCCAGATAGATGGTAACATAGACCTTGTCTTCCGGCAGCTTGACCACTTTGGTAACAAACTCCCAGCCCCATGCGCACGCCTCGTGCTTGAAATAATCGCCGAATGAAAAATTGCCCAGCATCTCAAAATAGGTGCCGTGGCGGTCGTCCTTGCCCACATGCTCGATATCCGGCGTGCGGACGCATTTCTGACAGGTGGTCACCCGCTTGCTCGGCGGCGTGACCTGCCCCAGAAAGTATTTCTTCATCGGTGCCATGCCGGAATTGATGAGCAGCAGGCTGTTGTCCCCCTGCGGCACCAATGGGAAACTCGGCAGGCGCAGATGCCCTTTGCTTTCAAAAAACGCGAGATATTTTTCCCGCAGCTCGTTTAATCCCGTCCACTCCATGAAACGCGACAGCCTCCTGTTGATCGGGTCCCGCTTCGAAAAGCAGCCCCGGATATGCCCACGGCTGTTTCCGCAGGCATATTTCATTATAGCACAGGCAAATTGCAAAGTTCAAGCGCCGAAGCGGCGCCCTTCCGCTTTTCCGCCCGCGCCGGGCAAAACAAAAGGAGCCGGACAAATATCCGGCCCCCTGCGGGCGGTTTACCGATAATATCGGAGAAAAAGCGGGTTGAGCCCGGCAAGCACGTCCCCGATGTCGGGGTTGGAAAGATACTCCCAGCCAATCCAGTGATACGTCCGGTCTTTAAGCAACGTCTGATCCGCTCCCGCACAGGTACTGAACAAACCCGCGCAGTTGAACGCGGCCGCGGTCTCCGGGCCCGTAAGGAACTCAAGAATCTCTTTGTGTTCCCCGGCCTTGCCGGTTTTCACCATCAGGAAGACCGGATTGAGCAGCGCACCCTCTTTCGGCCAGATGATGCGGGCATTCGGGTTCTGCACGGTGCGGGCGTAAAAGTACGGCACCACGTAAACGCTGGGCTGGCCCGGCTTGGGGCGGGTGAGCTGCACGACCGCCTGCGCGGGGTGCATGCCCTCTTGCACCGAGCGGGCCAGACGGCGGATGCCGTCTTCCCCATAGTGCTTGTCAAAATAGGTCAACAGGGCGTCGCAGAACGATTTGCCGTCCCCGCGCACGCCCAACTGCTTCTCCAGCCGCTCGTCCAGCAGGTCGTCCCAGCTCTCCGGCACAAACGGTGCGCGCGTCTCATCCGCCATGATGACCAGCGTGTTCATGGCCAGCAGAGAGTAGTTCCCGCCCGGGTCGCGCAGGCCGTTTTCCAGCAAAGACGGCTCATACGCCAGACAATCGGAGAAAACGCCGGTTCGGACAAAGCGCTGCTGAAAGTTCTTTTCAAAAAACATATTGTAGCCAGGCGCAAGCAGAATGTCCGGCAGCCGGTCCGGGTCCTCCACCGTGTTGAGATAGTCCCGAAACGGCACGTGATGGTTGGCGTTGCCTTCAATATAATACGCCAGCCGCCGCCCCTGCTCCGTAAACGTCCGGCGCGCAAACGTGCGGAAACGGTCCTCAAACGGCACCTTGACCGGGCAGGGCAGCAGGCCGAAGAACGAAAGCCCGCCGACCGCGTAGTCCTCGACCTGCACGGCGGATTGCGTGGAGCTCATACGATTCCTCCTTTATTCAGACAGACACGAACCGGATCAGGCAGTCAGATCGTCAAAAAAGGCTTTGACGGCCGCGATACGGTCTTCCAACGGCGCGGAACGGATAAAATCCCAGCCCAGCCAGTTGAACGCCGCGCCCGCGGGCAGGTCGTTTTCCACCGCGGGGTTGGCCGCCGGATAACAGTGCGCCGCCGAAGCCGCGCCCAGCTCCCTGCCGGTGATGGCATCCACCAGCGGGCGGTACAATTTGCGCTGCCCACGCTGCACCAACAGAAATGTCGGCTCTACCAGCGCGCCGTCCTCCGGCCAGACGATCTCAACATCCGGGCTGGAGCAGGCTTGGGCAAAAAACCACGCCACCACATACACCGCCGGGCCTTTCAGCGTCCTTCCCGCGTCGCGGATCATGTCGGTGGAATGCATGGCGCCGCGCGCCGCGCGCCGAAGCGCAGCCAGCCCTTCTTCGCCATGGTCGCGCAGAAGGGTGAGCGGCAGCAGCGTGGAGACCGCGCCGTGCGCGGCGGGCAGCGCCACATCGCCCGCGAACGCCGGGCCGAGCAGATCGTTCCAGCGGTGCGGCACCGGCCGGTCGCCCAGCATTCTTTTATCCACCAGCATCACGGTGGGCATCACCGAGAAAATGTGAAATTCCCCGTTCGGGTCGCGCAGGCCGGCCTGTTCAAATTCCGGATGCACCGGCAGATCCAGCCGCTCAAAATACCCTTTCCCCGTGAATTTGGAAAGAAAACGGCTGAAAAAATAATCGCCGAATTTGAAAGACATGAGGACGTTCGGCAGCTCATCCGGCGTTTCCACTTCGTTGACAGCATGGATGTTTTCCGCGCCCTTGATGCCGTCACACCCGCAGATAGCGGGCAGATAACTGCGCAGGCTGCGCCCCTGCTCCCGTCGGAAAACAGCGGCGGCCGCGTTGTAACCCTCTCGGAACGCCGGCTTGAGCGCGCAGACAGCTTCCCCGAAAAAATCCAGCTTTCCCGATTCCGGCAGGCTTTCGTCCAGAATTTCGGAAATCATCCGGGTATCGGCCATACAATCGCCTTCCTTTCCACAACGGCTTCTGACAAAACGGACGGTCTATTCAAAAAGCGGATGCAGGTCGAAGTCGATCTTTTCCCCGCGCCGGATGCGCCCGCGCAAGTCCGACAGGCCCGCGTCGATCTTCTCCAGATAGGAAAGGTTCGCGCGCTCCTCTTCGCCGGTTTCCACGATACCGGCGATGCCGCCGTTTTTGATGGCGACCCGCCGGTCCCCCAGCAGCGCGAGGATGGGATCGTGCGTGGACATCATCACGATCTTCTCCTCCCGCACCAGCAGCTGCAACGCCTTCTGCCGGTCGATGCCGGCGTTCTCGATCTCATCAATGAGCACGATGGGTGAGCGGGACAGCAGCGCCGTGCTGGCGATCATCAGCGCACGGGACTGCCCGCCGCTGAGCTGGGTGAGCGCGGTTTGCCCGGAAAACTGCTCGCCCGCCAGGTCGTTGGCGCAATCAAGGATGCGGCGCGCCGCTTCGGCCTCGTCCTGCACCATGCGGCTCTGGGCATGCAGCGCCACAAAGTCCGTCACGCTTAGATCCATCACAAAGTTCATGTTCTGTGAGAGCTGCGCCACCAGTTTATGCTCGATCTCAAAGCGGTATTTTTCTTCCGGCACACCGCCGTTGATGAGAACCTGCCGCCCGGTGGGCGTGTCGCGCTGCGCCATGCATTCAATATCCGCCAGCAGGCGGCTCTTGCCCGCGCCGGTGGGGCCCACAATGCACACCACGTCCCCGCGCGTGAGGGTAAGCGTGCAGTTTTCCGCGCGGCCGGATTTGTCGTGCCCGCCGAGCACCGTGACCGTGCGCACCGCCAGCCGGTCCTCGGCGGCGGTGGTCTCCATCTCCTCGATATATGTGAGCATGTTCTCGGCCATCTGCGCGCGGCTGAGAGCAAAATCCTCGTAGTATTCGTCCGGCACCGAGGTGAGCAGCTCCGCCGCCGTCATGGACGCATCCGGCACGCCGATCTTCACCGAGGCCAGCAGTTCGCCGATATACGGGTATTTCGCCAGCATGTCCCCAATCGGCACCGTCTGCAGCAGCTGCCTGATCTGTTGTTCTTCCATGTTGCCGCCCTCACAGCTTCATTTTTTTTACGTTGCCCATCTGGTACTCGGCCCCGATGCGCGTCTGCCCCAGGCAATAGGAACAGAGCGCGGCAGGCATGGTGAAGCGCAGGCGCTTCTGCTCGAGTGTGTCGGTGCCGGGTGCGGCGGCGAACAGCTTGGCAAGGTCGAAAGCGCCCTGCCCGCTGATGCCGTTGACGAACACGATCCGCGCACGCGGATTGGACTGCCGCACCTTGAACGCGAACACCTCGCGCTCAGCCTGAGACACGATATCCCCTTTCGTCACCACCACGACATCGGCAAACTTGAGCATAGGGCCGATCTTGTGCGGAGTATTCACGCCCGATAGATTGTCGATGACGCAGACGGCCGTGAGGTCGCGGATATGCGGCGAACAGCGGTTGCACAGCCCGGCGCTCTCGCTGATGAGCATGTCCAGCCCCTCGCGGATGCCCCAGTCCAGGCAGTCTTCGATGTTGCTGATGAAAAAGTGATCCGGGCAGAGCCCGCCGGAAAGGCCGACCTTGACCGGCACGCCCCGCTTCTCATACAGTTCGTCGTCGAATGTCGACAGGCAGTCGAATTTGACGACGCCGACCCGGTGCGTATCCCGGAGCAGCTCAATGGTGCGCAGGATCACCGAGGTCTTACCGGATGACGGCGGTCCCGAAACGGTAATGAGTTTCACCGTGCATTCCCCCCTTTGGCAGACCTGTTTGGCAGGTATCCGCAGCCCGAAACGGCCCGCAGATTTAAAAAAAGGGCAAACCCCCGCCGATGCTCCGGGCGGATGTTTGACCTCTTTGTCTCTGTTTTCTGTTGCTTTTTACTCTACCATAAAGCGGGAGAAAATGCAAGCCGGGTGATTACCGCGCGGCGATCACCCCGCAGGCGATCTTCGGCCCGGCGTTGCCCGAAGGCTGCGTGGTGAAATCGTCCGGGTTCAGGTGGATGACTACCGACCGGCCGATGACCTGCCGCACCGTGAAACGGCTGGTGAAAAAGCTGAGGTAGGCGGCGCCGTTCTCCGTTTCGAGCAGCGGCGGAAAATCACCCGCATGAAACGGATGCGGCGTGTTGCCCGGATTGAAATGCCCGCCCGTCTGCGGGAAATAATCCGCCGGGTTGACGCCGGGATTGCCGCAGGGGCCCTCATGCAGGTGGAACGCGAAAAATCCGGTAGGTGTCTTCGGCAGGCCGTGGATGTGCGCATCCACCGCCACGCCTCCGGGCCGTTGCGTAAACTGCACCCTGCCGCGCAGCCCCGCATAAGCCGGCCCGCCCGCCACCATGGCCACGGCCACATCGGGCAGCCGGGGCGCGGCCGCCTGCACCTCCAGATAGGGGTATGTATCCATTCCATCCATCTCCCATTCCAAAATTGCCGCAGGGCGCCCCTGCGTTTGGCCCTTGTTCAAAAAAGAATAACCCAACGGTTTTTCGGGATAAACTGCCGGCCCGCGGGGCAAAAGCGCAGGAACGTTTGCAGCATGCAGGGAGGCATTTCAGCCGAAGCAGAGGAGGCGCTTCTATCTCGCAACAAGACCGGTTCCATACGCTGACAGTCTATGCCATAGAAATCAAAAGGTGCATTTTTCCAAAGAGGGCGGTTGAAAAAAAGAACAGGAAAAAGCAAATGCGATTTTTTCATCGGACAAAACCAAAATCGGCGCCAATCTCCGGCAGGCCCGCAAGGATTTTGGCAAAACCGGATGGCATGAAGCGCCGCAAATTTCAAAACAGCAACTTTTTCAGCACGCCCCAAAGGAAATGCCGCCAGCTTTTGACGCTCATGCATCCGGCAAAACCGCACATGCTAAACGTGGTTCCCCCGACAGGGAATCGACCAATCAGGAAAGCTGGTGCTGCTTTCATGCGGCTGTTTCAAAAAAAAACATGGATGGTCCTGCTCACGGGGCTGGCGGCTTTTTGCCTCTGCACGCTGGGCGGGTACGCCCTTTCCTATAAAAAAAGCGTGCCGGCGCAGCCGCGCGGCGCGGTCGTCCCCATCATCATGTACCATGAGGTGAAAACGAGCAAATTTCACAAACTTGCCGTTTCGCAGGCCGAACTGGCTTCCGACCTCGCCTGGCTGCGCCGGGAAGGCTATACCACCGTGACCATGCAGAATCTCATCCGTTATACGCACGGGGAGGAAGATCTCCCCCCCAAGCCCATCGTGCTCACGTTCGACGACGGGTATCTCAACAACTACGCCTACGCCTTCCCGGTGCTGAAGCAATACGGCGACAAAGCCGTCCTCTCTATCATTGCCAAAAACACCGACGATTTCACCCGTGTGCCCGACCAAAACATGAATTACGCGCATATGACCTGGAATCAGGTGCGGGAGGTTCAGGACGCGGGTGTATTCGAGATCCAGAACCATACCTATGACCTGCACGCCATGGGCAAAAAACGGTTCGGCTGCAAAAAACTGCCCGGCGAATCGCTGGAAGCCTACACGCGCGTGCTCACCGAGGATCTTACCAGATGTCAGGATGAAATCACCGCGCAGACGGGCGCGACGCCGACGACCTTCACCTACCCATACGGCAATGTCAGCAAAGAATCGCTGCCCATCATCCGCGCGATGGGATTTCAGGCCAGCCTGTCCTGCGACTACGGCATCAACGTACTGCCGCGCGACACCGAAAGCCTGTTCGTGCTCAAGCGTGTTTCCCGTTTCCACAACGTAAGCCTGCAAAAAACGCTTGCGAAAGCCCTGAAAACGCTCAAATAGCGCTTCTCTCCGGCATACGCACTCTTCAACAGTCATATATCCGGCGGCATACCCATAAACATGCGACGGTATCCTTTTTACCATGTGCGCGATCTATGACATCAGGAAAGGCGGTCATTATGCCCCAACCCCCAAAACACGTCTCTGTTCTCAAACACATCGGTTCGGTCATCACGGACACCCTGCTGGGAAAAATCGTAACCGTTGCCATCGCCGGCGGTGTGGCGGCCATCGGCGGCGTGCTGGCTTCCCATAACGGAAAAACGACATCCACTGCCGCTTCCGCTTCGTTGTTTTCCTCCGCATCCGCTATTTCCTCTTCTTTTTCCTCTCCGTCCTCATCTGTGTACGGGAGCGAACGCGCAACAGCAGGAAACGGCGGCAGGCAAACGGCCGACGATGACACCTCTTCGGCATCGTACGGCGGCACCTCCGATAATGGGCTTGATGCCGCGTCCGGGATGCCGGACGGCACGTCTTACGCGGGCAACGCCGCATCCGGGAACGGTGTGAGCAGCCGAATGGAAAGTTCCGCCTTTTCTTCCGAAACCGGGCCGTCTTCTTCCGGCGCGGCGGAAACCGCCGGCGTTTCATCCGCAGATTCCGGTTCTGTGTCCGGCGCGTCGTCCGTCGTTTCCTGATGTACGCAGCCCTTGAACAAATCACCCCCGCAGGCCGGAAACCGGCCTGCGGGGGTGATGCGGTCCATATAAAAAATCCGAATATCACGGTCTCGGCGGATGCGGCGGCCGTGGTGGATACGGCGGTCTTGGGGAGCCAGGCGGATGCGGCGGCCGTGGTGGATACGGCGGTCTTGGGGAGCCAGGCGGATGCGGCGGCCGTGGTGGATACGGCGGTCTCGGGGGGCCGGGCGGATGCGGCGGCATGGGCGGGCGCGGCCGGGCAGGCGGCCACGGGCGGTGTGGCGGGAACCACCACCAGATAAATGGTCTGCGCATAGTCATACACCTCTGCTATATCCTATGCGCGACCAAACGGAATGGACAAAGGCCGGCGGGGATTATTCCGCTTCCGTGGGTACCGGGGCGGCCTGCACGCCGGTCGTTTTTCCTTTTGACGCCGTATCGATGTTGGGAACGAAACGCAACAGGAGGATAAACCCGACGGCGAAGAGCACGTCGATGCTGGCCACGCCGTAGCGCGAGCTGCCGGTGAGCAACGTGAACAGGGAGAGCATCAGCGGGCCAAGGATGGCCGAATACCGTGCCAGCACGTTAAAAAAGCCGAAATACTCGTTGTTGCGGTTTTTGTCCGGGATCATCCGCCCGAAATAGGACCGGGAGAGCGCCTGGATGGTACCCAGCACCAGGCCGGTGGCGATGGCCATCACCCAGAACTGCCATGCGGACTTCAGAAACAGCGCGTAGGTGCAGATGGCGGTGAACACGCCGATAGCGATGAGCAGCACGTTCTTGGTGGTCACCCGTCTTGCAATCCGCTCAAACAGCAGCACCGACGGCGCCGCGATGATCTGCGTGACCAGAAGCGCCAGCGCCATGGTCGTCACCGAGATACCCACGTCATATCCGAAGTCCGACGTCATGGAGATCATGGTGTTCACGCCGTCGATGTAGAAGAAATAGGCCAGCAGGAAAAAGCCCATGTTTTTTTCCCGCACGATCTTTTTCAGCGTGGCCCAGATGCTGCCGAACGACTGGGAAACCAGATGGGCGGGCCGGTCCTCTCGCCCGTAAAGCTGCCGCACGTTGCGCAGAAACGGGATAGTAAACACCAGCCACCACACCAGCGTGATGCCGATGGAGATCTTGATGGCCGTGATGGCGGTGATGCCAAACGGCAGCGTGCCATACAGTACGATGCCCACGAGATACGGCAGGCAGCGCCCCGCATAGCCCACGGCAAAGCCCATTGAGGAAAGCAGGTTCATTTTTTCATTGGTCGTCACGTCCACCAGATAGGCGTCGTAGACGATGTTGGTGCCGGAATAGCCGATGGCGCAGAGAAAGTTGACCAGCAGCAGGATGGTGTAATTGTTGGTGAGCAGCATGGCCCCCAGCGAACAAAGCGCCACCACAAAGAAAAAGATGAACATCTGCCGTTTCTTCCCTTTAAAATCGGCGATGGCGCCCAGCACCGGCGCCAGCAACGCCAGCGCCAGTGTGGAAAAGGACTGCAAATAACCCCAGTGGGCGGTCGTCAGCGCGTTGCTCAGTCCGTCCGGTTTTCCCGCCAGTTTCATCAGGATGGGCAAAAACGCCGTGGACAAGATCGCAAACGCCGAAAACGCCACGTCATAAAGCGCCCAGCTCCATTCCACCTTATTCAGTTTCTGTTTCATCGTCCGAATCGCTCCCGTTCTCCTGCAATAGTCATCCGCTATATTCCACATATTTTTTTCAATATACAATACATCCGGCCGCGGCACCATCATATTCTTGTAAAAAATAAAAGGCTTTTTTCGCCGTGCCGGGTCACAGGAAGGCGGATTTTCGCCTTTTTACGGCATTTCCGTCGGTATTTTCCCTTGAAATGTAGGCATAGACGGGTTAAAATGACAGGAGCGGCCGCATATGCAGATGGGGCAGCCCGCCTGATGACGCGGTCAAAACGATTTGGAGCAGGATACATGGTAGATAAAGAAAGAGCCGCGCGAGCCATTCGGGAGCTGCTGGCGGCGGTGGGCGAAAACCCCGACCGTCCCGGCCTGCAAGAGACCCCCGAACGGGTCGCGCGGATGTATGAGGAACTGTTCGCGGGTTTGGAACGCGACCCGCTTGAGGATGTCAAACTGTTCGGGGAGGGACTGCCCGACGAGCTGGTCGTGGTGCGGGACATCCCCTTTTATTCGATGTGCGAGCATCATCTGCTCCCGTTCTACGGCCAGGCACACATCGCCTATCTGCCGCGGGACGGGCGCATCCTCGGCCTAAGCAAGCTGGCGCGCATCGTGGACACGCTGGCGCGCAAACCCCAGTTGCAGGAGCGGCTGACCACCGAGATCGCCGACGCCGTGGAACGCGCCGCCACGACGCGCGGCGTGGCGGTGGTGGTGGTAGCGGAACACCTGTGCATGACCATGCGCGGCATCAAAAAGCCGGGTGCCAAAACCGTCACCTCCCGGTCCATCGGCGAGCTGAAAACGGACGCTGCCCTGCGCGCTGAAGCCGCCGCATTGCTCAAGCCATACACCAGATAAAGGGAGGCGCGCAGACCATGTGGAATGCCCGGATCGTCCCCATCCGCTCAATGTGCGAGGCGGTGGAGGAAGTAAAAAAAATCAACGTGCACAGCGCGGCGGTGGAACTGCTCGCCGTCAAAGCGCTGCACCTTTGCGTCCGGCTCGAACACGTCACGCCGTTCGCAGCCAACATCCTCAAGCAGGAAATGCTCGGCAAAGGCGGCGACGCCGCCGTGAGCAAGGGCGTGGCCGATTTCAAAGACGAATACTCCGACGTGCTGCTGATGGGCACTGCGGCGCAGTTCCGCCGCCTGCTCGTCAAGCTGGAAATGCAGCAGGGCTCACTGGCCGAAATCGGTCGCGAGGTCGGCGCAGTGCTCACGCATGCTCTTACGCGCGAACCTCGCACGTTTCACTGCCGGGGCTACGACCTGCCGCTCGGGCAAAAGACCTATGTGATGGGCATTCTGAACGTCACGCCCGACTCTTTTTCGGACGGCGGTTCCTATGCCGACGCGGACGAAGCGGTGGATCGCGCCTGTCAGATGATTAAGGACGGGGCGGACATCATCGACATCGGCGGCGAATCCTCCCGCCCGGGCTACGCGCCCGTTCCCGCCGAAGAAGAGGCCGCGCGCGTGCTGCCGGTCATCCGGCGGCTGAAAGCCTCGGTGAGCGTTCCCGTTTCCATCGACACCATGAAGGCCGCCGTGGCCCGGCAGGCGCTGGAAGCGGGCGCAGATATCGTCAACGACATCTGGGGCTTCCAGCGCGACCCGGATATGGCGCGCACGGCCGCCGCATACGACGCGGGCGCGGTGCTCATGCACAACCAGGACGGCACCGCCTACCGTGACTTCATGGGCGACATGCTCACCTTCCTGCGCGAAAGCATCCGGCTGGCCAAAAATGCCGGCCTGCCGGACGCGAACCTCTCGGTAGACCCGGGCATCGGCTTTGGCAAGGACCTTGCGCAGAACATCGAATCCATGCGCAGGCTGCCGGAGTTGCAGGCGCTTGGCTATCCGGTGCTGCTCGGCACCTCGCGCAAATCGCTCATTGGCAAAACATTGGACCTGCCGGCGGACGAGCGGGTGGAAGGCACGGCGGCCACCGTTGCGTTCGGCATCGAACGGGGCGTGGATTTCGTGCGGGTGCATGACGTAAAGGAGATGGCGCGGGTCTGCAAAATGACCGACGCGCTGGTGCGCACGCCGGAGGAGATACATGGATAAAATTCTGCTGCAGGGCGTGGAAATATCCGGCCGGCACGGTGTAAACCCTGAGGAAAAGGCCGCCGAACAGCCATTCCTTTTTGATGTGGAGCTGGCGGCCGACCTTTCCGCCGCCTGCCGCACCGACGACCTCGCGGACACGGTGAGCTACGCCGCCGTCAACAAGCTGTTGATCCGCATCGTGCGGGAGCAGTCGTTTGATCTCATCGAGCGGCTGGCAGAGGTGCTTTGCGGGGCCATTCTGGAATATTTTCCCATGGTACAGTCGGTGCGGCTGCGTGTGAAAAAGCCGCGGGCCCCCATGCGGGGCACATTCGAATGGGTAGGTGTGGAGATTGAACGTTCCCGTCGCGCATGACGTATACATCGCGCTCGGCTCCAACATGGGTGACCGCGCCGGGTATCTGGAAGCCGCCAGGAAAAAAATAGCAGAATCCGGTATCCGGCTGACTGCGGTGTCCGGCATCTACGAGACCGCCCCCGTGGGCTACACCGAGCAGCCGGCGTTTCTCAACCAGGTCTGCCGGGCATGCACCGCGCTGGAACCGCAGTCCTTGCTCGAAACCTTGCAGCGGATCGAAACCGCGCTGGCAAGACGGCGCATCGTCCACTGGGGGCCGCGCACCATCGACCTTGACCTGCTGCTGTATGACGATTTGCACATGCAAACCGAAACGCTGACCCTCCCGCACCCGCGCATGTTTGAGCGGGCGTTCGTGCTTGTGCCGCTGCGGGACGTCTGGCCCGCGGCAGAAATCGCGGGCAAACCGCCGGCGGAATGGATCGCGTCCTGCGCGGACAAAAACGGCGTGCGGCCTTACGCGCCGCCGTCCAAAAAGTGAGATGACAGATTTGCAGTACATACAAATCGGGACAAAAGAGGCGCAGCGCGCTTCGTTGGGCGTGCTGGTGGGCAGCACCATCACCTATGCCGTGATGTACAGCCCACAGCCGCTTATCAGTCTGTATTCAAAAGAATACCATATCCCGCCCGCCACAGCCAGCCTGTCCATTTCGCTCACGTCGGTCGCGCTTGCGGTCAGCCTGCTGTTCATCACCATGTTCGCGGGGGGATTCGACCGCAAGCGCTTCATGAGCGTTTCATTGCTGCTCACGTCGGGCATGACGGTCGCCGCCGCATTTTTGCAGAATTTTTCGGCCTTTCTGGTCGTGCGTCTTTTAGAAGGGATTTCCATCGCCGGGTTCCCGTCCATTGCCATGGCTTATCTGAACGAAGAATTTTCTCCGCGCGACATCGGCAGGGTCATCGGCTACTACGTGGCGGGCACGGCGACGGGCGGCCTGATCGGCCGGCTCATCATCGGTATCCTTACCGAACACACCAACTGGCACATCGCATTCGGGATACAGGGCGCGGTCAGCTTGGCGGGCGCGGTGTGGTTCTGGCGGTTTTTGCCGGATTCGCGTAATTTCAAAAAACAGTGTATCTCGATTTCCAACTGGCTGGCCAGCGTGAAAAAGACCCTCTGCAACCTCCACCTTTGGCCCATGTATATCGCCGCGTTTCTGCTGATGGGCGGATACACCGCCGTGCTCGACTACATCGGCTATCCGCTCATGCACGCGCCCTACAACCTCAGCCAGACGGCGTTTGGCTTTCTGTTCGTCGTCAATCTGTGCGGCATTTTCAGTTCGGTGCTGTTCGGGCAGATGGCAGACCGCTATTCGCGCCGCAATGTGCTGGCGCTGGCCATCGGCGTCTTTATCGCGGGCGTGCTGCTCACCCTCTACCCCAACCTGGTCGTCAAGATCGCCGGGGTGGCGCTGGTCTCGTTTGGCTTTATGGCGGGGCATTCGGTCGCAAGCGGCTGGACCGGCCTGCTGGCGGAACACAGCTGCAAAGGGCAGGCCGCCTCGTTTTATCTGCTGTTCTATTACATCGGTGCCAGCCTGGTGGGATGGTCGGGCGGATTTTTCCTTGACCGCAGCGGATGGCAGGGCCTGTGCGGCTATATCACCCTGCTGCTCCTTGCCGCTTTTTGTGCCGCGTGTCGGCCGTGGCGCTGGATACACCGCGCGAACGGATCGGCTTTCCACCGGCACGCCTGACTCAACCGCACACGTCACAAAGGCCGGGGCCCCTTTGGGGGCCCCGGCCTTTGTGACGCACTATATGTACTCACTCGCCCTGCCGAATACCAAACAAAAGGCGCAGCAGCCCTTTGAGGAAGCGCGGGCTCTTCCAAACGACAACTTTCATATCCAATCCCTCCGTATCTGCCGGTGCCGCGCGGCATCAGCATTTGCTGCAAAAAACGCCCACCACGATCAAGGCGACCGCCAGCAAAACGACCGTCAGCTCCACGGGCAGGACAAAGGCCATCAGCACACCGACCCCGAGAAAAACCGCCCCAAGGGCTTTTTGGCACCGTCTGTTCATGTGTCTCCCACTCAATCAGACGGCATATGGTATGGCATGATTGCATTGCGGCTATGCCCTGCCGTCACCACCACTATATGTTCCGGACAGGAAAGGCGTGCATATCAACCGGATGGTTTTTCTACGGTTCTCCATAAAAGAGGAAACCAAGATTCGCACGAATCTTTTGGACCTATAAGGATGAGAAGGAAAGTAGGCTGCTCCGTTCCCGATGACAGCGAGGATGCGGAGGACGGGAAATCAACCAAGATGTCTGCTATTCAGCGGGAGACCGCAGGATTTGGGGCAGAGCATGATGAGCAGCGCTCCGCGTTTCACCGAGATCACGGCCTGCTCGTCGCGAAATTCATTGCTCACACCCAGCGGATCGGCGGTGCGCAGGCAGGCGTCCGTCAGTCCATATTTCATTCCGGTTTCGTTCACGCCATCCGCCGGCCCGTCAAACGGAAAGACCGACACATAATAGTCCTCGCGCTTTTTCAGGCGCAGCGAGCCGTTTTTCACCACATGGATTTCCACGCCGCCGTCCGCAATCGTACCGGAAGCGCCGTGCTCGGCCAGATAGAGCAGCGCGCACAGATTGGCATAGGCATGATCCGGGCGGCCACCCCATGCGCCAAGCAGCAAAAAAGAACGATACCCCATTACCAGCGCGCGCTTGACGGCCAGCATGGTGTCGGTATCGTCCTTTTCAGGCGGAAAACGTTCCGCCGGCACGCCCTCCGGAAGACGCTCCACGGAATCCAGATCGCCCAGCACCCGCTGCGGGCGCACGCCCAACCGACGGGCGTTATCGGCACCGCCGTCCGCACAGAGGATATAATCGTCCGGCCGCACCAGGCGCCGGAGCGCGGGGATATCCTGCATCGGCCCTGCGGCGATCAAGAGGCATCTGCTCATTTTTTCAATTCCCAGTCCTTGATGTCTTTCACCGCTTCGTACATCGCGCAATAGCTTGCGTGGCGGGATGCGGCGATCTCCCCCCGCTCCACGGCCGCGCGCACCGCGCAACCGTCCTCGCGCACATGCGCGCACCCACGGTAGCGGCAGCCATCCAGATACGGCGCAAACTCCCGGAAGGCAAAAGGCAACTGCTCCTTGCGGATGAGCACCGCGCCCGCCACGTCCAGCGCCGAGAAGCCCGGCGTATCGGCCATATACCCCTCTTGGGAGATACCGTAATCCGCCATGCGGAACAGCTCCACCGTGCGGGTAGTGTGGCGGCCGCGCCCCAGCCTGCGGCTGACATCACCCACCTGCAACGACAGAGCCGGTGCGATACGGTTGAGCAGGCTGGACTTGCCCACCCCGGAATTGCCCGTGAACGCACAGACGCCTTGCAGCGCGTCGCGCACCGCGGTCACGCCCTGCCCCGTCATGCTGGACACCACAAAGGCGGCAAAGCCCGCCTTGCGGTAAATATCCGCCAGCTCGTCCACCGGCGCAAGGTCGCACTTGGTAAAGATGAACGCCGGCTCGATCCCGGCCGTTTCGGCCAGCGCCGAGAGTTTATCAATGGCAAACGTATCCGACTGCGGCGACGCCGCAGCCGACACGATGAACAGCCGGTCCAGATTGGCGAGCGGCGGGCGCACCAGCGCGTTGCGGCGCGGCAGGATTTCTTCAACCGTGCCCTCGCCCGCCTGTTCGTCCTGCACGGAAAACCGCACCCGGTCGCCCACCAGAGGCGTCATCTTCTCCTTGCGAAAAATGCCGCGCGCACGGCAGGCCACCGTGTGCTTCGCATCCCGCACGTAATAGAACCCGCCCGTCGCGCGGACGATCAGACCTTCGTAGAGTTCTATAGCGGCATTTTCCATCATTTGCGCCCACGGGAGGAATGATAGGTGTTTGTCGTGGTGGTTGTCGTACTGGTTGTCGTGCTGGATGTGCTGGACGTACTAGCTGTGCTGGACGTACTAGATACACTGCTCGTTGCCGGACCGAGGCTCACCACTAAATCCACATGCTTGTTGTCCGATTCCGTTTGTTGGCTGATGACATCTCCCTGCGCCACCGTGCTGTTATTGGCATATGTCACATTGCCAAGCGAGTATCCATTATTCTGAAGATCACTCGTTGCTTTGCTTATCGATTCACCGACCACATTCGGGGCCGATGGTGTACCGCTGCTCACCACCAGATTGACCGCCGTGTTCTGCGGAATCTGCGTGTTGGCCTTCTGGTCCTGCGAGATAACGGTGCCGGCGGCAACCGTCGAACTGCTCTGCTGTGTCACATTGCCCAGCTTCAACCCGGCGTTTTCCAGCGCGGTCTTGGCCGCATCCTGCGTCATGCCCACCACGTTCGGCACCGTCTCATTGACGACGACCGGCCCGAGGCTGATATAGAGCGTGACACTCGAGCCGGAATTGACCTGCGTGCCCGCCACCGGGTCGGTCTTGACGACCGAGCCTTTTGCCACGCTGTCGTCATTAATCGACTGGATGGTGTATTGCAGCCCGTTCGCGGTGAGCTGCGCCACCGCGTCGGCCTGGGCCAAATTGGTCACATCCGGCACGGTGACCTGCTTCGGCCCCAGGCTGACCACCACCGAGACCTGCGCGTTTTTCTTCACGTCTGCATTGGCTTTCGGGTTTTGAGACAGAATCTGCCCGGCCGGTGCGGTGTTGTCGTACTGCGTGTTGGACTTGACGATCTGCAGCTCTTTGCCATACTGCTGCACCACCGTATCGTACTGCTGGCCCACGAGATTGGGCACCTTGACATCCGGGGTGGCGCTATGCGGAAAGATACCGAACACATACATCATGATGCCGATGATGACCGCCGCGATGAGGATAAACACGATGGCGATCTTGGACAGCAGACTGATATAGGATTTATTCTTTTTGGCCGCCTCTTTTTTGGGAGCGACTTCCGGCTGTTTTTCCGGCTCCGGTTCCCCCTTGACCTTTTTCACTGCGTCATAATACCGGGTGGGGCTGTCGTCCACAAAATATTTATATGCAAAATGGATGCTGGGGTTTTGCTTGAACGCGTTGATATCAGCCAGCATGGCCGCCGCGGAGACATACCGCCTGGCGGGCTCCTTCTGCATGGCGCGCAGCGTGATCTCCTCCAGCCCCTCCGGGATATCGGGGTTGAGCTCGCGCGGGCGGCGGGGATCGGTCTGCATCTGCATGATGGCGACCGACACGGCGTTTTCCGAGTCAAACGGCAGCTTGCCGGTGAGCATCTCATACAGCATGACGCCCAGCGAGTAGATGTCGGATTTTTCATCCGTGCGACTGCCGCTGGCCTGCTCCGGGCTGATGTAATGCACCGAGCCGATGGCTTTGTCGGTCATGGTGCGGGTTTCACTGTTGGCCATGCGCGCGATGCCGAAATCGGCCACCTTGATGGTGCCGTCCTCCAGCATCATGATGTTCTGCGGCTTGATGTCCCGGTGCACGATGCCCTTTTCATGCGCATGCTGCAGCGCGCGCAGAATCTGCACGGTAAAATGCACGGCCTCTTTCCAGGTGAGCACATGCTGCTGGTCGATGTATTCCTTGAGGGTGATGCCGTCTACATATTCCATGACGATGTACTGCAGGCGCTCATCCAGGCTGACATCGTACACCTTCACGATGTTTGGGTGAGACAGCATGGCAATGGCCTTGGATTCGTTCTTGAACCGGCGTTTGAAATCCTCGTTGGAGAGATATTCGTCTTTGAGCACCTTGACGGCGACCACGCGGTCGTCGATCTCGTCGTAGGCTTTGTAGACAATGGCCATGCCGCCCACGCCGATGACTTCCTGTATGGCGTATCTGCCGTCCAGCTTTCTGCCGATCATGTTTTCCATCCGTTTCACTCCTGGTCGTTCCGGTTGACGATCATAACCACCGTGATATTGTCCGTGCCTCCGTTCTCGTTGGCAAGGGCCGTGAGTTTTTCGGCTGCTGTTTCAGAATCTTCCCGCATGGCCTGCACGAACGATTCGCTTTCCACCAGATTGGAAAGCCCGTCGGAGCAGAGCAGCACACCCGCGCCTTTTGGGAATGGATGGGCGCCGAAGTCAATCTTCAGCGCGGGCTCCACGCCCAGTGCACGTGTGATGATATTTTTATTGGGATGATTACGCGCTTCTTCCGCGGTGATCTCGCCGCTGTCCACCATTTCCTGCACGACGGAGTGGTCGCGCGTGAGTTGTGTGGCCTCCCGGTCGAGCAGATAGGCGCGGCTGTCGCCGGCATGGGCCACAAACAGCAAATCGGCGGTCGCAATGCAGGCGACCACCGTGGTACCCATGCCATACAGGGAAACGTCCTGCCCGGCGCGTGCATACACCTGGGCGTTGGCGTCCATCAGAGCGGAAAAAAGCAGAGCGCGCACCGCTTCGTCGTCCGTCCGGCCATCATACCGGCTTTGGATGCTGTGCTCGATCGAACGCACCGCCATGCTGCTGGCCACGCTGCCGCCGTTCGCGCCGCCCATACCGTCGCAGACAACGGCCCAAACCGCGCCGCCAGGCAGTTGCCCATAGGCATAATCATCCTGATTGGTTTTCCGCACTTTCCCGACATCCGTTTTGCCGATGAGTTGCAACAAAGGTGTCCCTCCCTTTTGTCACCGCGCCGCCTGCCTGAGCTGCCCGCAGGAAGCCTGGATATCCGCGCCCAGCGTGCGCCGCACGGTGACTGTCAGCCCGAATCCCGCCAGGAGGCGGCGAAACCGCTCCACTTTTTCAGCCGGGCTTTTCTGATAGCTTCTTTCTTTCACGGGATTGGCCGGGATGAGGTTGACGTGGCAGAGCATTCCGCGCAGGCGCGCCGCTAGTTCTTTGGCGCACGCGGGCGTATCGTTCACCCCGTCAATCATGGCATACTCAAACGAAATACGCCGACCGGTCGCTTCTATATAATCCCGACAGGCGGCCAGGAGCGTGTTCACGCCCCATTTCCGGTTCACCGGCATGATGGAGGAACGGATCGCGTCGTTCGGCGCGTGCAGCGACACCGAAAGCGTCAACTGCAGTTTTTCCTCCATCAGGCGGCGGATACCGTCCACCAGCCCGCAGGTTGAGAGGGACACATGCCGCAGACTCATGTTGAGCCCGCCTTTGCATGAAAGCAGGTGCAGAAATTTTACAACATTCTCATAATTGTCGAGCGGCTCGCCGATGCCCATCAGCACCACATGCGACACCTTGCGCCCCGTATCCTTCGTGACGGCCAGAATCTGGTCGAGCATTTCGGAGGGTGCAAGCGAGCGGTGCAGCCCGCCGAGGGTGGAGGCGCAAAACCCGCAGCCCATCCGGCAGCCCGCCTGCGTGGAGATGCAGACGGAATCGCCGTAGGAATAGCGCATCATCACCGTTTCGACACATTCGCCGTCCGAAAGGGCGAACAGGTACTTCACGGTGCCGTCGAGCACAGATTCCAGCCTGCGCACAGTCTGCACGCGGGTGATGAGCGCATGCTCCTCCAGCACGGCGCGGAACGCCTTGGACTGGTCGGTCATTTCATCAAACGAACCGACCCCGCGGTGCAGCCAGGCAAACACCTGCTTCGCCTTGTAGGCAGGCGCGCCCAGCGCGCGGAAAAACGCGCCGAGTTCTTCGATATCCATTGATTTGAGGTCACGTTTTTCATCCATCGGTTTCGCCTTTATCCGGGTCGCCCAACCGTTACGAACGGCGGAGCAGCTTTGCGATGAAGAAGCCATCCGTCCCATCCGCCTGCGGGAACAGCGTTGCGTTGCCCGCGGGCGCACTGGGGAACGGCACCGGCTCAAACCCGGCGTGCCCGTCCAGAAAACGGCGGACCACCGCTTCGTTTTCGGCGGGGTTAAGCGCGCAGGTGGAATAGACCAGCACGCCCCCCGGTTTGAGGTTCGCTGCGCCATCACAAAGTATATGATACTGTAAATCGGGCAGTCCGTCAAATATTTTGGGGTTTTTGTAGCGGATTTCCGGTTTTCGGCGGATCACGCCCAGCCCGGAGCAGGGCACATCACAGAGCACGCGGTCGGCAGGCGGGAGTGGTTCGCCGCCTGTCGCGTCCCGCACAGACGCTTGCACGATGCCCGAAAGGCCCAGCCACCCAGCGCCTTCCTCAATGAGCCGGACGCGGTGCGCATGCAGGTCGAATGCCCGCACCATTCCCTGCCCGCGCATGTGCAGCGCCAACGTGAAGCTCTTGCCACCCGGCGCGGCGCACAGGTCATACACCGTTTCACCCGGCTGTGGATCGAGCGCGGCGCAGGCCATCTGCGAAGCGATGTCCTGCACAAAAAAACACCCTTCCGTGAACGCGGGCAGCGTGCGCAGATCAGCGGAGTGGGAAAGCAGCAACGCGTCCGGCACCGACGCGTCCGGTGCGGCCTCGATGCCCGCCTCCGCCAGTTCCGCCCGGAGTGCGTCCGGTGTGGTGCGCAGCGTGTTCACCCGCACGGCCAGCGGCGGCACGGCGTTGAGCTGCTCCAGAATCTCCCGTGTCCGCTCCGGCCCATAGGCCTGCCGCCAGAGTGCGATGAGCGCACGCGGGCAGGAATACCGCACCTCCCACGCGCGCAGCACGTCGGCTTCTTCCGAAGGAAACGGCAGTGCACCACGTTTCCTGTCCAGCCCGCGCAGTACACCGTTGACAAACCCGGATGCGTGCCCCAGATGCCGCTTCTTTGCAAGCTGCACGGCTTCGTTCACCGCGGCCCTTGCGGGTATTTTATCCAGATAGCAAAGCTGGTACGCACCCAGCCGCAAAATTGCGCGCAGCACGGGCTGCATCTTCTGCACCGGCCGGCCGGACGCCGTTTCCAGCAAATAGTCCAATGTGATGCGGCGCGCAACCACGCCGTAGACCAACGCGGTGGCAAGCGCCGCGTCCCGTCTGGAAAGCGCCGCCTTTTCCAGTTCGGCGTCCAGCAGCAGGTTGGAATAGGAATCGTCCTGCTCCATACGCAGCAACACCGAAAGCGCGACTTCGCGCGCCTGCGCCACGCCTTACACCCCCATCCGCTCGCCGGGAAGCGGGTGGTGACCGCGCAGGTAGAGTGCGACGTCCATCCGTTTGCCGCCCTGCTCCTGCACCTCCAGCAGACGCACACAGCACCCGTCGCCGCAAAGCACTTCCAGTGTTTCCCCGTCGGGAAACACCGTGCCGGGCACGCCGTTCCGCACGCCGGACAACCGGGTGCTCCACACCTTCAACCCTTTGCCGCGGAAATTTGTATACGCTCCGGGAGCGGGCGAAAGGCCGCGCACCAAGTTATGCGCCGCCGCTGCGGACTTTGCAAAGTCCAGCAGGCCCGTCTCATGCGTGATGCGGGGCGCATAGGTGGCCAGCGCGTCGTCCTGCTTTTCGCGCGGGGCGTTGCCGCTCTCGAGCAGCGGCAGGGTCTCGGACACAAGCCGTGCGCCCACACGCATGAGTTTGTCGTGCAGTTCGCCATAGGTTTCGTCTTCGCCGATGGGCACGGTCCTTTTGAGGATCATGTCGCCGGTATCCAGCCCTTTGGCCATGTGCATCGTGGTCACACCCGTTTCCCGTTCCCCGTTGATGACGGCCCACTGAATGGGCGCGGCCCCGCGGTAGTGCGGCAGAAGCGACGCATGCAGGTTGATGCAGCCGAGCTTCGGGATGTTCAGCACCTTTTCGGGCAAAATCTGCCCATAGGCCACCACCACGATCACCTGCGGCGCCAAATTGAAAATAGTGCGCTGGACGGCCGGGTCTTTGAGTGTGGCGGGCTGAAAAACCGGCGCTCCGATTTCCTCGGCCGCCAGCTTGACGGGCGGGGGCGTCAGGCGCATTTTCCGCCCCTGCGGTTTGTCCGGCTGGGTAAACACGCCGCCGATCTCATGGCCGTCCGCCACGATGCGCCGGAATGTTTCCACAGCAAACGCCGGTGTACCCATAAATACGATACGCATGACAAATCCTCCGTTTTGACAACATCCTCTACCCAACAGAATCCGATGCTTTTGTGGTATAGAGAACCCCCGGCTAACCTCCCTGGCGCATGCAAAACGCCGCGATGGCCACGCATATGCGCCGAGCAGAACACCATGTGCAAAGTGGCCGTGTGGGCTGCGGCATGCACTGCGTTACAAATGCGATGCGGCAAGATTGGGCGCCGCTTATCTCCGCTTCTCCTCTTTTTCCAACTCTTCCGGCGTGAGGATGCGGAGAGCGTGATCGGTGTAGAGCACGCCGTCGAGGTGATCGGTTTCATGACAGAAAGCGCGGGCAAGCAGGCCTTCGCCGGTTTTTTCAAAAAAGTTGCCGTTTCGGTCCTGCGCCCGAATGGTCACTTTGGCGGGGCGCTTGGTAATGCCCCATTTGCCGGGGATGGACAGGCATCCTTCCAGCTCCTGCTGTTCACCCTCGGCAGCGATGATCTCGGGGTTGACAAAATCCACGAACTCGTCACCGATGCGGATGACCACCGCACGCTTCAGGATACCCACCTGCGGCGCGGCCAGGCCGAGTCCGTCGGCCTGCAGCAACGTGTCCCGCATATCGTCCAGCAAAAGATGCAGTTTCTGGTCAAACACCGTGACCACGCGGCTTTTCTTGCGGAGCACATCGTCCCCCACGGTCACGATCTTACGGATCGCCATAGCAGTTTCCTCCCATCAGCCGGGTCACGCGCCGCCCAGCGGATTGATATCCGCAAAGACGGCCATGCCCTGCGCCGGTTTCTGTTTTCCGAATTCAATCAAAAGACCGGACACCAGCGCGCGCAGGCGCCGGTCGTTTTTACACTTGATGATGATCTTATAGCGGTAGCGGTTCTTGACCTTGACCACCGCCGCGGGCGACGGCCCCAGCACCCGCACCGGCATGCCCGAGGCAGGCAGCGCCCGGTGCAACCGCTCTAAGAACGCCCGCGCCAGCACCTGCACCGCGGATTCGTCCCCGCCCGAAAACCCGATCTCGCAGATATCGCAGAACGGCGGGTAGAGCAGCGACTGCCGCAGGGCCATCTCATGCAGATAAAACGCCCCGTAATCCTGCGCGGCGGCCAGCCGGATGGTCTCGTTCTCGGGCGTTTGCGTCTGGATGACCGCCCGGCCGGAAAGCCGCCCCCTGCCCGCCCGGCCCACTACCTGCGTGAGCAGCGAAAACGTGCGCTCAGCCGCGCGGTAATCCCCCGAATAGAGCGACTGGTCGGCCGAGAGCACACCCACCAGCGTGACATTGGGGAAATCTAGCCCTTTGGCCACCATCTGCGTGCCCACGAGCATATCATATTCCCCGCGCCCGAACGCGTCGAACAGGCGCTCGTGCGCAAAACGGCCGGCAGTGGTATCCATGTCCATCCGCAGGATGCGCGCCTGTGGGAAGACCTCCTCCAGCAGGTGCTCGGCCTTCTGCGTGCCCGCACCGGCAAAACGCACCGTGGATGCGCCGCAGGACGGGCAGGACGTGGGGCGCGGCGCGCTGTAGCCGCAGTAGTGGCACATCATCCGCCCGTTGGCGCTGTGGTAGGTGAGCGCAATGCTGCAGTGCGGACAGGTAAACACATGCCCGCAGGACGGGCAGGAAACGAACGTGTTGAAGCCGCGCCGGTTGAGCAGCAATATGGACTGCTCGCCGTTTTCGAGGTTGCGGCGCAGTTCCTGCACCAGCGTGCGGCTGAGCGGGCCGTCGTTGCCTTCCTGCAGTTCCGTTTTCATGTCCACGACCAGCACCGGCGGCATCTGCCCGCCGCCGTAACGCCCCGGCAATTCGAACAGCGCATACCGCCCCGTGCGCGCGGCATAAAAACTCTCGCAGGACGGCGTGGCCGACGCGAGCAACAGCAGCGCCCCGCTCTTGGCACAGCGGAAACGCGCCACATCCCGTGCATGGTAGCGCGGGGAAGACTCGGATTTGTAAGTGTGCTCCTGCTCCTCGTCCATGATGACGGCACCCAGGTGCGCCACCGGAGCGAACACCGCCGATCGCGTGCCCACCACTACATGCGCCTTGCCGTCTTTCACGCGCTGCCATTCGTCCATGCGCTCCCCGGCGGAAAGGCCGCTGTGCAGCACGGCGATGTCTCCGCCGAAGCGGGCGTAAAATCGGGCCACGGCCTGCGGCGTGAGCGCGATCTCCGGCACCAGCACGATCACGTCACGCCCGTCGGCGCGCACGTCTTCGATCAGCCGCAGGAACACCTGTGTTTTTCCGCTTCCGGTCACGCCGTAAAGCAGCGCCGCCGACGCACCCTGCCGGTAGCGCGCCAGCAATCCCTCGTAAGCCCGCTGCTGCGCTTCCGAAAGCACGGGGCGGGCGGCATGCGGCGCGGTCTGCCGCAGCGGGCTGCGGAACACCCGCCGCTCATACACCGCCGCCACGCCCTGTTTTTCGAGGGCACGCACCACCGCACGTGTCACCCCCGCCTGATAACAGAGCGCATGCACCGGCATCTCGCCCGCATCCAGCAACGCCCGGAGCACCGCGCGGCGCTTGGCGGTGAGCATTTTGCCGTCCAGCAAGGCTTTTGCTTCATCCGGTGAAACGGCCAGACGCGCCATCTGTTCTCCGGCGCCCGCAGACTGCGCGGTGCCGTCCTCAGCGAGCAGCAGGCCGCGCTGCACCAGTTCTTCGGGCAGTGCGGCATTCGGCAGGCCCGCTTTCTCCAGCAGTCTGGCCTGCTCCATCGGGCCGCCCGCCAGCAAGGTAAACACCCGCTGCTCCTCGGGCAGGAGCATGGCCAGCGTCTCGGGCGGCAAGGCGGCGGCGCGGTAGGTACGTGTCATCTGCACCTCCGCTCCCACCGGCAGCATCAGCCGCAGCGCCTCGTAGAGCGTGCAGAACGTCTGCGCTTTGATGAAGGCCGCGAGCTCCAGATTCTGCGTATCCAACAGCGGTGCCGGATCGGGCACCGCGAACAGCGCCTTGAGCCGTCCGCCGTCCTGCTGCGCAAGCGATACGATCACGCCACGACGACGGCGGTTCCCCCTGCCGAACGGGACGACCACACGCGCGCCGGGCAGCGCCGCAGCGCGCAGCCCATCCGGCACCGCGTAGGAGAACAGTTTGTCAAAATGGTATGCCACCCCCTCCACGGCAACAAGGGCGACCGTTTGGGTCTGCATGGCACACCTCCCAACTGCGGACGTGGATCAGGACTGCTGTCCGTCCGCCCCATTCTTATCCTGCCGTGCTTCTTCCGCGCGCAGTTTGGCAATAGCATCCTCTTCGGCGCGCAGTTTGGCTTCTTCCTCCGCGTCCGCTTCAGCTTCGGCGTTCAGGTCCGGCTGGAGAATATGGAACTTGCCTTCCATAAATTCCTCCACCGCCATGTCCACCGGGCGTTCATCCGGAATGGTCCCTTCATCGCGCTGTTCCTCCGCGATCTGGCGGGCGCGCTTGGACACCGCGACCACAAACGAATAACAGTTTTCATTGTTGCGGACAATGTCATTGACCGATAACTTCAGCATAAAAAAGCCCCTTCTTTCCCTATATGTCGGATGGGCCGCTGCCGCCCACGGCGGCCGACCCATCTCTTTCTTCATTTTACGGCATGTACCCGCCGGATATGCGAAGGTCCATGCGGTTTTTATGCCAGAAACCCGCCTGTGTAGCGCTGCGAGCGCAGCTTTTCGGCGGTGATGATGCAATCCACATCGCGCGCGGCGCGCTCCACCTCGTCGTTGAGCACGATATAATCGTAGGCGCTCGCCGTCTGGATTTCCGCCTTGGAGGTCTCCAACCGCCTGCGCACCACGTCCTCACTTTCAGTGCCGCGCCCGCGCAGGCGTTTGGCCAGTTCCTCAATGGACGGTGGCATGATGAAGACCAGCGTAGCGTCGGCGCAGTTGTGGCGGACCTTCATGGCGCCCTGCACCTCGATTTCAAGGATCACATCCAGCCCCTGCGCACGTTTGTCTTCCACCGGGCCGCGCGGCGAACCGTAATAATTCTCGCAGTAACGCGCATATTCCAGCATATTGTCCTGCGCGATTTCCTGTTCGAATTCCTCTTTGGAAAGGAAATAATACTGCTCGCCGTCCACTTCGCCCGGACGGGGGGCGCGCGTGGTGGCCGAAATGGAGTAGAACAGACCGGCGCGGCGCCGGAAAAGCTCCTCAATCACCGTGCCTTTTCCGGCGCCGGACGGTCCGGAAACCACAAGCAGCAGCCCGCGTTCAGGCATTTTCATCCTGCTCCCCTTCCGCCGCGTCGGTTTCGGGCGCATCGGCGCCGCCGCGCTCTTCGGAAAGCCGGTTGGCTACCGTTTCGGGCTGCACGGCCGACAGGATGACATGGTCGCTGTCGGTGATGATGACAGCGCGCGTGCGGCGGCCGTAGGTGGCGTCGATAAGCGAGCCGCGCTTGCGCGCATCCTGCACGATGCGCTTGACGGGAGCCGACTCGGGACTGACGATCGCCACCAGGCGGCTGGCCGATACCATGTTGCCGAAACCGATATTGATGAGTTTCATTCCATACCCTCCACATTTCCGCGCACCGAACCGTACGGCGGCGGATTCTCCCCGCCTTTATTCGATGTTCTGGATCTGCTCGCGGATCTTTTCCAATTCGGCCTTGATCTCGACCACCACGCGGGCGGTCTCCACGTCCGAAGCTTTTGAACCGATGGTGTTGGCTTCGCGGTTCATTTCCTGCATAAGGAAATCGAGCTTGCGCCCCACCGGTTCGCCGCCTTCCAGCATAGCGGCGAACTGGGCGAGATGGCTTTTGAGACGCACCGTTTCCTCCGCCACCGAGACCTTGTCCGCATAGATGGCGGCCTCAAGCAAAATACGGTTTTCATCCAGCTTGGCATCCGCCAGCACGTCGCGCATATGTGTGGAGAGCCTGGCCCGGTATTCGGCTACCGTCTGGGGAGAACGCTGCTCCACCTGCTCCACCAGCGAGCGGATGCGTTCCGCGCGCGCGGTGATGTCCGCCTGCAGGCGCGCGCCTTCGGCTTCACGCATCCGCACCAGCCCCTCAAGTGCCGTGTCTGCCGCCTCACGCACGGCCTCCCAGACATCTTCCTCGTTTTCCGGCGCTTTTTCCACCGAGAACAGATCCGCATACCGCGCCACGGTGGAAACCGAAAGATCGTCCTGGAGGTTGAAACGCGCCTGCAGCTCGCGCAACGCGTTTATGTAGCTCGCGGCCAAACGTGTGTTGAGCATCACACTGGTCTGCGCGCCGTTTTCCGGCTCCACGGTGAGCACCGCTTCCACTTTCCCGCGCGTGAGGAACCGCTGCACATAGGTGCGCAGCTTTTCTTCCAGATAGCCGTACAGTCTGGGCACACGAGCGGAAAATTCAAAGAAACGGTGGTTGACCGCCTTGATCTCCAACAGGATTCGGTAGCCGCGCACCGTCTGCTGGACACGGCCGTACCCGGTCATGCTCCGGATCATAACATCACACTTTCACTCTGATAACAACCGGCGGCCACGCGGGCCGCACGGGGGGATCGTACCTTATATTGTAACTTTTTGGCGGCGGCTTGTCAACCAAAACGGTCCAAATCCGGCATTGCGGCCGCTGCGGCCGGGGTTCAATCCCGCAGGCCGGCGGCGCGTTCGAGCGCGCGCACTTCTTTGTCCGTCAGCTCGCGCCACTGGCCGCTGCGCAGTCCCCCCAGCTTCACCGTGCCCACCGCCACGCGGGAAAGCCTGGCGACCTCCAGCCCCAGCGCCTCGCACATGCGGCGGATCTGACGGTTGCGCCCCTCATAGAGCACCAGTTCCAGCACCGAACGGTCGCTGCCGCTGCGCAGCACCGTGACCTTGGCGGGCGCGGTCATACGGCCGTCCAGCTCGATGCCGTTTTGCAGCCTGGCGACCTGCTCCTCCGTCACGCGCGGGCGCACCGACACATGGTAGATTTTCGGCACATGATGACGCGGATGGGTAAGGGCATTAGCAAAGGCGCCGTCGTCGGTGAGCAGCAGCAGGCCCTCGCTGTCCCGATCCAGCCGCCCAATGGGGTAGACACGTGTTTCCACGCCTTTGAGCAGATCGGTGACGCAGCGCCTGTCCAATTCGTCATGCAGCGTGGTCACATACCCGCGCGGCTTGTTTAGCGCTATGTAGACCTTAGGGCTGGGCGCCACGGCGCGGCCGTCCACCGTCACAAGATCTTTGGAGGGGTGCACGCTCTGCCCCAGACGGGCCGGACGGCCGTTGACCTGCACCCGGCCGGCGGTGATCCATATTTCCGCCTTGCGGCGCGAGGTCTCCCCGCATTCCGAAAGGTATTTCTGCAGTCTCATTTCTTTTGCACTCATCCGGCATAACTCCTCGTCGGGCGGGCAGGGCCCGCATATCAACCGTTCTGTAAAGCCGCTTCCTCCGGTGCACATCAGGCCCGGGAAGCGACGCTTTTTTGATTTTTTTGCCCGAACAGCCGCGCAAAAAACGCGCCAACACCCCGGAAAAATGAAACAAACGGATTGGGTCTGGGCGGCGCTTTTGCTACGGCGGCAACCGCCAACAGGTCGCCGTGCGCGATCTCCGCGCCGTCGAGCGTAAAGCGCAGTTCCCCGATCTTCTGCCCGGCGCGAACGGGTGCTTCCACCTTGCCGGGCAGACGCACCTGCATAGCAACCTGACCGGTTTCCTCCGCGCGCAAGGCGGCGGAAACCGCGGGGTCGCACCGCACGGCAACGGTATCCCGCGCTCCGTCCGTCACCCGCACACGGCGCTCCACAGGCGCGGCGAGCAGCGGCCGCGCCTGCAGCTCCGAAAACCCCTGGTCGAGCAGGGCGGCATGGTCGCGCCAGTCGTCCGGGTCGTTCAGCGTGGCCAGCACCAGGGTGACACCGCCGCGTCTGGCGCAGGAAACCAGACAGCGCCCGCTTTTTTTCGTAAAACCGGTCTTGATGCCGATCTCCCCGTCATAGCTGCCCAGCAGACGGTTGTGGTTGATGAGCGTGCGGGCGTTGGCGATGCCGTTATAAGAGACCGTAGCGCGCCTGGTGCCCACGATCTGCGCGAAATCGGGATTTTTCATCGCATATGCGCCCAGCCGAGCCAGGTCGAGCGCGGTGGTATAATGGCCGTCCGCCCCCAGACCGGAGGGATTTGCAAAATGCGTATCATTCAGATGCAGTGCACGCGCCTTGGCGTTCATCTGCGCGGCAAAGCCCTCGACGGAACCGCCCAACAGCATGGCGATGCTGTTGGCCGCGTCGTTGCCGCTCTCGAGCAGCAGGCCGTAGACCAGCGCACGCAGGGTGATGGATTCGTCCGGCTGCAGACCCATGGAGGACCCTTCCACCGTGAGCGCCTCGGGCGGCACGGTGAACGTTTTGTCCAGTTCGCCCGATTCGCAGGCCAGCAGCCCGGTCATGATCTTGGTCGTGCTGGCCATCGGCAGCCGCTCGCCCATATCGGCGCCTGCGATCACGCGGCCGGTCGTCTGCTCCACCAGCGCATACGCCCGCGCCGACACCGCCGCCGCGCGGGCGGACGGCCCGACCGTAACGAACAGCAGCACCGCCGCCAGACAAGCCGCCCATTTCCGCACCACCGCATCCATCCCCCGTTTCTACCGTTGCATGGCGGATATCTTCTCCTAACCATATGCGGCGAAGGGACGGGAAATGAACCGGCTTGGGGAAAAACGGCGGATGCTTCAGATGCCGGCGGCTGTCTGGTCGGCGTCGGGGTCCTGGTCTTTCTTCTTGTCTTTTTTAAACAGCGCCGCGATCTTGTCGATCAATTCCGGCACCATGCTGATGGCATTGTCGGCCATCGAGGAATTCTGGGTGATCTGCAACAGCTTGACCTGCCCCTGCGACACCACGATGAAAGCCACCGGGTTGATGGTCGCGCCCGCACCGCCGCCGCCGCCGAACAGTTCCTTTTCCGTTTTGGCCGGAAGGTCGGAACCGCCCGAGGCAAAGCCCAGCGACACTTTGGATACGGGGATGATGACCGTGCCGTCGGACGTAACGATCTGCTGGCCGATGATCGTGTTGACGTCCACCAGATTGCGGATGTTCTGCAAAGTCGAGTCCAGCAGGCCCTTGATCGGATGTTCACTCATGATACAGCACCATCTTTCTGCATAGTCGTGCCCTTTGCGGAGCGCAAAAAGGACAGCATCATTCTGATAACGGCCGCCCCCTGTGTGACAGCCAGCGTGAGGACGGAAAACACGCGGATGGAAAGCGCGGCGCTGAACGCCGCCGACGCCTCGCCCTCTTCAAAAAGCGGCGCCACGCGGATATCGTGCCTGCGCACGCGCAAGGCGCTCCCCAGAAAACCGGTTGCCGTGTACACCAGCGCGCAGGCCTGACCGTAGCGGATGGCGGTGGACGCCGCGTCGTCCTCATGGATGCGCAGGTCGAGATACAGCCTGTCCACCACCAGGCGGCGGCCGGTAGCGGCCACCAGTTTCTTCGCCAGATCGAACAATTCGGAGAAATGTTCGAGGAAAAAGGACGGATCGGGCTTGAACGCAGCTTTGTCTTTGGCAGGTTTTTCCTTCCCGGGTTTGACCTTTTTGGCGCCGGGCTGCCCGGGCAGGCGCAGGCGAAAAAACCAGAAGCGCACATCGAACCGGAACGCCCCGTCATAAGACACCAGCAGCCGCACGCGCGACAGCCCGACGAGCACCAGCACGGCGGCGATGCCCGCAAGCACCCATCCCATCACGTTTCCCCCCGCAGGCTCCACTGCAACTGATCGGACGACTCCCCCTGCCCGCCCGTCTGCGGCAGATCGTCCAGCGAGGAAAGCCCGAAGCAGCGCAGGAAATTGGCAGTGGTGCCGTAAAGGATGGGGCGGCCGGGCACTTCCAGCCGTCCGCACTCATCAAGCAGCCCTTTGGCGGTAAGGCTGGAGAGGACGCCGCCGCAGTCCACGCCGCGCACCTGCTCGATATAGCTTTTGGTGACCGGCTGCCGGTAGGCCACCACAGCCAGCACCTCCATGGCGGCGGAGGAAAGCGGCGTGTCCCGCCGCATGTCCAGCGCCTTGTGCACCGCCTCGGCACATTCCGCGCGGGTAGCCAACTGCAGGCTGTCTTCCAGCCGCAACAGGCAAACACCCGACTTGGCCAGCGCCTTCTCAAGCGCGTCCGCCAGCTTCCACACGGCGGGCACGTCCGCTTCCAGCGCGGCGGCAAGCCTCGCCACCGGCACCGGCTCGCCGCTGGCGAACAGGACGGCTTCCAGCTTTGCCAGATCTGTCACTCCCATTTCACTGTCCCCCTCCTGAGCAGCAGAATCTCGTCGTCCCCCTCCGCCGTGGCCTGCACACGCCCCGCGCGCACCAGCTCCAGCACGGCGAGAAAGGTCGCCACCGCCTCGGAGCGGCTGCTCACATCCGCAAACACAGTGCGAAAACGCTGCCCGCCGCCCCGCGCCAGCCGCCGCATCACATGCAGCACCCGGGTGGTGACCGACGCCGCCGCCCGCACCACCACGCCGGAAAACGTGTCGGCAGTGGGCGGCTGTTTGGCTTTCGCTTTGCCCCGCGCCAGCACAAACGCCTCCGCCAACTCTGCGGGGCGGTGGCGCAGCCGGTAGGTCTGCGCGCGCGGGAGCGGCTGCGGCGCGCGCACGAAATGCTCCTGCCGCCGGACGGCCAGCAGCGCAGCCAGTGTCTTGCAGGTCTGGTAGGCCAGCAGGGCCGTCACCAGTTCCTCGCGGGGGTCTTTCTCCTGCTTGGGCAGCAGCATGGCCGATTTCATCTGCACCAGGCGGGACGCCATCTCCAGAAACGCGCTGGTGAACTCCATGTCCATCCGGCTGGCTTCGTCAAGATAGGCCATATACTGTTCAAGCAGCTCCGCGATGGGGATGTCGCAGATATCCAGCTTATGCTTGGAAATCAGATGCAGAAGCAGATCGAGCGGCCCCTCGAACACCGGGAGCTTAAATGTAAGTCTTTCCATATATTGCCCCTATTATGCAGCCGTCAGGGGAGCAGCGACCATATGCCGTTCAGTACCGCCTGCTCCGCGGTGATGAGCGGCGTGGTGAGGAACCCCAGAAACAGCGCGCCCATCAGCACCAGTTGGATCATGCCTTCGTACCGGTAGAGCATGGCTTCCGCACCGCGCGAAAGGAAGAGCATCAGCACGCGGGAACCGTCCAGCGGCGGGATGGGGATGAGGTTGAACAGGAACAGGCCGGTGTTGATCTCGGCGGAAACCGTCAACAGTTGCACCAGGATGGTCACCAGCGTGGCGGCCGCGCCGGTAGCGCTCTGCATGGCCGGCGCGACCTGCACGGCCCGCAGCAGTGCCAGCGAGACAAACGCCATCAGCAGATTGGAAAGCGGCCCGGCAATAGCTGTGAGCGCCATGCCGACGCGCGGATTTTTGAAATTGTTCGGATTGACCGGCACCGGCTTGGCCCAGCCGAAGCGGAATAAAATCAGGCAGATGGTGCCCATCAGATCCAAATGCTTGAGCGGGTCGAGTGTCAGGCGGCCCTGCCATTTGGCCGTGCGGTCACCCAGCGCATACGCCACGAGGGCGTGGGCGCATTCGTGCACCGGGAACGCGATGAACAGGACAGGCAGCGTGTATAGATAACCGAGCAGATACGACTGGACCGTTTGCGTGTCCATATGCAGCAGTGACTGGATCATATGTTGCACCTCATGGTTTTCGAAAAAACAGCAATAGGCAACCGCTTGCGCGGAGCTTATGCTAAGTATACGCGATTGGCGCGCTTCGCGCAAGCCATCCGGCGGCGCGGCCGGGCATACTAGTCCCGTAAGGAGGCGGTTCCATGAAACCGGACGCGGTCTATTATGAGCCTGCGGCGCTGGATTATCCGCTGGGCCGGCGGCTGCGGGCACAGTTCGCGGATGTGCCGTGGCTGCCCGTGGAGAACCACAACAACATCGCATCGCTGCGGCAGAACCCCAACAGCGCATTCGTGCCCATGAAACGGCATCTCGTCGTGGGTGTGCGCAAAACGCTGCGCTACACTCCCAACCGCAAGGTATCCGATTTTCTCGTGCCATATACGTCCTCGGGCTGCACGGCCATGTGTCTGTATTGCTACCTGGTCTGCCATTACAACAAATGCGCCTACCTGCGGCTGTTCGTCAACCGCGAGGAGATGATGGAGAAGCTCGTGCGCACCGCCGCGCGTTCCGACCGGGAGCTGGTGTTTGAGATCGGCAGCAACAGCGACCTGGTGCTGGAAAACACCATCACCGGCAACCTGCCCTGGACCATTGAGGAATTTGCCGGAAGCTCCAAAGGCCGGCTTACCTTTCCCACCAAATTCGACATGGTGGAGCCGCTGCTCCCGCTGGCGCACCGCGGGCGGGTCATCGTGCGGATGAGCGTCAACCCCCAGCCCATCATCCGGGAGATCGAGCGGGGCACGGCCGCGCTCGGGCGGCGCATTGCGGCCATGAACCGCCTCTGCGGCGCGGGCTACCGGGTGGGCATGCTGCTCGCGCCGGTCATTTTGGTGGAAAACTGGCACGCGCTCTATGCTGAGCTGCTCGACCAGTTGGCGGACGAACTCAGCCGGGCGGTGAAGAAGCAACTATTCATCGAAATCATTTTCATGACCTACAGCTATGTGCACCGCGCCATCAACCGCGAGGCGTTTCCCGATGCCGCCGAGCTCTATGACCCGGCACAGATGACCGGGCGCGGGCGCGGCAGATACTGCTACCGCGACGCCCTGCGCGCGGAGGGCGAAGCCTGGCTGCGGGAACAGCTCGGGCGGAAGCTGCCGGGCGTGCCGATCCTGTATGTGGTATGAACGCACGGACGGCTCGCCGGTTTGTTTCCATATTATATTACAAACCGGGCGGGCGGTCTCCTGCAGGGTTTTCGGAAAACCGTCCGCATATCATTCCGATTCGGCGGGCGTATCGTCCATCTGTGCACGGCTCTGCACGTCCGGCAGGGCAGCCACATCTTTGAGTTTGCGCCGGATCTGCCGGGTGCGCACGCCCACCAGCTGGTCCAGCTCATGGTTGGCCTGCTCCAGCCGCTGCTGGGTATTGGCGAGGACGCCCGCGAACTTCTCAAACTCGGTCTTGACGGCGCCCAGCACCTGCCAGACTTCCCCCGAACGCTTCTGGATGGCCAGCGTGCGGAAACCCATCTGCAGGCTGTTGAGCAGCGCGGCCATGGTGGCCGGACCCGCCACCGTGACCTTATAGGTACGCTGAAGGGTTTCGAGCAGACCGCGCCGCACCACTTCGGCGTACAGCCCCTCAAACGGCAAAAACATCACGCCGAATTCGGTTGTCTGCGGCGGCTCGATGTATTTGTCATGGATGTCTTTGGCAAACAGTTTGACGCGCTGCTCCAGTTCCGTGCCCGCCTGCGCGATCAGCGCCTTGTCGCCCGTATCATAGGCATCGCACAGCCTGGCATACGCGTCGGCGGGAAATTTGGCGTCCACCGGCAGCCAGACCGTGCCGGTGTCCGCTCCCGGCAGCCGGATGGCGTATTCCACCACATTCGCGCTGCCCGGTCGGGTGGCCACGTTGGCTGCATACTGCTCGGGCGGCAGGATTTCCTGCAGGATCGCACCCAGTTGCACTTCCCCCAGCACGCCGCGCGTTTTCACATTGGAAAGCACTTTTTTCAGATCGCCCACGCCGGCTGCGATGGTCTGCATCTCACCCAGGCCCTTATACACCTGCTCCAACCGCTCATTGACCAGCTTAAACGACTGCCCGACGCGTTCGGTCAGCGTTTTTTCAAGCTTTTCATCCACCGTCTGGCGCATACGGTCAAGCTGCCTGGCGTTGTCCTCGCGCATGGCGGAAAGCCGGCTTTCCATCATGGCGCGCATCCCTTCCAGCTTCAGCTCGTTCTGCACCGCGAAGTCGGCCATCCGCTTGTCCAGCGTCGTGACAAGACTATTCACGCTCTTTTGCAGCGCATCCTGCCGCAGCGAGAGCTGCCCGCTCATCTGCGTGAAGCGCTGGTTTTCTGCCGCTGCGGCCTGCGTCTGCATCCCCGCCAGGAGTTCGCTCAGGTTTTTAATGCTGCTCTGGATGGACTCGCTCGTTTCGCCGCGCGCGGCGCGCAGCTGCTCAAGCACATCCTGCCGCAGCGCCTCGATGCGCCGCACATCCACGCTCTGCCCGGGGATGAGCAATACCCGCACAAGCGTGACGGCCGAAAGCAAAACAGCAAGCCCCGACACGATCAAAACGGCAGTCAACATGCGATCACCTTTCCTTGCTGCTATAAACCGGCAATAAAAAACAGCCATGGAAACCATGGCTGCCCGCTGGGAACATTGGAGGCGCCACCCAGAATCGAACTGGGGAATGAAGGTTTTGCAGACCTTTGCCTTACCGCTTGGCTATGGCGCCGCAATGGGGGAAAACAACTCTGTGCAGGCCCACCGCATGGGCTCTTCACATTCATGGTTTTCACTGGTGCCTCCGGGCGGAATCGAACCACCGACACGGGGATTTTCAGTCCCCTGCTCTACCGACTGAGCTACAGAGGCATGTTTGCACACACACTTTTACAAAGTATGTACCCTATTATACCAATCCTCCGGCATGTGTCAAGGATTTTCTTCGGAGGCACCGGATGGAATTGACTTTTTGCCGCCGTTATAGTAAAATGTACTCCGTCGCGGTTCACGATGCGCTTTCCTCGCACGGGAGCATAGCTCAGCTGGTCAGAGCACCTGCCTTACAAGCAGGGGGTCACAGGTTCGAGCCCTGTTGTTCCCACCAATGGCGAGTCGCCGCAGACAAAACGCGCCCACAGCTTTGTGGGCGCGTTTGCTTTGTGCCCATGTTTTTACCGTGCATCTTTTTGGCCGGACTTTCTAAAAGAAAACCGCTTGCCCCGGACATTTGTCGGCTGTAGCAAGCGGTTTTTCGTGCCTGCATTTCTCTTTGCCTGTTAATTTTCGCACCTTTTCCGCAAAGCGGGGGCTAGAAATTCGGCAAAGCAGTGCAAAGCACGGCACGTTTTCAGCCGCTCGCAAAATCTTCACCCCTGCTTCACATGGTGTTCACAAGCCGCCGCTACAATAAAACCATGCTTTTTTTCATTCTTTTTCTCCTCTCTTCAATAATCTGTTCTTATCTGATTTTGCCCCCGGTGCCATCCGGGGGATTTTTATGAAACTTTATAAATTATCACATATCCATCACAATACAGTGCTATATTCAGTACAGTATTCGATGCCGTATATATATATTCTGATGTGCCCCGGACCGGAAAGGAACGATTTGTTATGTCTGTTTTATCCATCAGTCAAGCGCAAAGCAACGTGCTCACGTCTTCGTCCTCTCGGAATTTATCGAAAAGCCAGTCCAGCACGAACTCCACAAGCAACACCAGCTCAACCTCCAGTTCGTCCAGCACCAGCGAACTGGAGCAGGAAAAGGAAAAGCTCGAAGAACAAATTGAGCAACTGGAGCGTGAAAACGGAGACCAAAAGCAAATCGCGCAGTTGCAACAGCAGTTACAACAAATTGAGCAGGAAATTACATCTGCACAAGCGTCGTCATCCTCCAGCAGCGCGACAAGCCTCAATGGAAGCGTCGGCGGCACGCTGGATGTCAATGTCTAACCTGCTTATCGCACTGTATTCGCACGGATTCTGATCTGGAAAAGAGGTTCGTATGGGCACAATTGACAGTTTGAGTTCTATTATTACGCAGTATGAGTCAATTATGTCTGGAAGCAATGCGAGCAGCACAAGCAGCTCGTCTACGCTCATTTCCACGCTTGAATCAAAGAGTTCTTCGGCCGAGAACACATCCGCCAGCCTGCTTGATGAGTTGACCGGAAGCAGCTCCTCGTCCAGCTCCTCGTCGGCGGAAAGTGCTTTCGAATCACTTCTATTCAGTAAAACCAACGCACTTTCCACGCTTTATACGAACGCAAAAAGTTTTTCTTCCTCGGCATCCTTGCTGGCCACAGCGGCGAGCAACTCGTCCACATTGAGCTGTGATGATGTTTCCAGCTATGTTTCAGCCTACAATTCACTTATCACCGCAGCCAGCACCAGTGGAACATTTGCCGGAGAGGAGGACCTTTCGACCTTGCGTCAGAATATGACGGACGCATCGGATTCGCTTTCGTCGATTGGTATCACGATCAACTCCAACGGTACCCTTACGGTAAATGAAGACACGCTGGAATCCGCTCTGTCCAGCGACGCGTCTTCGGTGGCCTCCACGCTGAGCGGCCTTGCCTCCACTACAAAAGCGTCGGCGTCTGGGCTGGTTTCCGGAACACTCACACAATATACCGAGAGCTTTAAACAGTCTATGAGTTCCTACACAAAACTCAACCAGGACGAATCCGGCTTGGAATTGATCGGACTGCTATTTGATTCAAAATCCTGATTTACCACACATGTTCAACTTTTGTTCCAGTATGTAAAATTCAGGCCGGAATCACTTGAACGCAACATAGAACGGCGAACAATGGTGGGGGTCCGGCCTCTCAGGCCGCTCTTGCCGATCAGGTTGCGAGCCTTATTGAACAGAAAACAAAAAGCTGCCTTTGCCGCTTTGTCTATAGACAAGTGGGCAGAGCAGCTTTTTGCGTTTCGGATAGGCCCGGGTTTGAAGAGCGGGAATATTTTGCATCAAACGGTTTTCTTCCGTTGCCGAAATGGCTTGCATGCAGCGTCCGGTGCATCTTATGAGATGTCCGCGAGAAACGTGGTATTTCTTTTATCTGATCAGGAAATGTGGATGTTTACTCCGTTTACTTCAACACCTTCCTCCACGCGTATGAGAATGTACTTTGCGCCGTCGATCATGCGTGTTTCCACCAGGTCGCTGCGATCCGGGTTTACGTGGATGGTCACATCCGGAGTGCGGACTTCGAATTTCTTTGTATCCACGATATTGCGCGGGCTGAGCTCGGTATCGGCGCCAAACTCGGCATCGTATTTTTCATCAAACGCGGACACGGTCGCATCCGAAACACCGCAAGACTGCAGCACATCCTTAACGGCACCTTTGCAGACCACCAAAGGCTCGGTCTCTTTGTTGGCCTTATGCTCCTCGATCATGCCGCACAACTGCTCGTGGACCGACTGCACCACGTCATACCGGCATTCTTCAGCCAGAGCATCTCCCAGCACGGACTGAAAGATTTCCTTCTGCTCCGCGGCTGGCATGGGGACATCGGTCTTGAATACGGCTTCGACGAATTCGGCATGGTTTTCCTCAATGTTGCGTGTGTAATAAAGCGCGTTGTAAATGTTGGCGCTACGGTCGTCAAAGGCCGGGAACAGAAAGCCAAGCTCCGGCGCCGAAACGAGCCAGTTTTCCTGGCAATTATGAAATACATTTTCAACGGCAAAGTAACTCAGCTCGGGTTTGGTCTGTTTGATGGCGCAGATGCTGCACAGAATGTATGGAAACACTTCAGAGGAAGCGTCGTCCTGTCTGTCCCCGTCATGGGAATGGTAAGGAATATCGTATGTATCATGTGCCAGCAGGATCAGATAATTACCTTCCATAGAAACCGCCTGGATCACTCGCTGGAAAAAAGTCTGCACGGCGTCCTCGTTTTTCAGGGACGAATTTTTAAGCTCCATCAAAAGCTGATGTTCTTCCCCATCCACTACCTGCTGCGTATCGAACGAGATATCGATCAGATTTTTTCCAAGAGTTCCGGACAGTGTCCGCTTGATAATGGCCAGAAATTTCTCCGATTCTTCCTGCGACATCGAAAGCAGGGATTGATCGAATTCCGAAACGATCTCACGCTGATCGTTGACAAAGCACCCTCTTATGTGTGTGATATTGCTTGTTTCCTGCCGGAAACGGCGGCGTATCTCCGCAACTTCCTTTTCGTTCATACATTACCTCGTCTGCCGGGATGGTTCGTTTGATTTGTTTGATACGACGGGCGCCGCCGACACTCCTCGGATCGCACCCGTCCATTCAATTTGACGCGGGGTTTCCCGTCTGATCCACCCGCTTTTGGTAATTCGTCCCCCAATCGCACATGGACTGAATGATGGGCTTCATGGATTTGCCAAGATCGGTCAGTGCATACTCCACGCGGGGCGGCACCTCCGCATAGACGGTGCGCTCCACAATCCCGTCCTGTTCCATCTGCCGCAGTTGCAGCGTCAACGTGCGGAAGGTGATGGCGGGTATGATTTTTTTCAGCTCACCAAAGCGCTTTTTCCCGCTGAGCAGGCGGTAAAGAATGATGCCCTTCCACTTTCCGCTGATCAGGTTCAGCGTGGTTTCCACCGGACAAACGCCGCCCGTGCAATCCGGCGTCAAGGGATAATGCACCGCACCCGCCTCCGAATATATCAAAAGTATAGTTATAGACCATGATGTGTATTATACATCAATGTTTTGCGTGCTTCAAGAACCGCCCGCCATATGTGGAGATTTTTCAGCGGGCAACACAGTCCTTTCGCGGCCGGCAGCATGTGTCATTCCGCGCACCCCTGTCGAACGCGCTGAAGAAGATTAGCCACGGCATTGACCCCTGATCTCCCTGCCCGGTCTGTATAGGCTCGTCGTCGGTTATTGACGGCGCATTCCGAGCATGGTAAAATATTGGTGTGTTGACAGATGGAGGCAAGGCCTTCTTTGTGAGACCGAGAGGAGAATGACCGGGTGGAACTGCAATACAGGTTAACGGAAAAGGATTTCGGAACGTGCTTGTACATGCTCAAAAAGAAAACATACCTGATTACTACATTGGTTGGCGGATTGGCCGTTTTGATCGCAACCATTTTTTCCATGTGGAGCGTACTTCCTGAAACCTGGTTTATTGCGGCTGCAACGACCGTTGTTTTTACCGTTGTACTTTATTTCGTATTGAAATGGTTGCACACCTTGTCTGTGAAACATTTCGTTAGAAAAATCGGAAAAGCATCGTTTGAAGGCCTACAGACGCTTTCTTTAACAGAAGAAGGGCTTCTTGATCACAGCAGCTTACAGGACACAAAGATACCATATACTTCCATTAAAAGCATGGAAGAAAACAACGGTTATATTGTGATAAAAAGCAGCATCTCCTTGATATTCGTGCCCATCAAGGGGATTGAAAATCCGGAAGATACGGTTCGTTTTCTGGCAACACTCAAATCCAAGATCGGATAATCCAGGCGCTGGGAATCCATCATATCGGGCACAGAAAAACCGCTCAGGTTTGCCACATCGGGCTTGCCTGAGCGGTTTGTAATGAACACACCCGCCGTCATTCGGACGGAAAATCAGACGTGCCTTCTCTTTCGGAGGATCATCGCCGCCGGCACAGTGCCGATCGGCGAGGCGTAATCGTATTTCGTGTACTATTTTATGCCCCTGCGCATTTCGTGCTCTGATATTCTGTCTGCCCGGCCGGCTACCACGCAGCAACAGTATAACAACAGCATATCCGCTGCTAATAAAGAGGCAAGCAAAAGGACTAGCATGTCCAATATAATTTTCATCATGAACGCACCCGCTTTCATATAAATTTTAGCCGGTATTTCAAAAATAATGTGTCGAGATGATGAAAATGATTTTTGCAAAACTTCAGCGGTTATTAGCAGTATGTGCCAACCACGTTTATAAAACGCAATATGTTTGAAAAAATTGTAAATTATTTGAAAAAAGAATCGAACAAACAGAAATGATATAGAAATTTTTTAGAAACTATTTACTTTGCTATGATATTATGAAATATACATTGTAATCCAGTTGTTTTATCCAGAAAGGATTTGGGGATGATGACAGATTTTGCTGTTGGAAACATCGTAAAAACAGATATGTATTACAATACACAGCCATATCCTCACAAGCCAATCAAAAAGGGCACTATATTAGAAATTCAAAGTCTTTCAAACATTCAGGTGGCTCTTGTAAGAAATGAGCGTGGGCACCTGATTGAGATTCCAACCAATCACCTTATAAAAGTAAAATAACGAGTGCACACTCTGAAAGGCTGAAAATTTTAAAAGTATATGAAAAGACAACACCCCCACCCGCCGAAAACCGGCGGATCGGGGTGTTCAATTATGCGTATTTTTCAAGAGCCAATGGGCTGCGCCGGTCCGCCACGAATATTCCGCACAGGCACACCCAACGGCTGCGTTCGACCTCTAAATCCCGCCGCGGGCAGGAAACGGGTATGCGCATAAAAATTTAGCTCGGGCATGCGATCTATTGGCGGAACTTACCGAATACCAACTATACGAACGATACGGTCCGCAGCGTGCGCAGAGTATATGGCAGAATGGAGGGAACGCCATCATGCGCTTGTGCCGGACGCGCTGGAATTGGACGAAGCCGACGAAACGGCATTGGAAAGCAGGCTGTTGATGTCGCCCAAAGCGCTGTTGATGTCGGCCAGCTTGCTGTTACGGGTCTGCTGGACGGCTTCTGCCTGCTGAAAAGCCGCGTCGATGGCCTGCTCGTTTTGGCTTTTGATGTTGGCTTTGTTCTGCCCCAGGATCGTTTTGATCTGACCCTGCGTTTGTTTGATGGCGGCCAAATCGGCTTTGACGCGCTGGTTGTCCGTCTGGACGGCGCTTAAAGTCGTCTGCGGTATTTGGATGCCGTTTTCCTTGATGGTTTTCAGGCTGTTTGCGATGCTTAGACGCAGCTTGGTGTTATCGTCAACCAACTGCAAATTTTTGGATTCATTGCTCCATAACGCGGTGCGGTCCTGATCCAGCGCCTGCCGGAGTGCGCTGCGCGAGCTGGCTGCGGACGAAATGGCTTCCGTGCGCGAAGAAACGGCGGATTCCCGGCTTTCCACTTTTTGTTCCCGGCTTTGCAGAGCCGAAATGCGCGAGTCTATTTTGGACGTGTCGGCTGTTGCGGCAAATGCGGTGGTGCCCAGCATAGCGATTACGCAGATGACGGACACGGCGGCTATGGTTTTTTTCTTCATTGAAATCACTGCTCCCTCTGTTCAGGCATCCGGCAAAGATACGTCGCCGGAAGAAACATGGTCTAATCCGTTTAGTGTTCCGCTCAGATCACTCATTGTTTTTTCGACGCCGTTCAGATCGGAAGACTGTCCGGATAAAACAGTCTGCTGTCTGCCGGACGCGGCGGAAAGAGCTTGCTGCGCGCCCGCGTCCGACGAAGAACGCCCGCTCCGCCTGTTTTCGCCGGCACAGGCCGTGAACAAACCCGCCGCCAGCAGGCAGACGAACAGGACTGCCGGAATTCTCCGCATGGGCTTTTGCATATGCATCATCCTCCTACGTGCATATTGTACGACGGACGCCTCACGCAAAACAACGGAGAAACTGCGGCAAAATTGCGTCAAATCTTTCTCTGCGCCCGCAAAACCGGTACAATAGCAGTGGGTGAAGCATATGAAACACTTGGTTTATATCGCAGACGATGAGATCCATATCCGCAACCTGATCGAGATGTTTTTTCAAAGCGGCGGCTATGACACGGCGACGTTTGACAGCGGCGACGCGCTGCTGCAGGCATTTGAGCAGCGGCCAGCAGAACTGGTGGTGCTGGATGTGATGATGCCGGGGACGGACGGTCTGGCCGTCTGTACGCGTCTACGTCAGATCAGTGACACGTTTATCATCATCGTGTCGGCGCGGGACAGCGAATTTGACCGCATCACCGGGCTGACGCTCGGTTCGGACGATTACCTCACCAAGCCCTTTTCTCCCATGGAACTGGTGGCCCGTGCCAACGCCCTCTTCCGGCGCCGGGAAAGCGCAAACCTACAAGCGGATGCCGATACGCTTTCTTATGCCGGCCTGCTGCTTCGCCTGAACGCGCGGGAGGCCACCTTGAACGGCGTGCCGCTTGACCTGACGCCCACGGAATACGATCTAATGGTTTACATGGCGCGCAACAGGGAAAAGGCCATCTCCCGCACGGAACTGCTCCGGCATGTGTGGCGATACGGGAGCGGTACGGAAGTGGATACACGGGCGACCGACGATACGGTCAAGCGGCTGCGTAAAAAGCTGGTAAAGGCAGGCGCATCGTTTTCCATCGACTCCGTGTGGGGCTTTGGGTTCAAATTGACGCAGAAAGGACCGCACGATGAAGACCCTCCGACGTAAAATTCTGACGCCTACCCTGCTGCTCATCATTCTCATTCCATTGCTCACATTGATTATTTTCAACGTGTTTCTGCGTATTTATGTTCAAAAAAATGCGCGCGCCGATTTGCAAACGGAAGCGCAGGCCATGCATGCGGCAGCCGTTCAATTGTTGGACAGTGATCCGTCGGCGTTTCAGGGGCAGGCACTGGACGAAACGATGCGGAAACTGTCTGGTTCGCTACATGGCGGAGAGCTGTCCACGAACGGCGCGGATGTGTTGGTGTTCGACAGTGGGAAACAGCTTCTTTTCCCTAAAAACACCGACCCCCTCAGCGCGGCCTCGTTGTGGCGAGTGGAACGCCGCTTGTCCGTTAAAACCGTAAAAAACCGTGTCACCGAGATCCGGCTGGGCGGAAACAGCTATCTGCTGTATATGGACACACTTGCCGTTCCGGGCAATACGGTGTATCTGGTGCTGCTGGCTCATCTGGATCTGGCCAACCGCCTTTTGAGCATGGCCAATTTGCTGCTCATCTGCATTATGGTCGGCGGCATTCTGATCGGCGTGCTGGTGGCGCGCCGCATTGCCGCGCGTTTCTCCAAAACAGTTGGGCAGGTCTGCCAAACTGCCGAACAAATCGGATCGGGCAAATTTGCCACACCGACAGATTTGCCTACCGATATTCTGGAGTTCCGCGTACTGATGCAGAGCATCGCACGGATGGCCGAGCGGCTGGGAGCGTATGACCGCGCCCAGAAAACATTTCTGCAAAACGCGTCCCATGAACTGCGCACTCCATTGATGTCAATACAGGGTTACGCGGAGGGAATCGCACAGGGCGTTGTGCCCGATACCAAAGCCGCGGCCGAGATCATCGCAGGGGAAAGCACGCGGATAACGGGACTGGTGGAAGAACTGCTCACGCTTTCCCGGTTGGACAGCGGGACATACGACGTTCGGCCGGTTCCCATCGATCTATGCAAAGCGCTGCCCGCAAGCGCCAAACGGCTGGGCGGACTGGTTTTGCAGAGCGGGCGGGAGATACGGCTCCGTCTGCCGCCCGATCCCGCTGTGGTGATGGGGGATGAACACCTGCTTGCCCAAAGTGTGGAAAACATCCTTTCCAATGGCTTGCGGTACGCACGCACGTCGGTCACGGTTTCGCTGCGGATGGAGGCCGGGTATTCAACGATTTCCATCGCGGATGACGGTCCAGGTATTTCGCCGGATGCCCTGCCCCATTTGTTTGAGCGCTTTTATAAAGGCACGAACGGCTGTTTTGGCTTGGGGTTGGCCATCGCGCAGGCGGCTGTTCGGCTGATGGGCGGAGACGTGGAGGCCGAAAATGCGGATGGGGGCGGCGCCGTGTTCCGTGTTCGGCTGCCTGACGCGATATCGCCTGGACAGGCGCCGTCATAAGCATGATTGACAAGGCCGAAGACCGTTCCCGGCGAGCGCCGCTCGCCTCGCCTTGGGTCACCGGCAGGTATCGTAGAAAACCGGCCGGCATGCGCACGGAGGTGTCGGCCGAAGCCGCTATAGCCTTTTTAAATGACGAACCATAGATTTTTCGTTTGCCGAAATAGGACGCAAACAGCGGAAACAAGATTGACGTTGTTTGTTCTCCGGGACTACAATAAAAACAGGCAAAGACGATTCGGTGCCTCTGCCTGCCGGAGGAGAATAGGGAACCGTGTGAAAATCGCGGGCAGCGCCCACTACTGTAACCTGTGTCCGCAGCCGCACAGTGCCACTGCCGTTCCGGCGGGAAGGCGCGGCCGCGCAGTGCAGAAAGCCAGGAGACCTGCCGGATCGTTTGCTCTCATCTCTGGGAATGGAGATAGGGACAATTTTTGTGCAAAAAGTTGTGTCTATTTCCTCCTGCATCATTCGGAGGAAGAAACATGAAACAAACATCGGTGACCGGGTATCCGCGCATCGGAGCGGACCGGGAACTCAAAAAATGGACGGAAGCGTATTTCCGTCACGAGCTGGACCGGCCCGCACTGCTTCAGCACGCCGCAGAGCTGCGTCGGCGGCAGTGGCATAGGCAGCGGGAGACGGGCGTGAACTTCATTCCGTCCAACGACTTTTCGCTCTACGACACGGTGCTCGATACGGCTGTCCTGTTCGGCGCAGTGCCGCAGCGTTACCATGACCTGGGGCTGAACGCACTGGACACGTATTTTGCCATGGCGAAAGGCTATCAAGGCACGCACGGGGATGTGCACGCCCTGCCCATGCGCAAATGGTTCAACACCAACTACCATTACATCGTGCCGGAGATCGACGGTGAAACCGTCTTTGCCTGCGGCTCGGAGAAACCCTTCGCGGAGTTTACGGAGGCGCTGGAGGCCGGTGTGCGTACCCGGCCGGTGCTGGTCGGGCCGTTTACCTTCTTGCGGTTGGCAGAAAATCGCTCGGACAAGCCGCTGCGCATGCTCGCGGAGGAACTGCTGCCCGTGTGCCGCAGCGTGCTCCTGCGGTTGGAAAAGCTGGGAGCGGAGTGGGTGCAGCTCGACGAGCCTTTCCTCGTGACCGACCTGACGGAGGACGACCTCGCGCTGTTCCGCACCCTCTACGACGGCCTTCTGGCCACGCCGGGCCGCCCGCGCGTGCTTCTGCAGACCTATTTCGGCGATGTGCGCGACAGCTACACGCAGCTCACCGGTATGGATTTCGACGCGATCGGGCTGGATTTCATCGAGGGTACGGAAAATCTGCGGCTTGTGGAGCAGCATGGATTTCCAGAAGGCAAAACGCTGGTTGCCGGCGTGGTCAACGGAAAAAACATCTGGGTGAACCATTATGAGCAGACGCTGGCGCTGATCCACCGGCTGGAGCAAGCAGTGGAGCCGGGCAAACTTGTGCTGGGCACCTCCTGTTCGCTGCTGCACGTACCCTACACCGTGCATAACGAACCGGACCTTGCGGAAACCTTCCGCGAGCATTTCGCCTTCGCCGAGGAAAAACTGGAGGAACTGGCTGAGCTGGCGCGCCTGTCGGATGACGCTGCGTGGGCGACGGACGCGGCATTCCTGCGCAACCGGGCCATTCTCGCGCGCAAGCAGGATGCGGCGTTCCGTTTCAACGACGTGCGCGCAGCTGTGTCCAGCCTGCGGGAGAATGATTTCATCCGCCGCCCGGCATTCGAAGAGCGGCGCGCCATCCAAAAGGCGGCGCTGAAACTGCCGCTGCTGCCCACCACAACCATCGGCTCCTTCCCGCAGACAAGCGAGGTGCGCGCCCTGCGCCGGGACTATAAAGCCGGCCGGATCACGGCGGAAACATATCATGCGGCCATCCGGCAGAAAATCGCGGATGTGATCGCCCTGCAGGAGGAAATCGGACTGGATGTATTGGTACATGGTGAGTTCGAGCGCAACGACATGGTGGAATACTTCGGTGAGAAGCTCGACGGGTTCCTCTTTACAAAAAACGCGTGGGTGCAGTCATATGGCACGCGCTGTGTGAAGCCGCCCGTTATCTTCGGCGACGTGCGGCGGCCCGGCCCGATGACCGTGGACACCATCGCTTACGCGCAAAGCCTGACCGACCGACCGGTGAAGGGCATGCTAACCGGGCCGGTGACCATTCTGAACTGGTCGTTCCCGCGCGAAGATCTGCCGCGCCGGGAGATTGCGTTCCAGATTGCGCTGGCCATCAAGGCCGAGGTGGCCGACCTGGAAGCGCGCGGCATCCGGATCATCCAGATCGACGAGGCCGCCCTGCGCGAAAAACTGCCGCTGCGCAAATGCGACTGGCACGCACAGTACCTGGACTGGGCCATCCCGGCGTTCCGTCTGGTGCACGCGTCCGTCCGGTCGGAAACGCAGATTCACACGCATATGTGCTACAGCCGATTCGAGGACATCATCCGGGACATTGACGACATGGATGCCGACGTGATCACCTTCGAAGCAGCCAAGTCCGACCTGTCGCTGCTCGATGTATTGAAAGCCGGCCATTTCAAAACCGAGGTTGGCCCCGGCGTTTACGACATCCACTCGCCCCGCGTGCCCGAGCGAGCAGAACTTGAAAACATCATCCGGCAACTGATTGCCAAACTGGATATCCACCGGCTTTGGGTCAATCCCGACTGCGGGCTCAAGACACGCGGTATGAAAGAAACCGTACCGAGCCTGAAAAACATGGTGCTGGCGGCGCAAGCATGCAGAAAATGAGCACAACCGGCCCGGACCCTGCTTGATTGCACGCTGACGGGGCACACTAGTTCCGGAGGTGTTCGCATGGAATTGCAGCGGATGCAGCTTGAAAACCTCAAGCTCAGAATGCAGAACGGAGAGACGATCGAAAGCACACGGGTGGAAAACGGCCAGTATATCATACAGTTATCAAACGCACCGGAAATAGCATTTGACGATCATTACAGACCAACCGTTGACAACACGATCGGCAAAACCCAAGATGGCGTGCGGGAAAACACGCTCGGGAACGACTCTGCGCCAAATTCCTCCAGACGCCGTCCCGGGCTGGAATCAAGCACCATGTCCATGCACTAGGTTTCTCTCAGCAAGCCAAAATCCGCCTGACAGGCGGATTTTTTATACGCAAAAGCGGAAAACACCGCCATGATTTCAGCGAAACCGGAACAAACGGCGGGAAACGTCCGCGATCTCCGTCTGCGGCTATACCGGCCATATGCGCTTCAGAGGGAGGCTCCGTTTCATCGCGGCCGAAACCACAAAAGCCTGCGCCCCCTGCCCAAAAGTTGTATAATGGGATATGTGCAAACAAACGAATCCGGCATCATCCTTTCAAAATGGAGTGGCAACCGATGAAATCCATTCTCGTGATAGAAGACCAGCAAGACGTCAACCGGATGATTGCGGAGGCGCTAACCGACGCGGGCTACCAGGTCACTTCGGCCTATACCGGCCCGGACGGCATAAATGCCCTCCGAAACGGCAGATACGATTTGGTACTGCTGGACCTGATGCTTCCGTACAAGAGCGGGGATGAAGTGCTCAGGGAAATGCGCCCGTTTTCCGATATTCCCGTCATCGTCGTTTCCGCCAAAGATATGGTTGGCACCAAAATCGACCTGTTGAAACTGGGGGCGGACGACTATATCACCAAGCCGTTCGATCTGGGTGAAATGACCGCGCGGGTGGAATGCGCCCTGCGGCGCGCCGGACGCCAGAAAGATACCCCGCGACTGCTCCGGTACAAAGATATGGTTTTGGACGATACCGCCAAGCGCGTAACCATCGGCCAGACGCAACTGGAACTCACCGCCAAGGAATACCAGCTTCTGAAAACGCTCCTGCTGCACCAAAACAAAGTGTTCACCAAAGCCAACCTGTATGAAACCATTTGGCAGGAGGAATATCTCGGCGACGACAGCGCCGTCAAAACACATATCAGCAACCTGCGCGGCAAACTGAAAACAGCCAACCCCAACAACGCATATATCGAAACAGTCTGGAGATTGGGGTACCGACTGTATACGGACGGAAGCACCTGTACATCTTAACGGTTTCCATACCCTTTTCCTGCCTTTCTTGACCTTTTCTAAACCTTTGCGCGCTAAACTGGAAAACAGAAAGGAAAGGAGCGTACGTCTATGCCAAGTGTATTGCAAACAAACGGATTGACAAAAACCTATCACGGCTTTTCGGCGCTGCATGACGTTTCCATTACATTGGAAACCGGCAGAATCTATGGACTGATCGGCCAGAACGGCGCGGGAAAATCCACCTTGATGCGGATGGTCGCCGGGCTTGGGTTCCCTACGGCAGGCAGCATCACCCTATTTGGCCACGGTGGGGAAAAAGCATTACAGGAAGAACGGAAACGGATCGGCAGCATGATCGAACACCCCAGCCTGATCGCCGATATGACCGCCAAGGAAAACCTGCGCTTCCACCGGCTGATACGCGGTGTCCCCAACGCGGAAACTGAAGACAAACAACTGGAACTGGTCGGGCTGACGGACACGGGCCGCAAAAAAGCACGGGATTTTTCGCTGGGCATGAAGCAGCGGCTGGGCATCGCGTGCGCGCTGTTGAGCAATCCCGAGCTTCTGATTCTGGATGAGCCGATCAACGGGCTGGACCCGCTCGGTGTGGTCGAGATCCGCAACCTGGTCATCAAGCTCTGTAAAGAACGGCAGATGACCATCCTCATTTCCAGCCACAACCTGCCGGAGCTCTACCAGACGGCGACCGATTACATCATCATCCACAAAGGCGAGATCAAACAAACGCTCACCTTGGCGGAGCTCGACGAGCGCTGCCGGCACCATCTGTGCATCCAGTGCGATCAACCGGAGAAGCTGGCGGTCGTTCTGGAAGAACGGCTGCATACGCACAGCTATCAGGTGCTGCCAGACAAAACCGTCAAACTCTTCGATTATCTGGATAAAAAGGAACAAGTGGCGAACGTGCTTTTTGACAACGGCATCGTTGTCACCGGTCTTTCCAAAGAAGGGGAAACCCTCGAGGACTATTTTGTTTCTCTGATCGGGGGTGAGAAGCATGCTTAACATGGTACGGGCCGACTTTTACCGGATGAGCCGATCCACCGCCATGCGGGTGCTGCTGCTCATCACCGTGCTGGGCGCGGTTGCAATGATGCTGTTTGCCCGCCAGGTCGCGGCCGGAAACATCAGCGCCAGCATATCCGGCCTCGGTATCCTGTTTTCCGACGTAAGCGTTATCAGCATCTTGGGCGGGGTATCCGCCGGCATCTTCATCTGCGGCGATCTGGATAACAAAGTCATCCACGACGCCATCGCCGGCGGTTCCAGTCGATTATCCATCCTAACCGGCAAGCTGACCTCGTTCCTTTGTACCATCGTCGTGTTTCTCATTCCCTATGCCATCGCGGCCGGCATCGGGCTGGGCACCGCCAAAACTTACAGTCTCGGAAGTGCAAATGCGGGGTTCATGAGCCTGCTGGCAGCTCTCGGCGGAAAAAATCTGACGTCCGCGCAAGGCGCGCAGGTGTTCGGCCTGATGTTGCTGTTGCTGCTGGTATACGCAGCGGAACTGAGCCTTTGCGTGCCGCTGGCTCTTGCGGTGAAGAAACCCGTCGCCGTCGCCGCCATCTATTACGCGTTTTCCATTCTGTGCGGGCAACTAATCCCGTTAGCACAATCCTCCCAAACTTTGGATCGCGTCATCGCCTGCACACCCTACAGCGGCAGATATCTGCTGCCTTCACTGAACATGGGGACAAGTACGGTCATCAAAGCTATTATGGCCTGCGTGGCATTCATCACCGTCATGCTGGGCATCGCGTATGCCATCTTCCGCAGAGCGGATATCAAATAAAGGACGGGTGAACAGGTTGACGATTGTGATCGGCGTACTCTGCATATTGCTTGCCGGCGCGGGCATCTATATCGCCTTATTGCAATGGCAACTGCGCCATATCAACCGTCAACTACAGAAGCGCCTTTCCGAACACACGCGGCAGATGGTCAGTCTGGAACTGTTTGACCGAAGATTGAACGCGTTGGCGGCCAACATCAACAACTGCCTGCAGGCGGAGGAAACCCTTCGCCTGCAGGGTGCGCGCGAGGAAAAACAATTTCGAGAAATGATTGCCAACCTGTCGCACGACCTGCGCACGCCGCTGACCGCTGTCAAGGGGTACCAGCAATTACTTTCCAAAAGTGGCCTTACTCCCCAGCAACAGGAAAAGGTCCGGGTGGCACAAAAGCATGCCGAACAGTTGGGACAGCTCATTGAACATTTTTTTGAATATGCCTGCCTGCTGTACACCGAGGTGAGGCCGCAACCGGAGCGCATCAATCTTGGAAACCTTGCGGCAGAATGTCTGGCCGATTCGGTATCCGTTTTCGAGGAAAATGGATTGGCGGTGCAGTTTGACACAGAGCCTGCCGTATTCGCTCTGGCAGACCGTGAAATGGTGGTGCGCATCCTGCAAAATCTGATACGCAACTGTGCACAGCATGCCGGAGGAGTCGTCGAGGTACATATCCGGCAGGACCGCTGTGCGATGCTTTCCTTTCGCAACCGCATCAAGGAAGGGGCCGAACCGGATGCAGCGCGGCTGTTTGAGCGCTTTTACACGGCAGACCCGGCCAGGGCCCGGAGCGGCGGACTTGGGTTGGCAATCGTCAAATTACTGGCAGAGCGCAACGGCGGGCAGGCGGGTACGTCCATCCGGAACGGAGCCTTGGAAATCGAAGTGACGTTGCCGAATGCAAACACCTGATGCGCCGCCATCATGAAACCCATTCGATCATCATGGAACATGCGCGCACGAAACCGCCCGCCGTGAGAAATCCGGCAGGCGGTTTCGTGATGGCAAACTTCCATCGAGAGTTGCACGGCAGCACGCCTAAAAAAATGCCCCCGGCAAAGCCGGGGGCAAAATTCATTTCAAACAGAATGCGGGTTACTATTTGTTAGATCGCGCCATCTCCGGTGTCACCGGTCCGGATACGGATAACTTCTTCCACATTGGTGACGAAAATCTTACCGTCGCCAATCGCGCCGGTTTTGGCCGCTTTCGCGACAGCGCCGGTAATCGCAGAAACGCGGTCATCTTCCGCAACGATCTCGATTTTCACTTTGGGCAGAAGGGCCAGTTCCACCACTGCACCGCGGTAATAATTTTTCTGACCTTTCTGGTTGCCGGCTCCGGACACCTGCGTGACCGTTACCCCTTTGATGTCCAATGCGTTCAGCGCCGCCTTGACATCATCCAATTTTTCCGGCCTTATAATCGCTTCGACTTTTTTCATGTCAAGCACCTTCCTATCAAATATGAACTACGAAAAGTACCAAATAATACCCCACTAAAAGTACCGCACCGATGGGAAGACCAACCCAAGCCCACTGTTTCATGCTGATTTTGAGTTTGGCTGCCGTCACGATATTGGGAATGTTCCCGGTAACCAACATGCCACCGCTCACCAACAGGCTAATCAGAATTGCTTTGATCTGAACGGTGCCCATCACAGGATCAATTTCCGCGGCGGCCAATGTCGCATTGTCCAAAATAGCGGAAACCATGTTTGCGGCATACAACAAATCATTGCTCCAGTGGATGATATACGTATCTATGACCGGCTTGAAGCCCATCCCCAGCAGTTCCAATGCAACGACAAACATAAAAATCTTGCCGGTCCGAATGCCGATCGTCCGCATATCCTCTTTTTCGGGGATAACCATCACTTCATCGTTTTCGCTGAACTTCGCTCTCCAATTTTCATCGACAAAAACCATGCTCAGCAGCCCCAGCAGCACAACGCCCACGATAGAATACCCACCCAGCAGTTGAAACATGTATAAAAAGTGCTGGTGCAGCTTTGACGTGACAATCGTGGCCAGAGGTTCACCGATGGGAGTAAGGACCGCGCCAAGGCCAATGGAGAAACAGGACACGACGCTTACCCGGACTTTGCTTTTGTTGTCGAGCGGAAGAATGGACACGATCTCAACCAGCAAAAGCGCGGCAATAATCGCCGTGATGATGCTGGAGATCAACCCCAGACAGACCACCAGAAGAAAAACGATCAGCTTGAGCGAAAGATGATCCAGCAAGGTATTTACGAACGCCTTTACATGGGCCTCCAAAACACGGAAGATCAAGCTGACCAAAAACACAGCGGCCGTTATGATATAAAGGAACTGATCCTGGAACACAAGCAGCAAATGCGCCGGCGTCAGCATACCCGATACGGCAGCCGCCGCAATCCCCATGATCAACAGGAATATCTCCACGTTTTGTTCGACTTGCTTGACAAACAGCGGCAGAACTGCAATCAAAATAAAAAGAATAATCAGAACAAGTAGCATCGGCTTCTCCCAGAACAGAAAATACAGGAATCCATTCCCGTTCGGAAACCGCGCCAAAAAAGAATCACAGCTCGGCTTTCTCTATTTTCCGGCGTATATCCATCCGTAAAATTCCAATCAGCGGACTTTGATTCTGAACCGATATTTTACATTTTTCAGTTCTTTCACTTCCGCATCGTCTGGAGAAGAGGAATCCAATTCCGTATTCGTGTTCAACTGAAAATCGGGATAACCGTAGGCACCCATTTCATCCAGGTCCAGACCGGCCAGCTCCACTTCAGGCGCAACACGCAGGCCCCAGACCTTATCCAGCACTTTGTACCAGATAAATGCCACACCCAGGCCATATACGAGGATGGTGCAGACACTGATGAGCTGAGCCAAGAACTGGCCGGGGTCCCCATACAGCAGGCCGCGGACCGTGCCTTTCACACCATTGAAACCGTCGCCGTATGTACCGTCCGCAAACAGGCCGGTGGCAATCACGCCCCAAAGACCGTTCACAAAGTGCACGGAAATCGCGCCGACCGGGTCGTCGATCTTAAATTTGTTTTCAACAGTCGGGACAGCTATGCAGACCAGAATGCCGGCCACCAGGCCGATGACGGCCGCCCACGGAGCGCTTGTGAAACCACAGGGAGCGGTGATGGCAACCAGACCCGCCAACGCACCGTTCGCCGTCATGGAAGGATCGGGTTTGCCGTGGCGCGCCCACCAATAAAACATCGCGGTCGCCCCGCTGATTGCGCCTGCGATCATGGTGTTGGTCGCGGCGATGGCGATGCGGAAATCCGAACCGGTCAGCGTGCCGCCGGCATTGAACGAGAACCAGCAGAAGAACAGGATGATCGTACCGATGATCGCCATGGGAACATGGTGACCCGGGAAAGCCCGCGCCGTCCCGTCTTTCTTGAATTTGCCAATACGGGGGCCGATCACAACCGCACCGGCTACCGCAAGCACGCCGCCCATCGCATGCACGACGCCGGAACCGGCGAAGTCGACCGCACCGTGCCCAAGACCAAAGTTCGCGCCAAGCGTGGCCAGCCAGCCGCCGCCCCAGACCCAGTTGCCATAAAGCGGATAGAAAATGAGCGAAATAAAGAACGATGTGATGACGGTGGCAGAGTATTTCACACGCTCGGCCATGCCGCCGGTTGGGATGGTAACGGTGGTATCCATGAACACCATCTGGAAGAAGAACATGGCATAGATACCCGCGTCATAGGTGCTGCCGGAGGAAAGGAAAAATCCTTTATAACCCAGGATTCCTCCCAGGCCGGGAATGGAAAGCAGGCCGTTCAGAGCCGTGGAACCGCCAAGATTGGCGATCGCGCCAACGCCTCCAAACTGGATCGCAAAGCCAGAAATAAAATAGCCGATGGCGCCGACAAGAAACACCATGAAATTCATGGTCATGGTATGCGCCGCATTTTTACCCCGGCAAAAACCCGTTTCCACCATTGCGAAACCGCACTGGAAGAAGAACACCATAAACCCAGTAATGAGCACCCAGACAAAGTTGACGCCAAACTGCGCTTTGTTCGCCGCCGTCGCCACATCACCGATGGTTTCTTTTCCGGTGACCGCTCCCGCGGCGTAACCCGCGCCGGACGGATCGTTGGTGGCAGCCATTGCGACAGTGGACACAATGCACACAATGACCGACAGCAGGAAAACGATGCCAAGGATTTTTGCTGCTTTTTTCATGTTCATTCCCCCAAATATATTTTCAACGCCAGCCTATCGGTCTATATTTTGAGATACGCCGACGTCAAATACGATAAGAAGATGCAGACGTTCAGAAAAAACGTGCTTTATTTGGCCGAACGCTGCTTTTTAAAGTTGTTCCACGAAAATTTCGCGCTTTTCTTATAGACTTCTTCCCGCAGCTTCCGAACAGACAGAAAACTGCGGACACCAAAATAAACGACGACCAGACCAAGCAGCGCACCCGGCAGCGGCGCATTGAACACTCGAAATGTCACCTGCGCAACGATGCTATACGCTGTGAACACTGCGCCGGACAACGCGATGGCTGCCGCCATCACAAACAGGACGCGTATCGCCACTACCTTGTGCGCATCCGGTGATACAGCACCGCTCGCGATCTTATTCGGCTTCATAAATTCCACCACCTTCCGCATCTTATTCCCTGATGATATTGCCAAAAGCTATAGCGCCACCAATAAAAAAGCCAAGCAGTCTCCCCGACTGCTTGGCTTCATTGCCGTCGCAAATAATTAGTATGCTATATATTTTACTATATTGCGACGCAAAAATCAATTGTGAAAAACCATGAACGTACACAATGATCGCCGAACTGTTTTTAGCGGATTCTTCGTAACAGCCTTCTTATCAGACTTTCCGCCTGCGGCGGAGGCTCACACCCGGCCATTCCGGCCGCTCGGTGCATGCGTCCGGCCCGGCACAGACCGACCTTAAGAACCTCGTCTTCCGGTTTTCCCCTGAACGGCGCACGCTTTTTCCTGGAATATCGGCTGCTATCCGGATAACAATAAACCTATACCACGATAACGAGGTGCTTTGATGGGGTCTATCATGCCGTTGACGCTGATCACGATCGCTTTTTCTGCCATCATGATCTGGACAGGTGTTCTGGCGATCCAAAAGAAACGATATCCCCTGTTCCTAAAAACTACGGTGATTTACGCTCTGTCGATCTTTTTCCTGATGATACAGCCCGTAGCCGGTCTCCATGTCCGGGTATCCGTATTGGCACTTGCCTTTATTGCCGTCCTCGGGCATCTTGTGGCGGGAAACTATTGGAACTATTATGACCGTTCCAGGCACTTCGACCGATATTGGCATGCATTCGGTTCGCTGGCTTTCTCGCTTTTTGGTTACTCCGTATTGAAACAAACTGTCTCACATTATGTTTCTCGTGTGGCCGTCCCGAAATTTTATACCGTTGTGGCTGTCTCGACCATAGGCATATCCCTGGGCTGCCTGTTTGAGATATATGAATTCATTCTGGATTCTGTCTGCCATACCCATCACCAGCATGGGCTTACGGATACGGATGTTGATTTGATTGCCGATGTGATCGGCGCGGTGAGCGCCGGCATTGTTTCCATATTTGTCGCCCTGTAACCGACCCGGCACATCACCTTTTTCCGGGCTTATCCATAAACTGAACCGAGGTGATTTTTAAAAATGGACCAGTACAGGGATATTATAGATGCGCAGCGCAACTATGCGCATGTCAGCCGATGCATGAAAAAAATCTGCAAAGCATGCAACACAGAATACATCAACTTCTCGATCCGAGAAGAATCCCATAGGCCGCGGCATATTTCCTTGACATCTACGGCCGCCAAACAGCATACCATTCACCCGTGAAAAACGAAAACCATCTCCAGTCCTGCCGCCTAAAACGGCAGGACTTTTGGGTTTTTCCGGCTCCTTCACCGAAAGCGCCGATTCCGGTACATCGGCTGCTACCATATGGGGGCTTCATGCCGTAAAATTGCAATGCCCATCATCCTCTACCGCTCCGGACCCGTTTCATGGGCGGCACTCGCATTTCTCTGGGCGACAATGAGGAACAGATCATTCGACAGAGTACCGAGAAAGGCGGCAAGCAGCGTCAAGGATTTCACGTTCAATCTTGCCGCAAGAGCATTGGCAGCAGAGGCCGCCAAAATCGTCAGATTCTCGCCCGGGATACGGTTAGCCATGAGTATCACCCATATATCATACGGAAACCGTACGGGGATGTGAACACAGCCGCGCGGATCTCTCCCGAAATCCGTTGCAGCAAAGACCCCAACAGGTTATGCGACATCATTCGATCACAGAATGCGCATACCACTTTTCCCCACGAAACCGCCACAGGAAGACCACGCCGCGCACAAACCACTCGGCATCCATGGCAAACCAAAATCCCGCAATGCCGAGTTTAAGGACAAATCCAAGCAGGATGCCCATTCCCAGACGAAACAGCCACATGGAAAGCATGGAGACCACCGAAGTGAACCTGGCATCGCCCGCCGCCCGCAGGGCCGACGGCAGGACAAAGCTGGGCGCCCAGGCCGGTATCTGTGCCAATGCGGTGATAAACATGATCCACGCGATGGTGGGCAAAATGCTTGCGGGAGGATGGAACAGAGCGGGCATGAACGAAAGGATAGGAATCATAAGCAGCGCAGTGAGCACATAGGAACCAGCCGTCAGCCACATGAAACTGCGGATGAACTTTTTCGTGTCCTTCAAGCTGCCGTATCCCATGCATTGCCCAGCCACGGTTACAATGGACAGCAACAGCGCGCTGCCGGGGATTTGCGTCACACCAAGCACTGCGTTACAGATGGCGTTGACCGCGATCGCATAGGTACCCAGACCCACAATAAAGATCTGTGTCAAAATTTTGCCACCGTTAAAAAACATTTGCTCGGCCGCAAACGGCAAACCGATAAACAAGATCTGCCGGGCCATTGCGAACGAAACGTGAAAAACATCGCGCCCGCAGAAATGCAGCGATGTATTAACGCGCATGAGATAAAACAATGCACAGGCGGCTCCGAGATAACGGGACAGATTGATGGAAATCGCCATTCCCAGCACTCCCAAGTGCAGGACGTTGATAAAAATCAGATTGAAGCCGACATAGGATAGATTCATGATGAGCGAAAGCGAAAGCGCACTGCGAGCTTCCCCCACGCCGCGCAGCGCACCGCAGACACTCTCCTCCAGCGCGATTCCGCAATAAGACAGGCCGCTGCCGATCAGATAAATACGCGCATTTGTCATCACATCCGGGGCGGCCCGACCAAACAGGAAACCGAGCACCGGACCATGCAGCAAAACAAACAACAGACTGATACCGAAGGCGAATGCGAAGACCGATGTCACCGAACCAGCCGTAGCCTTGGAAACCATTGCATGGTTACCGCGCCCTTTATACTGCGCGACCACAACCGTGCCCCCGGTGGAAACGGCAACAAATACGGAAACCAAGAAAATATTGACCGAGTCCACCATGTTGACCGCGCTGACTGCGGCCACCCCGGCAGAACTGATCATAGCCGTGTTGATGAGGTTGCTGCCGAACACAAACGCCTGATCAACAATGATGGGCAGGATGATGGCAATCACCTGCCGGTAATCCAAAAACTCACCCGACAGATACCGCCGCAACAGGCTTCTGATCCATATGCGGGCTTTCAGAAAAGCCTGCGCCCTTTTCCTCATCCATACCGCCACACTTTCCCGGCGGCACATATTCCCAACTGCACGCCGCATAAACAACATCTACAAACAAAAACGGAGCAACATGCGGCATATCTGCTTCATATGCCATTTGCTGCACCCGTATCCGCAAGACCATCTTCTATTGTTAGAACAATTCAATGCTGAAAATACAATCTGTATAAACCAGCTCAAAATTGCCCCAAATTGCATTGGTGGGCCTTCAGGGACTCGAACCCCGGACCAACCGGTTATGAGCCGGTGGCTCTAACCAACTGAGCTAAAGGCCCGTCTATATAAAAATATGATATTGTCGCAACAACCGCCGCACAAAAGCGCGACGGTTGTTCACTGGCTCCCCAAGTAGGACTCGAACCTACGACCCTGCGGTTAACAGCCGCATGCTCTACCAACTGAGCTATTGAGGAATATCTCCGCTGCCGCCATGAGGACAGCAAATCAAGAGATGAAATTGTGCCGGCACCGACCTATTTTCCCAGGAAGCTTCCCTCCAAGTATCTTCGGCACCGATGAGCTTAACTGCCGTGTTCGGAATGGGAACGGGTGGAACCTCATCGTCATTGACACCGGCTGCACTGGCCATGCAACCAGGTTCAGGATACCCAGCAGAAACCAAATGCGGCTCTGCCTAAAACCTTTACCTGTCTGCTGCCCTGTGGTTGTATCTTCATCCGGTTTGAAGTGATCGCGCCGGAAAAAGGCCTATTTAATATAGCACAATCCGTTTGGTTTTGCAACCCCGCAGACTGGTACTCTCTGGTGACCCGTAACGGATTCGAACCGATGATGCCGCCGTGAGAGGGCGGAGTCTTAACCGCTTGACCAACGGGCCGACTGCGCCGGGGTAAGTTCACCGCTTGCGCGGCGCAAGTTCAGGAAAGTTTTTCTGCTTGCACAAACCCTCTGCCTGAATCCTTTACCCCGCCATACCCTTTTGAGTATGGTCTGGCTTGTGGCCGCCCTCGCGGGCTGTGTGCCACTTGCACCAGCAAGCTCTATTCGAGCTTGGAAGCGGGCTATGCCCGCTGGTGCACCTCCAGGGACTCGAACCCTGGACCCGCTGATTAAGAGTCAGCTGCTCTACCAACTGAGCTAGAGGTGCCTATTCGCCATAGAGGCAAGTTCAGGAAAACTCTCTGCTTTCGCAAATGCTCTGCCTGAAAACTTTTCCCTTATGCACCCCTATTGAGTGTGCTGAAAACCCGCGGATGATCTCTCATCCGCCCGTTCAGGCTGTGCACAAATCACTTTATGCCGCTTCCCTGAACTTGTCACCGGGCACTGCCCGGCGGGGGCCTTCAAAACTGAATAATGCTCGTTCTCTGCTTTCCAAATTGACCTCAGGTCAAGCCCTCGACCTATTAGTACCAGTCAGCTGAGTACCTCACGATACTTACACCCCTGGCCTATCAACCTTGTAGTCTTCAAGGGGTCTTACCACCTTACCGGTGTGGGATATCTCGTCTTAGGGTCGGTTTCACGCTTAGATGCCTTCAGCGTTTATCCGTTCCGCACTTGGCTACTCAGCCGTGCCTTTGGCAAGACAACTGATACACCAGCGGTGCGTCCATCCCGGTCCTCTCGTACTAAGGACAGCACCCTTCAAATATCCTGCGCCCGCGACAGATAGGGACCGAACTGTCTCACGACGTTCTGAACCCAGCTCGCGTACCACTTTAATCGGCGAACAGCCGAACCCTTGGGACCGAATTCAGCCCCAGGATGTGATGAGCCGACATCGAGGTGCCAAACCTCCCCGTCGATGTGGACTCTTGGGGGAGATCAGCCTGTTATCCCCAGGGTAGCTTTTATCCGTTGAGCGACGGCATTTCCACTTACAAACCGCCGGATCACTAACTCCTACTTTCGTACCTGTTCGGCCCGTCGGCCTCACAGTCAAGTTGGCTTGTGCGTTTACACTCAATAGCACGATTTCCGACCGTGCCGAGCCAACCTTTGAGCGCCTCCGTTACTCTTTCGGAGGCGACCGCCCCAGTCAAACTGCCCGCCTGACAATGTCCCCCACCCGGATTCACGGGCGATGGTTAGAATTCCAGCACTTCAAGGGTGGTATCCCAAGGGTGACTCCCCAAAGGCTGGCGCCTCTGGTTCCCAGTCTCCCACCTATCCTGTACATGAAATGCCGAAATCCAATATCAGGTTACAGTAAAGCTCCATGGGGTCTTTCCGTCTAATCGCGGGTAGCTGGCATCTTCACCAGCACTACAATTTCGCCGGGTAGATTGTTGAGACAGTGCCCAGATCGTTACACCATTCGTGCGGGTCAGAACTTACCTGACAAGGAATTTCGCTACCTTAGGACCGTTATAGTTACGGCCGCCGTTTACCGGGGCTTCAATTCGGCGCTTGCACGCCTCCTCTTAACCTTCCGGCACCGGGCAGGTGTCAGCCCCTATACATCATCTTTCGATTTAGCAGAGACCTGTGTTTTTGCTAAACAGTCGCCTGGGCCTATTCTCTGCGGCTCTGTTTCCAGAGCACCCCTTATCCCGAAGTTACGGGGTCAACTTGCCGAGTTCCTTAACAATCCTTCTCCCGTTGGCCTTAGAGTCTTCCTCCTGCCTACCTGTGTCGGTTTGCGGTACGGGCGCCTCATCAATTCACAGGGCTTTTCTCGCCTCATTCCAAGTACACTTCGCTACTTAATTTCGCTCCCTTACGCCCGGTGCTACCATCGACCGGGATGTACCCTTCCTGAGTGTCCCCCTGCTTAACAATTTCGGCGGCTGCTGAATATCCACAGCATGTGCATCGGCTACGCCTTTCGGCCTCGCCTTAGCTCCCGGCTAACTTGGAGCGGACGAACCTTCCTCCAAAAACCTTAGGCTTCCGGCCATTATGATTCTCACATAATTCGCGCTACTTATTCCGGCATTCTCACTTCCATGCAGTCCACCAGCGCTTTCGCTCTGACTTCACCCCGCATGGAACGCTCCCCTACCCAGTCTTAAAGACTGCCCAAGCTTCGGTTGGATACTTAGCCCCGTTACATTTTCGGCGCAAAACCACTCGACCAGTGAGCTATTACGCACTCTTTGAATGAGTGGCTGCTTCTGAGCCAACATCCTGGTTGTCTAAGCAGTTCCACATCCTTTTACACTTAGTATCCATTAGGGACCTTAGCTGTGGGTCTGGGCTGTTTCCCTTTTGACTGCGAAACTTATCTCACGCAGTCTGACTCCTGTGCATCGATTATCCGGCATTCAGAGTTTGATAAGCTTTGGTAGCCTCTCGGCCCCGCGGCTATTCAGTGCTTTACCTCCGGTAATCTAACACAAGGCTAGCCCTAAAGCTATTTCGGGGAGAACCAGCTATCTCCGAGTTCGATTGGAATTTCTCCGCTACCCACACTTCATCCGCCGCCTTTTCAACGGAGGTCGGTTCGGGCCTCCATGGCGTTTTACCG